>JAGHAF010000090.1 GCA_021161675.1 Planctomycetota bacterium | reverse complement strand
TAATCAGGGCCAGAGCGTAACGTGGATAGCTCCGGCGACAGCCGGAACATACACAATCACGGTCACGGTAGACGATGAGGACAACTGCGGCGGCGGAGGATGCGGGGGAGATATCTGCGGAAGTGACAACGACAGTTCAAAGCACGACGACTTCGAAATAACCGTCATGCAGGTGGCGATTGACACGCCGGCCTCCTTCCCCGCCTATGTATGCCTGGATGGCAATTTGGGCCTTAGCTGCACGGTTCTCGCGCCTGGTGGCGAAGCGCCGATTTTCGCGGGTTATTGAACTCGCTGTTATCTGGGTTCATCTGCGCCCTTCTGCGGATTGTGACGTTGGTGTTTCTACGCTGCTGCTCAATCTCTGGATAAGGCTGCTCGTACTGATTCCTGATCACTGATTCCCCTTCGAGCTCGCCGAGGACCGCGAGCATGTCGAACGGCTAACCCCTGTTTTCCTGCTCGTTTGAGAGGAGTATTACGCCTGAAATTACGGGGCCGGCAGGAGGCCGTCCGCCCTCATAGTTCCGTACAGCCGGCGCTGCTGGGGCAGGTCGCGCCACAGAGCGCGAGCCGTTTCTTCGTCCCCTTGCTGGGAGGCGATCTCCGCGCGCAACAGTTTGGCCAGTGGCGCCCAGCGTCCGTCCGGATACCGCTCCAGATAGCTCGTGGCGCGCTGGGCCGCTTCCTCCAGATTGCCGGCCTCGTGGGCGGTTACCAGGGCGTAGAAGGAGGCCGCTTCAATGGCCTTCTTGATAAGGGGGGCTGCCTGCGGGCTATCTGTTTCCTCGAGGGCGCTTGTCGCCGTGTTCAGTGTGTTCACGTTCATCTTCTGCGCCTCGTTGAACTTGCCCAGCAGGTATGCGTCCCTTCCACTGCCGGCAAGCTGGAGCAATTCACGCTGCTTGGTTACAGCCTGGGCGGCTTCGGGTGAGTTGCGCCGCCGCAGAATCTGCTTCGGCACGGGCCACAACTCCTGCGCGCTGTGGACCTGTTCCAGCCGGGCGTTAAAGAACAGGACAGGGTGGAAAGGCAGATCGCCCAGCAGGTTCTCGAACGCCTGCATGCGTGGATCAAGCGAGCCGGGGTGCGTCGCGGGCCAGAGCTGAGTGTGGGGACCGGCCGGCTCGCCTGCGGATGCCTCCTGTGGAGCTTTCGGGGCGGGACCGGGGGGCAGCAGCAGGCGCTGCCACTCGGCGGTGTCATCGGCGCACAGGTAGTCCCCCGTGCGGGGATTGAGCAAGGGCGTTCCCTGGCAGGGATCGACGAGGAAGGGCGCAGAGTCCGCGGGATACACCTGGACGAGGGGATAGGGGGCCGCCGGGCCGCCGGGGACGAACACCTTTGCCAGAAGGCCGGCCTGGCGGGCGAGCGCCACGTAGGTCCAGACCAGTTCCTTGCGCTCGCCAAAGCCTTTCTGAAGCACGCTGATCGGCGGATCGGGCGTGCCGTCTTCGGCGACGGGCAGCAGGTAGAGGGCGAACCAGCGGCATAGAAGCAGCGCCTTCTCGCGATCATTGTGGGCCGGCTGCGTTATCCGATGCGCCATGTTCCACAGCAGGCCGCAGCGGCGCACGAATTGGTGTCCAGCCGCGTGTATCTCGCCCACGGAAAGGTCCATCTGATTGAAGCGGCTAAACGCTTCGTTGAGGGCTCCTACGGCGAAAGCCAGCTCAATACCCATTCGCGCGACGTCTTGATTGCTGGGATGCCTTGGCACTGACAATGTCGAGGGCACTAGCTCAAGCTCAATACCCATTCGCGCGACGTCTTGATTGCTGGGATCGAGTTCGACCGCTCTGTTCAGGTAGCTGGCCGCCTTTTTCCAATCCATGTCCCGCAGGGAGCTGCGGGCCTGCTGGACGGCCTCAGCGCTGTCCCGGGCGGCCTGCTCCTTCAATCTTTCCCTGTGCGCTCTCGCAGCGAAAAAGGCCACAGTCACGATTAGCAAGATAGCGAGCAGTATCCCCAGCCGCACTTTGCGGGCCGTAGAGATGGTCTCACTGTCGTCGGAGCGCTGCCGAGGGCCGGGGGCTGGCCGGGCTTCCTCTTTCTCCATGGGTTCTCCTCATCTGATGCGCGGGTGTAAAACGGCGCTATCCTCAGCCACCGGTTCACAGGGCCTCTGGCGGGGGGGGGAATAGGCCCTATAAGACTTATAAGACCTATTGCAGCCGCTCAGGCGCTTCTCACCTTGGCAGTCGGTAGTCGGCGCCTTGGTTTCCCATTCTCCGTGTCTCGGTGGTGAGAGGCGCTTGAATAGTCACGGTAATTCTAACATTTAGAGGGCTCGGCGCCAATCGGAACGGGCCGGCGGAGGCGGGCGCGCGCCGACGTTGTTCACAGGATTTGCACAGGCCGCATGGACGTTCCTGCCCGGCGGGCCAAAACAGAGCGCGCGAGTATCATGAAACACTCCCGATAAGCCGTTCTAAGGGCTCAGTGGCGGGCAACGGCGCTCATCACACCTTTTTGCCGCTTGACACTGGCCTGCCGTAGATTACACTATAGGTAGAGAGTGATTTCCCGTGTTTTCCTTAGTCGGGGGAGGTTGCCGATGAAAAGGGCCTTCACATTGATCGAATTGTTGGTTGTCATCGCCATAATAGCTATTCTGGCCGGAATGCTCATGCCCGCTCTGAGTCGGGCGAGGCAGGAGGCTCACAAGGCGTCCTGTATCAATAACGTCAAGCAGGTGGGCATAAGCCTCAACGTGTGGCGCAACGAGCATCGCGACGCGATGCCGTCCTGGCAGCAGCGCGGCGCTGGGATGACCTACCGGGATTCTTCGCTGTCACTGTGCCAGCTCTACCGGGGCTACATAGAAACGATGGATGTATTCACCTGCCCCGCCACCAGTGATCGCAGATACGTCGAGTGGAACATGGCCGACGAGGATAACGCCACGGTGGACCTTGATGGCGACCCCACCACTCATGAATGGCGGTTTAATACGGACGGGGAGATGAATCATACCAATGATCCCAGCTACGTCATTGATCCCAACGTGCCGATCAACTCCTGGCCCGGCCGGGCCATCTACGGCGACGGGCCGGACGTCGGCGTGGCGTACGCGGAATGGTGGCTGGCCGACACCGGCAGGCTGCGCGACGACTTCCCCGTGGAGACGGAGGTTGATATCAATCACGAACGCGGCGCAGTGGTGCTTTTCTACGACAACAGCGCCCAGTTCCTCTTGTTCAGGGGGAACG
>JAGHAF010000116.1 GCA_021161675.1 Planctomycetota bacterium | reverse complement strand
TCTCGCCCGTGTCGCTTTCCAGCAGGCGCCGGCGCATCTTGCACTCATAGCTCTGCCCCTGCACGTCCACTTCGCAGAGGGCGGAGTGTATCCGCGTGACGGTTCCTTCGAGTTTTTCGGTCATGCGCTGGTTTTCATGCGCTTGGCCAGTTGAGTGAAGGTGTGGTCCAGGGTCAATTGCTGGTTGGCGTTGGCGCCGATTCGCTCTGCGGCTTCCAGAAGGAGCTGCGCCTGCTCGATGAAGAAGCGCGCCGGCCGGCCGGCGGCGTCCCGGCGCAGTTCGTCCGCCTGGTGGGAGTTGAAGAAGTTGTGCTCGCTCATCTCGCCCTGCGTTGCCGCGAGGGCGAGGTCGCGGCAGTAGAGCGCGGCGGATTCCAGCAAGTCCTGGAGCCGCTCGCGCATTTCGGCGGCGGAGCCGGAGCGGCTCTTTGCGTTCTGTCGCACGAAATCGGAGAGTTTGAAGTTGTCCCGAATGGAAAGACTCCTGAGCCGGGGCAGAAACTCACGGTTGAACTCGTGCAGTTCCAGCTCGCGAAAGCGCTCCGCCAGGCCCGGGCTGCCCCAGCTTCGCCGCGCAAGCCACCACGCCTCGTCGGCCGAGGCGCCCGCCTCTTCGAGCCCTTCGGCGATTTGACGGGGCGCTATCCCGGCGAAGCGAATCTGCTGGCAGCGGCTCACGATGGTTTCCGGGAGCTTTCGCGCCGAGGATGCTATCAGCACGAGTAAGCTGTCCCCCGGGGGCTCCTCGAGCGTCTTCAGAAAGCAGTTCGCCGCCTCCAGGCTCATCCTTTCCGCCTCTCGCACTACGAATACGCGGTGGGTGGAGAGCACGGGTGTCAGGTTCGCGACGTCCGCTATCTGGCGGATGGCCGAGATGGGCACTTGCTGTTTGCCTTCGGGCACGCCGAATTCCAGGTAATCCGGATGATCCTGGAGGCGGGACATCCGGCAGCTCCGGCACCTGCCGCAGTAGTCGGCGGGGGAAGGGCTGTCCGTGCAAAGGACGACGCGCGCCAGCTCGCGGGCGGCGCCGAGTCGCCCCAGTCCTTCGGCGCCCACCAGCAGAAGGGCTTGAGGCAGCCTGCCGCTGCCGAGAAGCGCCCGCAACGCTCGCGTGACCTGGGGCTGTGAGTATATGTTCTCAAACGCCATTTTGCGGGTCGCCGTTCACTCGATTATGGCCATGGTCTCGCCCACCTGGACGGTATCTCCCTCTTCGACGCGGATGTCCCTGAGGATGCCGCCCGCCGGCGCGGGGACGGTGAACGCCGCCTTGTCCGTGAGCATCTCCACCATGTCCTGACCTTCTTCCACTACATCTCCCTCTTCGACGTACCAGAAGGAGATTTCCGCTTCCTCGGGGGCATCGTCGCCCAGCGGGGGCAGAGTGACTTCGATCGTCATTTCCTTCTTCCTTTCTTGTTTGCTCAGCTACTGGAACGCGTTCGCTCCAACAAGCGCTCGACGGTCTCGGCGGCGCGGTAGCTGCTTCGCACGAACGGCCCACTGATAACCTGTTCGAATCCCATCGCCAGCGCCATCCGCCGGAGCTGCTCAAAGCGCTCGGGCGGCACGAATTCATGCACCGGATAATGCTCTTTAGACGGCGCCAGATATTGCCCGAGCGTGAGCGCCCGGCACCCGGACGCGACCAAGTCCCGGAACACCTCTTCGAGTTCCTCCTGCCTCTCGCCCAGTCCGAGCATGAGGCCGCTCTTGACGATCGGCGCGCTTTCGCATTGCGACGCCCACCGCAGGACCTGTAAAGAGACCTGATAGTTGGCCTGCGGCCGCACCTCGCCGTAGAGGCGCGGCGTCGTCTCGACATTATGATTGAAGACTTCGGGGCGTTCGTCAAGCACCCGCAGCACATCCGCCCGCCGCCCCTGGAAGTCCGGGGTCAGCGCTTCCACGGTGGCGTCGCTCTCGGTGTGGACGGCGCGGATAGTCGCGGCGAAATGCGCGCTGCCGCCGTCGGGCAGATCGTCGCGCGTCACGCTGGTTATCACGACGTGCCGCAGAGCGAGGCGGCGCACGGCAAGCGCCACCCTGTGCGGCTCTTCCGGGTCTACGGGGCCCGGCGCGCCGCTTTCGACGGCGCAGAACCGGCAATCCCGCGTGCAGAGCCGCCCCAGGATCATCAGTGCGGCCGTGCCGCTTGCGTAGCACTCGCCGCGGTTGGGGCAATGGGCCTCGCGGCACACTGTATTCAGCCCCAGCTCTGCAAGGAGCCGCCGGACCTTTTCGGTCTGTTCGGGCGGTGGCAGACGCCTCTTCAGCCACGGCGGGAATTTGCTGCTCATGTGATTGTCGCTCTCGCGCTCCCAGTAACTCTAGGATAAAAACCCGAAGGCGTTTCTGAAGCCCGGGACGGCTCGCTCGGCCACTTCTTCGCACGTCAGAGAGAGGCCGCATTCCTGCTGAAGAGACGTCATCTGCGCCTCGCGCAGGCCGCAGGGGACGATCATGTCGAAGTAAGACAGGTCCGTGGACACGTTCAGCGCCACTCCGTGATATGCCACCCAGCGGCGCACGGCGATGCCGATCGAGGCGATCTTACGGTTCTCGACCCAGACGCCCGTATGCGGAGGGGCGGTGTGCGCGGCTACTCCATACTCGATGCACACGTTTACCAGCCAGCTCTCCAATTCTCGCAGGTAACGGTGCAGGTCCCGGCCGCGCCGCTTCAGGTCTATTATCGGGTAGAGGACAAGCTGGCCGGGCCCGTGGAAGGTCACCATGCCGCCGCGGTTCGTCTCAACCAGCTCGATTCCCTTCTCGGCAAGCCGCTCCCGCGAGAGCAGGACGTCTTCAATGCCGCCGCGGCGCCCCACGGTGATAACGGGAAGGTGTTCGACCACCATCAGGTAATTCTCCAGGCCGCCGCTTTCGATGCACCGCTCGCGAAGCTCGAGCTGGCGCCGGTACACGGCATCATAACCGGCCCCCCGCATGGCGATTACACGGAGGCTGGGGTGATCTGTCACGCGCCCTATCCTTTCCAGTTGATAGGGAGGCCGACGATACCCTGGGCCGCTTCGTGGAGGGATTCCGTCAATGTGGGATGGGCGTGGATGGTGTCGCACAACTCCTCGGCAGTCGCCTCCATCTGCAAGGCCAGGGCGGCCTCTCCCACGAGGGCGCCGGCCTGCGGACCACAGATGTGCGCCCCCAGCAGCCGGCCCGTGCGAGCGTCGGCTATCAGCTTGGCGAATCCGCCCGTGTCCCCCAGGATGTGCGCCTTGCCGAGTGCGCGGAATGGGAACTTCTTTACGATGGTCTGACGGCCGCTCTCCGTCGCTTCGGCTTCGGTTATGCCGACGGTTGCGATCTCGGGGAAGGCGAATACGCACGCCGGGACCACCCGGTAGTCCATCCTGGCGCTGATGGCGCCAGTGGCGTGGGAGGCCGCCACGATTCCCTCCCTGCTGGCCACGTGCGCCAGCAGGGGGGGGCCGGCCACGTCCCCGACGGCGTAGATGTGTGGCTGGGAGGTCTGCATGTGTTCGTTGGTGGGGACCTGTCCGTTTTCGCCCGCCTGGAGGCCGGCCTCCGAGATGTTCAGGCCGGAGCAGTCGGGCCGGCGCCCGACGCAGATCAGGCACTGTTCGGCGGAAACCTGCCGGTTGTCTGAAAGGGAGGCGGTAACGCCGCCGGCCGTGGTATCCAGTCCGTCGAGAGTCGCGCCGGTGTAGACCGCGCCGCCGAGCTTTTTGATCCCTTTTTTGACCTGCGCTGCGCAGTCCCTGTCGAGTCCGGGCAGCAGGTGGTCCAGCATCTCGACGAGCGTGACCTGCACTCCCAGGGCGGCGTAGACGCTCGCGAACTCGCAGCCTATGTAGCCGCCGCCCACGATGATGATGGACTCGGGCAGTTCGCCTGCGCTGACGGCGTCGGCGCTGTTGATAACCCGCTCGTGGTCGAATGGCAGCCCCGGCAGTTGGACGGGGCTGGAGCCAGTGGCCAGGATGAATCTCTGAGCTGTGATCAGGCCGTCCTCCTGATCGCCTGCGCAGCGCAGTGTGTGCGCGTCCTCGAAGCCGGCGGAGGCGCGGATCATCTCCACGCCGCTGCCCGAGAGGAGCCCTGCCACACCCTTGCGAAGCCTCTGGACGATCTTGTCACGGCGCTCGGCCAGGCGCGGATAGCGCAGCTCGACCGCCCCGACGTCAAGCCCGAACTCGTCTGCGGCGCCCAGCCCGAGCATCATCCTGGCGCTCTGATAGAGGACCTTTGTCGGTATGCAGCCTGCGTTCGTGCAGACGCCGCCCAGCGCCCCGCGTTCCACGAGGCAGGTGCGGGCGCCCAGGCCGGCGGCCCTGATGGCGGCGACGTAACCTCCGGGGCCACCCCCGACGACGGCCACGTCGAAATCGTAGTTCTCATTCATAGAAGCGTCCATTGCTTACTTGCCCGCTAAGTCGCCCGGTATGAAGAAGACCTGGCTGACCGAGCGGTTGTGATGAATGCGGTTGATGGTTCTGGCCAGTGGGTCCGAGAGGCAGATGACCTTGATGAAAGAGAGGTCCAGGAAATTCGGAGTCTGGGGGATGCTGTTCGTTATGACCACCTGCTCCAGATGGTATTGGTCGTGGAGCTGCTGAAGGCGCTCGCAGGCGGGCTCGAGGCACAGGTTGTGGGAGACGCCCACGTGGACCTCGCGGATGCCCTTTTCCCGGACGAGCTTGGTCACAACGGTGTGGAGGGTGCCTCCGCCGCTTATCATGTCGTCCAGTAGGATGGCGGTGGTCTTGCCCTCGAAGTCACCGATTATCTCAGAGACCTCCGATATCTCCGGCTCAGGGCGATACTTGGAGGCGATCGCGCACTTCAGATTGAGCGCACGGCCGAAGTGGGTGACGAACTTCGAGGCTCCCACGTCTGGGGCCACAACGATGACGTCCTCTCGCCCTGCGAAGCGACGGAACTCCTCTATGAACAACGTCAGGGGCGAGAGCATGCTCGTGGGGGTGGGCGCGTAGAAGCCGTGAATCTGGCCCGAATGGGGGTCCCAGCAGATCAGGCGGTCGATCCCCGCTTCAATCGTCATGTCGGCCATCAGCTTGGCCGTGGTCGGTTCACGTCTGAACTTCGTCGGCTTGTCCTGACGTGCGTAGGCCAGGTAGGGCAGTATGCCCGTCACGTGGTTGGCGCCGTGTTCCCGGAAGGTGCGGGCGGCTATCAAGAATGCCATGTAGTTCTGGTCGATGCTGCGCTCCGACGTCGGATCCAGCAGCGCCTGAATGAGGAACACGTCGTAGCCGCCCACGTGCATGGGCACTCGCACGCAGGTTTCGCTGTCGGAGAACCTCGTGTCGAGTTCCTCCATCTCGATAAGGTCGTCTTCGCTGCCTTCGCGCTTGAGCAGTTCCTGGTATCGGCGAACCACCTTGGTGGACAGGTAGCCGCCGGAGGCGCAACCGGCGATCAGCAGCCTGCCGCGGGTGGACTCCGTTAACTGGCCCGGCCGGGAAGATATTCCCTCCGGCGTGAAGAACTCTTTGCCTTCAGTCTGAGACTTGTCACTCATCGTCGTCTTTCCACATTTCTAGTGCCTGGGCGCCGTTTTCCGCCGTCCGTGAAAACTTCCATTATCAATGGGGCAGGTAGCCTCCGTTGCGCTCTTCGATCCAACGGGCGTGCTCGTCGCGGCCGGTCGCTCGCAGCCTCTCGGCGTATCTTCGCGCCGCGTCGCGGGTGTGGTAAGGGCCGCCTTCTTTCATGACGTTCCACAGGGGATCGACCTGGCTTGTTGAGCTGTTCATCATGTCGGCGTGCCAGCGGTCCAGTATGGCGAGCCCTTCGTTCGCGATCTGAGGGCGTTCATCCGCCAGATCATGCAGCTCGTGGGGGTCTTCTTCGACGTTGAACACCATGACCGGCGCCAGCTTCTTCATGCCGGTATGGTAGGTGCGCATCACGATCCACGGGCCGAAACGGGCGCTGCGCTGGCAGCTCCAGGCGCACTGGCTCAGCACCAGCGAGTCGCGTCCCGCCCCCCTGCCGTCGAGCGCCCCGGCGAAACTGCTGCCTTCCCACCGCGCCGGGCATTCCCCGTCGAGCAGTTCCATCAAGGTGGGGGGGAGGTCGTAGTTATAGTGCAGCCCATCGCCAACGCCCGCTTCCATGCCGGGCCAGCGGATAATCAGAGGGACGCGGCTGGTTACGTGGTCCGCCATCTGGTGGTCGCCGTAGACGTTCAGCTCGCCCTGGTTCTCCCCGTGGTCGGCGCTGATGATGATGGCGGTGTCATCGAGGATGCCTTTGGCCTGGAGGGCGTCCAGAATCCGGCCGAACCAGTGGTCCGCGTACTGGATTGCCACGTCGTAGCCGTTAATCCAGCGGCGGTAGTCGCCCATATCTTTTATCTGTGCCGGGAATCGGGGCGCTTCGCAGGCGGGCCCGAGCCCGCCGAGGTCCTGCGCGCTGTGGGGGCCGAAGCTCTGCCAGTGTTGCGCTATCAGTTCGTCGCTTATCCAGCCGTCAATGGGCTCATCCCTGAATGGGAAGCCGTAATCCTCCGGCGTTCGATAGCTGGTGTGCGGGTCCCAGACGTTGACGTGGAGGAACCAGTCGTCCCGCTCTCCGTTGCGTTCGATCCAGTCCAGCGCCGTCGGGACGACTTCGTCGGCGCGCTCCGCGCCCGCTTTGCCCGGATTGAACATCTCGCGCCATCCGAAGTAGAACCACCAGGCGCTGTGTCTTTCGGCATAGGGGCTGACGCTGACGGGGTAGAATCCGCACTGGCGCATTGCCATCGGCCAGGAGTGCCACTCCGGGCTGAGCCTGAACTGGCGATCCTGTCCGACGACGTAGGGGTCTGCAGCGGAGCCGCCATGCCCGACTATCCCGCTGACAATTCCGGGCCGGCCCAGGAACAACGCCGCTCGCGAGGGCAGACACGGCGCGTCGCTGGCGTAGTAATTGGTGAACAGCGCGCCTTCGCGCGCGATGCGGTCAATGTTCGGGGAGGTGTTGCGGTGATAGCCGTAGCAGCCCAGATGATCCGGCCGGAGCGTGTCAATGTCATAGTAGAGAATTCGCATGATTCCCGCGCGCCTTTTCGTCTCAAGCGTTGTTTGCGCCACCGCTGGCGCATTCTACGAGTCACGCTTGAGACTGTCAACCCGCCGGGGATTATCCCTTGCAGGGCCGCGTCAGCGGGAGGGGAGCGGGGCGTCTTTCTGGTTAGGCCGGCCAGGTCATTCGGCGGGTGGGTGGGGCGCTTTCCGGTTGCCGGTCTTCATCGCATTGTCTGCGAGCGTCGCGAGGCGGGCGGGCAGGTTATTGATGGTAACCTGGACCTCGAGGGCGGCGCCGTCCTGCTGGATCAGCAGCCCTTTCAGGTCCGCTTCATCGAGCGCCTGTTCGGCCGCCGCGCGAAGAAAAGGGCTCAAGGTGTCGGCGGCTTCTTCGCCGGCGCACTCGATCCATACGGTCAGTTTGCCGGCCGAGGGGCCCGCCGTTTCGATTTGGCCGGAGATGATTCTGATGTCCTTGCTGCCGGCGGCCAGCGCCTCGGCGCCGCTCTGCGCGGGCAGGCGTTCGGCCAGCTTGGCCAGCCGGTCGTTCTCATTCAGGCAGCAGAACAGCAGGGGCGCCTGCTGGTTCAGCTTCTGGTAGGCGGCTTTCACTTCGGGCGTTGCGTCCAGCTCGGGCGCGGCGTTTTCGGCCGGATCCGCCTGGCGCTGCCGGATAAGGCGCTCAATCCAGGCCCGGACGATCTCGGGCCCGGTAGCCCACATGAAGTTGTTCTTCCTGACGGCGATCACTCCCTCGTCGGTTTTCTTGATCTTTACGCCGTGGCACTTCAAGACGTACTTCGGGCGTGAAACGCCAGAAACCATCGCGAACACGCCACGGCCGTACTTGTGAGCGGACAACGCGATTCCGCAAGCCGGGCGCCTCCCCTCGCGAGGGCCCTGGGCGACGATTATCATCTGGACCGGCGCCATCCCGAGGATGATCTGGGGTCCTTGCGACCTCAGTCCCTGCGCGTCCAGCCGCCGCCGCACGTCGGGCGCGGCCATCAGGCGGGTTATGCACTCGGCCATAAGCGCATCATCGGGCTCGGCCCTGACAATGGCGAAGGCGCTGGCGTCGGGGGCGACGAATGTTTCCGGCGGGACGACCGGGACGGATTTCGAGAACCAGAGCCAGGCGCATACGGAGATAACCGTTACGATTGCGATGAAACCCAGGATGCCGCCCACGCACCCCCAAAGCCATTTCCGTTTCCTGACGCCGCCGTCGGCTTCCATTCCCATGTTCTTTAGACCCTCAGTTCGTCAATTCCGTCTGGCGCCGTCGGAAGCTCGCCGAGCGCGGGTTCCAATACTTCGCTGAGGAACTCTTCAACCTGGGCGGGCGCCCTCCCGATGAAGCTCTGCGGTTCGACCAGATGGGTCAGTTCCTCGCGGACGGCCCCGAACGCCCTGTCGCCGCGGATGCGCTCCAGCATGTCGTTGCGGCCGTCTCCGGTCTTGACTCTCTCGCCGGCCGCCATGGCGTGGCGCCGGATGCGTTCGTGGAGCTGCTGGCGGTCGCCGCCGGCCCGCACGGCCGCCATGAGGATGTTCTCCGTGGCCATGAAGGGCAGTTCCTGTTGGACGCGCCGGGCGATAACCGGCTCGTTGACGACCAGTCCGGCGCTGATGTTGGACAAGAGTCGAGCGATGGAATCCGCCGCAAGGAAGCTCTCCGACAGGGCGAGCCGGCGTATGGCCGAGTCGTCCAGCGTTCGTTCCAGCCACTGGTCGGCGGCGGTGAACGCGGCGTGCTGCACGCTGCCAAGCAGGAAGCGGCTCAGCGACGCCATCCGCTCCGATCGCATCGGGTTGCGCTTGTAGGCCATGGCGGAGGAGCCGACCTGCTTCTCGCCAAAGGGCTCTTCGATCTCTTTCAAGCCCGCCAGCAAGCGGATGTCTCCCGCCATCTTGTAAGCGGCCAGGGCCAGGCGCCCCAGGGTGGTCAGCACGCGATAGTCGAACGCGCGGGGGTAGGTCTGCCCGCTGATGGGCACAATCTCGTGGAATCCCAGCTTGCCGGCGATTAGCCGCTCCATCTGCTTGACCTTTCGCTCGTCGCCGTCGAAAAGCGCCATGTAGCTGGCCTGGGCGCCGGTGGCGCCCTTGGCGCCTCGGAACGGGACGCGCTCGGAGAGCTCGCGTATCGCCGTCAGCGCGTCGAGCAGGTCTTGCAGCCAGAGGCAGGCGCGCTTGCCCACGGTGGTAAGCTGGGCGGGCTGGAAGTGCGTGTAAGCCAGGCACGGCAGGCTCTTGTGCAGCCGGGCGAAGTCCGCCAGGTTCCGGCAGGCGCGGGCCAGGGGCTCGACGAGCATCCGCAGCCCGTCGCGGATCCTGACTAGGTCGCCGTTGTCGGCGACGAATGCGCTGGTGGCCCCCAGGTGGATGATTGGGCCGGCCGCGGGGCATTGCTCTGCGTAAGCGCGCACGTGCGCCATCACGTCGTGGCGTATCTGGCGCTCTTTCTCGGCGGCCACCTCGAAGTTGACGTCATCCTGGTGTCTCTTGAGCTGTTCGATTTGCTCATCCGATATGTCGAGTCCCAGCTCCTTCTGAGCCTCGGCCAGCGCGATCCATAGCCGCCGCCAGGTGCGGACCTTCTTCAGATCGCTCCAGTTCTCCAGCATCCGGCGGCTGGCCCAACGGGTGACAAAGGGCGAACGGTAGCGCGATTCGGCTCTCTGCTCGTCTTCTGTCATGATCGCTTCGCTCCTGTGGCGATGTTCATGGACTCGGCGGTGAACAGCGCCTGGTAGGGTACGCGGGCGTCGGCGAAGGCTCGGGCGGCGCCCTCCTGGCGGTCCAGCACGACGATGGCGGACACTTTGCCGGCGCCGGCTTGCCTGAGCGCCTGGACGGCGCTGAGGGCGGCGCCGCCGCTGGTCGCCACGTCCTCCACGAGCAGGACGCGCTCGCCCGCCTCCAGCTTGCCTTCGATGCGGTTCTCTGTCCCGTAGCCTTTGCTTTCCTTGCGCACGATAACGTAGGGGATGCCGGTCCTTAGGGACACGGCGGCGGCCAGTGGCACGCCTCCCAGCTCGGCCCCGGCGAGCCGATTGATGTCCGCCGGCAGCATTCGGGCGAGCGCTTCGGCCACCGCGCCGAGCAGGTCAGGGCGGGTTTCAAAGAGGTACTTGTCGAAGTAATAGCTGCTTTTTCTGCCGCTGCGCAGCACGAACTCGCCCTCCAGGTAGGCGGCCTGTTTCAGTCTCTCTGCCAGTTCTGCCCTGTTCATGGACGTCATTTCCGCCACGCTCGCTAGAGGATTCGGTCGGCGGTGAAGCGGCCGACCTCCATGATGTTTCGCGCCTTTGAGATGTCGCGCAGGCGGGCGCCGGTCAGCAGGAGCGCATCTTCGTAGGTGTGCATGCCCGTGCGCGGCCCTTTTTCGAACAGATGCCCCACCCCCAGCTTGGCCTTCAGGTCATAGCCGTTGCACGGGTCAATGATGATGTCCGGCGCACGATCCAGGTAGGGGCCTTCGAAGACCTCCTCTTTCTTCATGACTTGCTTGCAGATCACCTCGTCGCTGTCCGGGTGGCGGATTGCGCGGAGCTTGTCCATGAGTTCCTTGCGGAGGGGTTCGTATTCTTTGTCGGTGACCTCGCCGATGTCCCACCTGGATTCGTGAAGGATGTGGATGCGGCCGGGCACGAGTGATAGGGCGCGCGAGCCGGGCTTGACGGCCTTGTAGCCTTTCTTCGGGTCGTTATCATACTTCAGATAGCCCTGGTGCTTTAGCCAGCGGTTGAGCTGGACCTCCCATTTCAGCTCGCAGAATCCATGATCGCTGCATATGAACAGTTCGGCGTCGTTCTCCAGGACGCCCATGAGCCGTCCCAACTGTTCGTCCAGCCAGCCGTAGAAATTCCAGAAGAAGTCGTCCTCCACGTCGCTGTCCGCTCTGCGGCCCTTCCAGAGGAAGTGGTTGATCCGATCTGTGTCCATCACGTGCAGGAAGAACATGTCCCAGTCCCGTTCTTCGTCTTTCAGCAGCGAGAGGGCGGTGTTCCAGCGGGCCTTGCTCACGCGCATGAGGTCTTCCTTGAACTGCTCGATGTCCCGTATGGCGACGGCGGGGTCTATGTCTATCTCGTAGTCCTTCTCCTTCAAGAATTTCAGGACGTCAGGGCTGGAGACGGCCCGTTCATTCAGGCTGGGGGCCAGGAACCCGCTGGCGACGAAGCCGTCCAGCCGGTCTGCCGGGTAGGTCATGGGCACTCCGAGCGCGGCGAACTCCTTGCCCCCGTCGCTGAAGCGATGCCACATGGTCTCGCATTTCAGGTTCTCGCCGTTCGGTATTGCGAGCTCCATGTCGGGGGTAAGCTCGACGAAGCCGAACACCCCGAACTGAGCGGGGTTCCTGCCGGTCTGAAAAGATGACCATGCCACCCCGCTGACGGTAGGGAAGACGCTTCTGATCCGCTTCATCTCGCCACGCTGGGCCAGGCGTCGCAGGTTGGGCATAATCCCCATGTCCATCAGCTCCTGGGCGAGCGAGAAGGGGAATCCGTCCAGGCCGATGCCAACGGCGCGCTTCGTCTTTCCAAGGCCGAAGATCATAGCTCAACCCTCAGGATATGGTTTCGTGATGAGCGGGCGCCGCATCGCCCGCGGTGTGCGTGACTATGCCGCCGGCCACCACGTCGTGGCCCCTGAGAAGGACGAACCGCCCCAATTCCTGCACGTCGTAGAAGGACTCCAGCACGACGGGCTCGTCGGTTTCGAGGAGGACTTCGCCGACCTCCGTTTCCATCAGGCGTCCGTCCTCGGCGTCGAGACTCTCGAGGGTGCCGGAGTCGATGCGCCGGCGCAGGGCGGCGATGCGGCAGGGCTCCTCCTGCGTGGCGCATTTGAACGTGAGTTCTCCGCGGTCCGGCTCGAAGGGCAGGGGGGAGAGCCAGAAGATCGTCGCCTGGAAGCGCCGGGTGGGCTGTGGCGCGTCGTCCGCCGGGCAGCCCACGCGCCCTCGACGGGGCGCGTCGCCGTCCAGCGCCAGGCCGACGCACTCTCCGGCTTCAGCCTGTGGGAGGCCTTCGCTGAGGTATTGGCGGATCTCCTTGACCGCCAAAGCCCGGCCGCCGGGCATGAAGCGCAGCGTCTGCCCCTTGCGCAGGATGCCGCTTTCCACGCGGCCGGCCGTCAATTCAACGCCGTCGACGTGGTAGACGTCCTGGACGGGGAAGCGCAGCGCCTTTTCGGTCGCCGGGGGAATCTTGCGGAACTTATCCAGCGCCGTCAGCGCGGTTGGGCCGTCGTACCAGGGCATGTTCAGGGAGCGAGTGGCAACGTTATCGCCCCGGCTGGCGCTGATGGGGACCTCGAGCGTAGGCCGGATGCCGAGCCGGGCCAGGAACTCGCGGAGCTCGCGCCTGACCTCGCGGAAGCGTTCCTCCGAGTAATCGACCATGTCCATCTTGTTGTAAAGGACGAGGACCTGGTCCAGGCCGAGCATGTGGATCACGTAGGCATGGCGCCTGGTCTGCTCCTGGACGCCCTCGGCGGCGCTGCAGATCAGTACGGCGGCCTCGGCCTGAGAGGCGCCGGTTATCATGTTTTTGATGAACTGCTTGTGGCCGGGCGCGTCGATGATGACGTAGTCACGGGTGTCGCTGCTGAAGAACGTCTGGGCGGTATCAATGGTGACGCCGCGTTCGCGTTCCTCACGGAGGTGGTCAACGATGTAGCCGAACTCCAGCTCACGGCCTTCGGCGCGGGCGGCCTCCTGGATTTCCTCCATCTTTCCATCCGGCAGGGAGTTGGTGTCGTGGAGCAGGCGGCCGATCAGCGTGGATTTGCCGTGGTCAACGTGGCCGACCAGGACGAACGAAAGGGATTCGGGTTGCATCGTTTCCTCACATGTAACCGAGTGCGCGGAGCTTCTGCATGGTGTAGGCGTCTTCCTTGTCCTGGGCGCGGCCTGCGCGTTCCGCGATGCTGGAGGTCTCTATTTCGGCGATGATCTCGTCCACGGTGGCGGCCTCCGAGGCGACCGGCGCGCAGCAGCTCTGGCAGCCCAGGCTCCGGTAGCGCATCCCGTCCGCGGCGAAGTAGAGCGGCACCACTTCCAACCCCTCGCGCTGGATGTAGCGCCATATGTCCACCTCCCTCCAGTGGAGCAGCGGATGCACGCGGATGTGGGTCTCTTCGTCGGCGCGGGCGCTGTACTGGTCCCAGAGCTCCGGGGGCTGATTCTCGTAATCCCACTGGAACTTCTGATCCCGTGGCGAGAAATAGCGTTCCTTGGCCCGGATGCCATGCTCATCGCGCCGGATGCCCAGCAGCAGGGCTTCGAAACCGTACTGGGCGATGCAGTCCTTGAGGGCCTGGGTCTTCAAGGCCGTGCAGCATTCCAGTTTATTCTCCGGGCCCATGCCCGCCGCCAGCGCCTGGTCGTTGCGGGCGACGATCAGGTCCAGGTCCCACCTGTCCACGCAGTAATCCCGGAAGTCATACATCTCCTGGAAGTGGAAGCTGGTGTCAATGTAGACGACGGGGAAGGGCACCTGGCCGAAGAATGCCTTCATGCAGAGCCAGATGAGCGTGGTCGAGTCCTTGCCGACAGACCAGAGGGCGGCGATCTTGTCGAACTGGTTGTAAGACTCGCGGATGATGTAGATGCTTTTGTTTTCCAGCTCGGTGAGGTGGTCCATGGTCCCTCCGCGCGCGAATGCGTTCGAACATACTCCGAGATGTGCGTGCAGTCATCAAGCCGGATAGGGCCGACGGGTCAAGCTTCCTATGATATTGAGTGTGGCTTTCCGATTCAAATGCCCGGAGCTCCTTTACGGGGGCGTGTTCTGGCGCCGGGCCGATTGAGGCTCGGCCGAATCTGAAAAAGTTGCGACTTTGTCTGAAGTTCGTTGACGTTAAAGCGACTAAATTTGAACATTGTTAGTGTTTGCTCTGGGAGCGCGCTTCTTCGAGTATTGGGTTGTTTCCTGGCAGTTTTAATCTCGTATTGATGGAGGAGGGTCCGGAATGAGCCGGATGCGATGGGTGATTGCGGTGATGGTTGTGGCGTGCCTGGCGTTTGTGGCAGGGGCGACGAGCGCGGACGAAGCGCCCCCGTTGCCACTGCACAGCATCGAGGGGGTGGGTGGTGTCTTCTGCACATCTTCGGCATACCTGGTCAACCCCGGCCCGGAGGGCGAGGTGTTCGGCCTGCCGAGCGTCGGCGCCGCCTACGTGGACCTGGGCCATGGCCGAACCATACAGGCGTTAACGTTTACCGAGACGCTGTGGGGCCGCGTCGAGTTGGGCTACGGCTGGGATCACATGAGCCTGGGCGGTTTACCTGGCGTAATTCATTTTTTCGTCAACGAAGAGGCGGTGGACCTGCATAACTTCAACGTCCGCGTCGCGCTGGTGAAGGAAGGCGACTTGATACCGGCGCTGACCGCCGGAGTGCACTACAAGCGCAACCTGGGGGTCAGGGACATAAATAATGATCTCTTCGGCGCTCTCGGTATTATCGGGGTCAAGGACGACGATGGGTTGGACTTCACGCTCTATGCCAGCAAGACGATCGAGTCGCTCCCGCGGCCTGTGATAGTCAACGTCGGCCTGCGCAGCACCCAGGCGGCGCACATCGGCCTGTTGGGTTTCACGGACGATCGCGAGATCCTCGCCGAGGGCAATGTCGTCGTGCGGGCTACGGATCGGCTCGCGCTCTTCGGAGAATACCGCATGATGCCCGATGGGGTTGATAACACGCTGTCACCGCTGATCAAGAGCGAGGACGACTGGTGGACTACGGGCGTTTGCTACGTCGCCGGCAATAACCTGACGATCACAGGTGGCTATGGTCAGATGGGCGATGTGCTGAATAATGAGGCCAACAACGTGTGGGCTCTGAAATGTAAGTGGGAGTTCTGACTGCCCCGCAGGCGATCAGAATCCCCGTAAGCGAAAAGTAACAGCGCGGCTCCTTTCGGAGTCGCGCTGCTTTTTTTAAGGCGGCAGGGCCTTTTTATCCTTCTATGCCCTGGCTTTCGTCCTGCTCTTCGGATTCGGCGATCGGCGCGAGTGGAACCTGGACTTCCGTCACATACTGCGCCGGATCGTCTACCTGCCCACGCATTTTCAGGAATACCTCCCTGGTGGGCATGTCCTCGGCATAGGTCCTGTCGCTTTCCTGGAGCCAGGCGAAAATCTCCGCATAAAGCTCTGAAATCCCCGCTACCGGGCCTTCGTGAAGGGCGTAAGCCACGGTGACGGCCGGCAACGTCTTTCGTTCAATATCCTCTTGTGGCTCGCACTCCTCCTCCATGGGAAGGCAGACCTCCGCGCGGAGTTCGTCTTCCGGCGTCTTCGTCGGGTCGTCGTAGTAGAGTCCCAGCGGGTGGTCGGACCATGGATGGCCGATGCGCAGAAGCCATGACATCAGGTGATCGAGCTTCTCCCGGGTTTGCTCGTAAGAACCGGCGAACGGCAGGCTCATAACGGTCTTGGGAGGGACATCCTTGATAGCAATCTCCGACATGG
>JAGHAF010000091.1 GCA_021161675.1 Planctomycetota bacterium | reverse complement strand
TGTGGGGACGCGCCGGCCACGCGCATGGCTGCTGATCGGCCTCGGGCGTACGAGCTGCGTTAGATGTGATCTCGCAACTTTGTGAAGTCCTATGGATATTCTCGTTCTTTTACGACTCACTCGGCTGACGTGTTACGATATTGGATATTTTGGTTGTATTACCATTCCTCACTTTGGTGAAGTGTTGCGAAGGATCAAGCCCGCCGAAACGAGAGACCACCTCTCGTTTCGCCGGGCTTCTTGTTGGGACGGAGGAGAAACGGAGGTGTATACGTTCACGTTGGCGTTCGGGTCGGAGCACGGCGTGTGCGTACACCTTGACACTTCTTTATAAGTGTGTATAATTGCACACATGACTCTCGGCAAAGACAGCACAAGGCGGATAGTGCAGCTCGCCCGTCACGCGGGGGTCGTCAGTGCGCGCGAGGTGCGGCGGCTCGGTATACACCACGAGTACCTTCGGCGCCTGTGTGTCGATGGTCAACTCGTGCGCGTGGGGCGCGGACTCTATGCGCTCCCTGACGCCGAGGTCACGGCCCTTCACAGCCTGGCGCTGGCCGCTAAGGCCGTCCCCAGGGGTGTAGTCTGCCTGCTCTCAGCCCTGAGCTTCCACGGGCTCGGGACGCAGGCGCCCCACGAAGTGTGGATGGCCATTGATCGGAGAGCCGCGGAGCCCCGTACTGAGCGGCCCAGAATGCGCATCATGCGTTTCTCCGGAAAGGCCCTCACCGAAGGCGTCGCGGAGCACACCGTAGAGGGTGTGCCCGTGACCATCTACAACGTTCCAAAGACCGTGGCGGACTGCTTCAAGTACCGCAACAAGATCGGGCTGGACGTTGCACTGGAGGCGCTGCGCGATGTCATGCGCGACCGAAGATGCACTGTCGACGAGCTGTGGCGGTACGCTGAGGTTTGCCGTGTCACCAGCGTCATGCGCCCCTACATGGAAGCGCTGGCATGAGTAAGAAAAACCCTCCCAACATTGCCGCTTCGGTCCGGCAACGGCTCCTGAACAGGATTAGACAGACGGGAGAAGACGCCAATCTGGTGTGGTCGCGCTACGCAGTGGAGCGGCTCCTCTACCGTCTGTCCGTCTCGGACTACGGCAGGGATTTCGTGCTGAAGGGCGCTACGCTGTTCATGGTATGGACAGGGAAGCTCCACAGGGCGACGCTGGACGTCGACCTACTGGGCTATGGCGAGGATTCCAGCGAGCACGTCCAGGAGGTGTTCTGCGACGTGTGCCGGGCTGAGGTCGAGCCTGACGGTCTCCGGTTCGCCCCCGATACCGTGACGGCGGCTCCAATTCGCGGGAACCAGGAGTACGGAGGCCAGCGGGTTACCCTCACGGCTTTCCTCGGCAAAGCACGGATACCGGTGCAGGTTGACATCGGCTTCGGCGATGTTGTGACTCCCAAAGCGGAAGATGTCAGCTACCCGACGTTTCTGGACTTCCCGGCGCCACGCCTCCGGGCGTGCACGCGCGAAACGGTCATCGCTGAGAAGCTGCACGCGATGATGGTTCTGGGCATTGTCAACAGTCGGATGAGGGACTTCTACGACGTGTACGTCCTGGCGCAGAACTTCGCCTTTGACGGTGTGATGCTCTCGCGAGCGATCAGTGCCACATTCGAGCGAAGATCGACGGCCCTTCCGGCCCAGCTCCCACTGGCGCTGACTGAGCAGTTCGGACAGAACACTGCGAAGCAGACCCAGTGGCGCGCGTTCCTGCGCCGGTCAGGCGTCGGCAATGTGTCAGACAAGTTGGCGGCTGTCGTAGCCTCCTTGGCAGCTTTCCTTGGTCCCGTTCTCAATGCCCTCGCCGAACATAGGCCGTTCAGCCGGAAGTGGCAGCCATCCGGTCCCTGGCAGTGACACGTGCCGTGGCCTCATGCTATGGCCTGCTCGGAATCCGTCATTTACTGCTCATCCGCTCGGCCTTCTGGCCGGTGAACTGTTCGCACCTCTGCACGATGACGTTCGAGTAGAGCTCGTCGATCTCCATCAGGAACGCCCGGGGGCCCGCGATCGTATGTAGCGCAGCCCCCCCTTGGCCGCCCCCCTGCTTCCTGAGGCTACTTCAGCAGCGTGTAGAGGGAATCTTCCGGCAGCTCAGTCCGCCAGCCGGCGTTTGCACTCTTCCAGGATGTCCACCGTGCGGCTTGCGCCCACGCGCGTGACGCCGAGCGCGCGCACCTGAAGCAGCGCGTCCAGGCTCCGAATGCCGCCGGCCGCCTTTACCTGCACGTGCGCGGGCGAATGCGCGCGCATCAGCTCAAGGTCCTCCATAGTGGCGCCTCCGCCGGCGTAGCCGGTAGACGTCTTGACAAAGTCGGCCCCGGCTTCGGCGCAGATCCCGCACAGCGCTATCTTGTGCGCGTCCTCGAGGTAGCAGTTCTCGAAGATCACTTTGACCAGCGCCCCGCCGTCGTGGCCCGCCTGCACCACCGCCGCAATATCTGCCCGCACGTAGTCCCAGTCTCCACCGAGCACTTTGCCGATGTTGACCACCATGTCAAGCTCCTGTGCGCCGTCACGGGCGCCTTCCCGCGCCTCGGCCACCTTGATGGCCGTGGTGTGGCCGCCGTGGGGGAAGCCGACGGTGATGGTCGGTTTCACGGCGCTGCCGGCGAGCAGCTCGACGCTGCGCTTCAGCCAGTAGGGCTTGACGCAGACGGTAGCCACGTCGTATTGGGCGGCGATCCGGCATCCGGCCTCCATGTCGGCGTCTGTCATAACGGGGTTCAGCAGGGAGTGATCAATCATCTTGGCAATCTGTTCGTACGTATAATCCATAACCTGCCCGCGCTCCTGCTCGAAAGTGATGTTCTCCGCCGTCTCGTTTCGTCGGTGTCTGCGCGTAATGCCCTACATTATGGAACATCCCCACGTTCTGGCAAGTCAAGAATCCCGGGGGCAGGAGTCAGGAGTCAGGAGTCAGGAGTCAGCGGTCAGGGGGCAGGGGGCAGGGAATGAAAGGCTGCCGTTCTGGCACGTCCCCCTTGCTGAGCGGCAATCCGCTTGACAGACATGGCCCGTGCGGCAAAAAGATACACTTCCATCATACTGTGTTCCCAACGGCGGAGGTAATCACAATGCAATTCCCCGGGTTGACGCACGCCGAGATGATCGCGCGGCTCCAGCCCCCGACGGGCAGGTCGAGCATGGTTCTCGACACGGATACCTACAACGAGATAGACGACCAGTTCGCGCTCGTCTACTCGCTGCTCTCGCCGAAGTCGCTGGACGTGGAGGCGGTCTACGCCGCGCCGTTCCACAACAAGCGGTCCAGCGGCCCGGGCGACGGCATGGAGAAGAGCTACGAGGAGATCGTGCGCGTGCTCGACCGGCTGGGCCGCTCGGCCGAAGGGCTGGCCCACCGCGGCTCGGACCGGTGGCTGGCGTCCCTGGACGACCCGGTCCAGAGCGACGCCACCGCAGACCTTATCGAGCGCGCCGGGTCGGATCGAGACGGCCCCCTCTACGTGCTGGCCATCGGCGCCCTGACGAACGTGGCGTCGGCGTTGCTGCTGGCGCCGCGCCTGGTCGAGCAAATCGTGGTCGTCTGGCTGGGGGGGCAGCCGCACTACTGGCGTTCGGCGGCGGAGTTCAACCTGTCCGGCAACCTGTTGGCTTCGCAGGCGCTCTACGAGAGCGGCGTGCCGTTCGTCCAGCTGCCCTGCACGCACGTCACCGAGCAGCTTCGCACCACCTTGCCGGAGATGGAGCGCTACGTGAAGGGTCGCGGGGCCATCGGTGACTACCTGTTCGAGATATTCCGCGAGTACGTGGGCGACGGCTGCGCGCGCTCGAAAGTGATATGGGACATCATCTGCGTGGCCTGGATGATCAACGCCGACTGGGCGCCGACCGAACTGGTCCATGCGCCGCGCTTGACCGATCAAAGCACCTACAGCGCGGACGCGACGCGCCACTTCATGCGGGTGGGGGTTCAGGCGAACCGCGACGCGATCTTCGCGGACCTGTTTCGCAAGCTGGAGGCGGCCGGGGGGTAGTTCCCGCCGTCCTGGGGCTGGACTTCAGCGCGTCGTGTCACCTGCGGGGGGCCAAGCTCCCTGAAAAGCGGCGGAAGATCAGACCTCTTTGAGCAGGCTGAACAGGCGTTCCATGAAGCCGTGGCGGTGGTCGAGCTGCTGGCTTACGTCGAACTCCTTGACTATCTCATGGGCGCCAATCTGCCGCGCGCTTTCCTTGATGCGCGTCAGGAGCGGAAGCCAGCCGAAGTCGCTGAACCCGTGGCGCCGACACCAGGCGGCCAGCGGCCCGCGAAGCCCGCGCAAGCCTTCGCGAAACTCCTGCGGGCTCCTGGCGGATTGGATCCGCCTTTCGTGCCTGCGAACGGTAAGCTGGGCTCGCAGGTCCTCGAGGAATCTTTCGCCGTTTCCGAAGAGCAGCCCGCTCAGCTCGCCCGGCTCGCCTGGCCTGGCGTTTGAAAGGGCCGAGAGGGCCGATTCGATCTCCTCTGCGGTGGAGTCTTCGTTCATCGCCCACCAGCCCGAGGCGACGACGGCGCCGAGGCCGGGCAGCAGCCTTTCAGCGAAGCCCTCCAGGTCGATGGTGTCCGGCGCGCCGCCTTGAGCGAAGTGGCTGAAGCAGTAGATGTGCGGAAGCTGCACGGGATGCGTCTGGGCGTTGCCGATCCGGCCTTTGGGGCCGTCGATGGGGGTCACAAGTTCGTAAAGCCGCCGGGGGTCGCATCCCGTCCACGGCAGCGAGGGCTCGCCCTCAATCGCCGCGTAGCGGAACGAGTAGGCCCTGTGCGTGAGGCCCAGTTCCTCGACTATCGGCGCTTGCTCAGGCCGGCAGACGTAGATCGCCCACGGCTCCGGGCTGATTCGCTTCAGGCCCGAGAGGGCCGCGCGCCAGCTTGCCGCCTCGTCTTTCTGAAGAGGCCATCCCTGCCAGAGCCAGTATATGAGCTGGATGCCCGGCCTCAGCTCGTCGAGAAGCTCCCTGTAGCGGCCCAGGAGCATCACGAACTCTTCGGATGGCGAACCCTCGTAGCCCCCGGGGTCGCTGTCTATCACCCAGAAACCGTCTATCTTGCTGAGCGGGGCAAGGACCTCCCGGCGGTGGGCGAAGAGCATTTCCACCTCGTCGGGATCGCCCGGGTTGACGAGGCGTTCTGTGACGAAGTAAGGTCTTTGCTCGAACGCATAGCCGGAGGCCTTCTCGTTTCCGATTATGTTGGGGCAGCAGCCCATAATGACTTTCATGCCGAACTCGTCGTGGGCCACGTCAATGACCTTCGAGAGGCGCTCCAGGTGCAGACGGTCGCTCCCGGTGAGGGGGATCGGCATGGTGTCGAACATGGGCCAGACTTGCACGAAGCTGTATCCGAGGTCCTTCAAGCCGGACAGGTAGCCGCGCCAGTCCCCGATGGTCCACGTCCGCGCGGCGTACGGGTGATTGTAGGACCAGTGCGTATGCACGTACATCCCGACGGATTCGCCCTTCATTCGCGGGTCTCCTTGCATCTCGAAGGATACTTTTTGCCCGAGCTCTGGCCTCCGGCGCCGACATGCTACCTCGATAGGTCGCCCTTGACAAGGAATCCCCTTGACAGGCATAAGCGGTGCGGTAAAAGAGGGTTCTTCTTTGCATAATGCCGCATTTCCGATGGCGGAGTTTCTGCGATGAGTAACGGTGGAGACGGACCGGCGGACGCTGAGGAAATGAGCGTCCGCTTTGAGACGATTGATTTGGCCTATAACTTCCCGCAGCCCGACGCTGAGGGGAGAGCGGCCGAACTGGCGGGGAGGATGCCGCGCGGGAGCAGGCGCTTCTGGGGCATCCCGTACGAACTGGCCTCCGAAGGGGCGACCCCGAACGTGTTGCGCCTGAGCGAAGGGACGGAGCAGACCGTCCGGGTCGGCGCCGCGGCCACTCACCTGTGCTTTCTGCACTACTGGGAGGGGAAGCTGCCGGAAGGAGACGACGCCGGCGGCCAGCCACTCGGCGAATACGAGGTGCGTTACGCGGATGGCGAGAGCGAGAGCGTGCCCATACGCTGCCGCTTTGAGGTGGGTTGGGACAGCCACCAATGGGGCCAGGCTTTGTACGCCGCCGTCGGCCATGAGGAAATGACAACGCTGGATTTCATGAGCCAGGAGGCCCGGCGGAGTCCAGGATGGGGTGGAATTCAGTGTGACACCGGGAGTTCGGGGATGAGCGCGCCGTGGGTCTTTGCGCTCATTAATCCGAGGCCGGAGCGGGAAATCGCTTCCGTCCTGCTGCGCTGCGACGACGAAGAAGCCCTGTGCGTTGTCGGACTGACGCTTTACGAAGGTCCGGGGCATCCGCTGCGCCATGCTGCGCGCCGATACTTCAAGCTCGGCCTGCCGGAGGGCGCTAAGGCGGGCGCCATTGACGTGGACCTCGGCGTGCTGGTGCGCGACGCGGGCCCCGCCAGGGCGCGAGGCGACCAGTGGCTGGAGGCGGTAGAGGCCGGGCTGGGCGTGCCGGCGGGTGAGGGACTCGATGAAAGCTGCCGTCTGCTCGAAATAAGCGCGGCCGACGGCGCCACGCTGACGGTGGATACTCAGCGGGGAAACGAGGAGCAGACATACCGCCTCAGCGTAGGCAAGGCGCTCCACGAGGGGGTGGCCACGGATAGGAACGTGCGCCTGGAGGTGGTCCATCCCGAGAGGACGTGGCTGGAGGTGACGATCCGGGACGAGGACACGGGCCAGCCGATCCCCGCCCGCGTTCATTTCTCCGGCCCCAATGGAGAATACTACGCGCCCTACGGCCACCACACCGTGATAAACGACAACTGGTTTGAGGACTACGGCGCGGACGTCAAGCTGGGCCAGATGGACTTCGCCTACGTGCAGGGGAAGTTCCGCACGAAGCTGCCCGTCGGCGAAGTATACGTGGAGATTAACAAGGGGTTCGAATACGAGCCCGTCAGGCGCAGGGTGAGGATAGAGCCCGGACAGCGGGAGCTGGCGCTGAGTCTGAAGCGCCTGACGGACTGGCGCTCCGACGGCTGGATCACTGCTGATACGCACGTGCACTTCATCAGCCCCCAGACGGCGTGGCTCCAGGGCCAGGCGGAGGGGCTGAACCTGATCAATCTGCTCGCGAGCCAGTGGGGGCGCCTCTACACCAACTTCGGCGACATTACGGGCAAGGTCGGCGTGGAGGATGACGACACCATGGTCTGGGTGGGCACTGAGAACCGCCATCACATCCTCGGGCACATCTCGATGCTGGGCGCGCACGGCCAGCCGGTTCTTCCCATGTGCGCAGGAGGGCCGGGGGAGGCATACGTCGGCGACCCCGAGGAGAGGACGCTCGCCGAGTGGGCGGACGAGTGCCGCAGCAAGGAGGGGGTGGTGATCCGCCCGCATTTCCCCCAGCCGAACCTTGAGAACCCCGTTGACATCGTGCTGGGCAAGTTCGACGGCCTGGAAATACGCTACTTCCCCGGGGCGGGCAGCGGGCCGCTGGACGATTACAACCTGCGCGAATACTACCGTTACCTGAACTGCGGCTACCGCGTGGCCTGCGTGGGGGGCACCGACAAGATGTCCGCCGGGATGCCCGTGGGGGGCGTCAGGACCTACGCGCAACTTGAGCCGGACAGGCCGTTCAACTTCGAGAACTGGGGTGAGGCCGTCAGGGCGGGGCGCACGTTCAGCACCTCCGGCCCGCTGATGGACCTGAAAGTGGACGGGCGTCCCATGGGCGCCGAGGTCCGGCTCACGGGCGGTCGCGGCACGGTCGAGGTGGAGGCCAGCGCGGAGTGCGCCTGGCCCATCTCACAGCTTGAAGTGGTCATGAACGGGAAGGTCGTTGCCCAGGTGACCGAAGGGGCGGGCGCCAAGAGCCTGCGGCTGCACGAGAAGGTGGAGGTGAAGGGCTCCTGCTGGCTGGCCGCGCGCGCGAGCAGCGCGTTGCACGTGCAGCACGCCTGGCCCATCTTCGTGGCGGCGCATACGTCTCCGATCTACGTCGTCGTGCCGGACAGCGACCTGTTCAATCCCTCGGACGCCACCTACATGCTGACGCTGATAGACGGCGGGCTCACGTATCTGGACACGCTGTCGGTGCGCTATGACGAGCAGCGCCACCGCGAGATGAAGGCCATCTACCAGCACGCGCGGGACCACCTGCTGGGGCGGATGCACAGTCACTGAGGCAGGAGACAGGGAGCAGGAGTCAGGAGTCAGGAACGGCAAAAGCAACCCTTCGACTGTGCTCAGAGCCGGCGGCAACGGAAAAGGTCCGGGCGCGAGGTTTTCTTTGCCCTTCTGGCCCCTGATTCCTGTTTTGCGCCGCTGAATCATTTACCAGCCCAGAAGGCCGGCCCCTGAAGCAAGAGCAATGGAGCAATAAGGAAATGGCGTCCCCACAGTCAATTCGCAGGAAGGCCGTGAAGCGCTTCGGGCCGCAGAAGGTCAACTTCTGGTGCCACGTCGTTGAGGGCGCGTTGTATCAGGTCGGGATCGGCTTTGTCAGCGGGGCGGAGGTGCTTCCCCTGTTAGTTGTGACAAGGCTCGGCGCATCGAACATGACGCTGGGCCTTCTGAACACGCTGGTGGGCACGGCCTGCATTGTGCCGTTGCTGTTTGCTCACCGGATGGAGGCGGTGCGTCGCAAGAAGAAGCTTGTGCTGCTGCTCGGCGTTGCGGACCGGCTGCCGTACCTGGTCATCGCCGCCGTGCTGATGCTGTTCGCCGTGTCTGCGCCGGGCGTCTGCCTTGTAGCTATTGCGCTTTGCATGTGGGTGGGCGCCATGGCTATGAACGCCACGTTCCCGCCCTGGACTGACCTGCTGGCCGAGACCATCCCCCATGACCGGACAGGCCGATTGTTCGGGTACGGGACCTTCTTTTCGTCGCTGGCAGGGCTTGCCACGGGTCCGGCCTGCGCCGCCGTCATCGCCACGCTGGCCTTTCCGGGGAATTACGCGGTCCTCTATCTCGCCTGCTTCACCGCATTGACGCTGTCCTGGCTGATCTTTGCGCTGGTGGACGAGGTGCCCGAAGAGATCGCTCCCCCGCAGCGCCAGCCGGCGGGCGACTACCTGCGCGACCTGCTGGCCAACCTCCGTCGGGATCGCAACTATCGTATGTACCTGTTCTACGGAGGGCTGAAGCGAGCCGCCTTTGCCGCTGGGCCTTTTTACGCAGTGGCGGCTGCGGTCTACCAGGGCATGAGCGCGGCGCTGGTGGTGGTGAGCCTGATGGTGGCGCGCCGCCTGGCGACTATGATCGCAGCGCTGGCCGGGCCTTTCCTGGCCGAGCGAGTGAGCCACAAGCGCATCATGCAGGTCGGAACGCTGCTGGGCGGGCTTGCGGCGCTGATGGCGGCGTTTGCCCCCGCCGGCGCGTGGGCCCTTTACGTGGGCGCCATCTTTCTGGGGAGCCTGGGTGGCGCGGCGGCGGGGGTCTCCAGCATGGCGTTCGCGCTGCGGATTTACCCGCGGGGCAGGCGCGTCGGTTATAGCACCTTTTCCATGGTTGCGCTGACGCCGGTGGCCATGGTTGCTGCGCCGATGGCCGGATGGCTTATGGATAAGGTGGGGCACACCGTCCTGTTCTCGCTTGCCGCCGCGGCGACGCTCTGCGCCCTGCTGCCGCTGGGCAGATGCGCCTCGCCCGAATAGGGCGGCGTGCAGCCCGCGGGACTGCGGGTCTGAGGCGTGGGTTAGGCTCTGTCTGAGAAATCGGCTGTCGGACAGAGAGCGAGCGAATTCGTGGCTGGCAAGGACGCCGAAGCAGGCATATCCATGTGATATGTCGATGGAGGCGGCACGCAGCCAGGCGCGAATGTAGCCGCTCGAATCCAAGCCCGGTTTTTCAGACAGGGCCTAGAGCCGCAGATCAGGTGAGCGCAGACGAGCGGCCCTGCCTGCCCGAGGCTATTCAACTCCCATTGTCACGAGGGCCTGTGAGACCTTGCCGGAAGCGTCTTTCAGGTCCAGGATGAAGTTCAGGGCTTCCTTCTCGTTGAATCCGCCCTTGAATGTCACGTCAATTATCGTCTTGTCGTCCACCTTGTCGCCCGGTTTTGTAAGGCGCTCGCAATCGGTTTCGCTGTTGTACTTCAGCAGCCACGGGCCGAAAGGGTACTTGTAAGTATGGGCGGTGAATATCGCCTTCCCGTTGCTGATTGCCATGCCAGGCTTCACCGCATTCCAGCGAAACCCATACGTGCGGTTGACGAATCCCGGTCTGTGGGTCGCGATAAAGGTGAACTTTGAGTTATGGTACGTCCGAACCTGCTCCAGTTCATTGCCGGTGACCCTCAGGCATACGATGCCGTCCTTTCCTACTTTGGGAAAATGAGGGGCGCCTTGCAGACTGTCAACAATAGCACTGCCGGCGCCCGCCTGCCATATATGCAATCTCTTGTTCCACCGTCTGGTATTCTTGGGGTCTTGCACGGAACATACATATGCAACCTGGCCATCCGGCCCGATGTCGTAGTCTTCTCCCAACTTCCATGCCTCTGCCTTGCATACTTCCTGTACGGTCCCATCCGCGCTTCTGCACTTCAGTTGCTCGTAGCCGTCAGCGGACGTTTCGAGGAATGCTATCGCTCCGTCATCCGCTATTTCAGGATGCATCAGCCACTTTATGTCATCGCCCGCGGATATCTCTGTGACGCCTGCATCGTCTATGCGCAGGATCGCCTCCCCGCCGTCCGACTTGCCCACGTAGCAGACGACCGTGGCCATGTTGTTTATGCTCGGGCTGGAAAACGACGTGTAGTTGTCGCGGCCGGTTATCGCCGCCACGCGCCACTCGCCGCCCTTCTTCTTTACCAGTATCGCTTCCCTCTGGTTGTCCGTCACCGCCCACAAGGCCATATCGCCGTTGTCGTTCAGTACGGGAGCGTTTATGTGTCTTATGCCGCCTCCGGTCTTCAGGGCCAGCTTTGCCTTTCCACCTTCCAGCGTTACGTCCTGGTCACATGCGAGTATCTGCCCTTTTATCGAACCCGCGCCGCCTGCGAACGCAAACACGTCGAATCCATTGACCCCACAGGCCAGGACCAAATAATCCTTGGAATCAATTGTCTCTACAGCGAATTCATGCGTCTCGTACGGCAAACGGTAGACTGTATCGGGTTTAATGTCGGCGCGTCCCGTCGCTTCGGCCACACTGTCCAGGTCAAAGGCGTAGAGTCCGTGCGCTGACACTATCACCTGTTTGCCATGCACTCGCACAAAACGAGCCCAGTTGGGCAACGTTATAATGGCTTTCGGTTTCGACAGCTCGTACGGGCCGCCCTCAGGACCTATGTCGAAGACGGATATTCCGTTGATTCCGCCCATGAGCAGATACAGACGTCCGCCCGAAACCGCAAAATCCCCGGACCTGGCGCCGCGCAACTGGCTCTTTATATCCAGACCCTCCGGGATCATGCCCGTTCTGTCGCGACCTTCAGCCTGGACGTGCAGGGCTTTCACCACTATTGCATCTCCCTGCTTCTGCGGCGTGTACTCGACCAGATGAAGTTTGCCCCGCCCGTTGCCCTCACAGAAGGCCAGGGCGACCAGGTTATGTTCGGGGTCGCATCTAACCATATACTGGTTGACGGAGCCGCTGGTGCCCTCGGATTCAAGCACCAATGTCCTGCCTGTCAGCGTTGACTTCGTGTCGTCGTACTCAAGGCGAAATGCCGTCATCAGTTCCTTATGCGGCTGGCCATGATGAGTCATCCCCGCGAAGACTATATTGTTCTTGTTGTCGAAATCCACTCCGTAACCGATTCCGCCATATCCTGTGCCCAGGGGAGTCCTGACTGAGCCTATAGGTCCATAGCTGGCCGTTTCGGCCCTTGTCATGAGCAGGTCATTCACCCCCCAGGCGCCCATTTGCCAGAACCAATGTCTCATTGAACCTGTCTTTGTCGCAACGATTTGCCCGCGCGAGTTGTCTTCGTTGCCGTAGTCATCCCCGGCAAACGCAACCAGGACCTCAACTATTCCTTCCGGATGCAATCTGAATGCCGATGGACGACAGTAATCGGGGACGGCGACTATCCTTCCGTCTCCCAGTCCGGATAGGCTCAGATAGGCCTGCTTGCTCCCCGATGCGTCCCCTACGCCCGAATAAAACATCTGGCGGTGTCCTATGCGCCTCAGCTCTATCTTGCGCGTCGGTTGTGTTTGCGCCGATGCGAATGAAGACAGAACCAGAAGGCATACCAGCGAGACAGTTACTCTCAGCAGACTCTCTCTGCTAAACATCGTCAGGCTCCTTTCGTTTGACCGAACACAACACGCATGACTTGAGCGCGCGTTCCGACGACCTCGCCGCAGCTCTCCCGGACCGAGAGCGCCTTCTTGCGCGGCTTGGCGTAGTTCGCTGCGGTCGCTGGTGATCCTGCCTGCCCGAGGCTATTCAACTCCCATTGTCACGAGGGCCTGTGAGACCTTGCCGGAAGCGTCCTCCAGGTCCAGGATGAAGTTCAGGGCTTCCTTCTCGTTGAATCCGCCTGCGAAACTGACGTCCAGTATCGTCTTGCCGTCTGTCGCGTTTCCGGCTTTCACAAGACGGTCGCAATCATCCTTGGCCTTGTACTTCATCAGCCATGTGCCGAAAGGCACTTTCCACGTTCTGGCAAGGAATATTGTCTTTCCGCTGCTGATTGCAGCGCCCGCTTTGACGGTCGACCAGCCGGGCCAGAATCCATAAGTAGGCCCTGGCGGCCTGTAGCTGGCGATTTCAAAGCCACTATCCTCGGCGCTGATGTCTTTGAATACCCAGACCTGTTCCCGTTCCCACTTGAAGAATCTACAGGTCGCCACTCCGCCTTTCGCCACCTGTACGTGGCTGTAGCCGGCCTTGTGGGGGCAGATTTTATTGGCGCCGACGCCCTTCTCCCACCTGTAAGCGGCGTTGCTGTCAACGAACAGGACTTCACCGTCCGGGCCGATATCGTAGTATTCGGACCTCCCCGGGGCGCCTGAAGGGTTGCATACGTCGCTGAGTGTCCCGGCGGGGTCCCTGTACAGTATCTTCCCGGACCCGTCAATCGGTTTCTCGAGGAACACCACCGCCCCGTCATCGGCCACCTCGGGGCGCATCATGTAGCCGGCGCCTTTAGGGGTGTAGATTTCGTTGACGCCCTCGTCGTCAATGCGCAGAATCGCTGCGCCACCGTCGGATTTGCCGGCATAGCAGACCACCGCGCCCTTGTTGTTTATGCTCGGCGTGGAAAAAGACACGTAATCGTTCCGGCCTGCTATCGCTCCTACGGTCCAATCCTTACCTTTCTTCTTTATCAGTATCGCTTCCCTTTCGTTGTCCATGACGGCCCACACCGCCATGTCGCCCCTATCATTCAACACCGGCCCGTCCAGATGTCTTATGCCGCCTTCCGTCCTGAGCGCTATTTTCGCGCTCCCTCCCTCGACGGTTATTTTCTGGTCACTTTCAACTATGTTCCCCTTTATCGGGCCATCGTCACCCGTGAGCGCAAATACGTCCAATCCGTCGTTCCCGCAAGCCAGCACGAGGCAGTCTTCGCCGCGCACCGTCTCTATGGCGAACGTCCGGGTTCGGTAAGGCAACGGATAGCTCGAGCGCGGGACCTCGGCCCGCCCGCTCGCGGCCAATACATCGCCCAATTCCAGAAGATGCAGCCCTCGGGAGGATGCGATGACCTTATCCTTGTACACCCTCACGCCCTCGACCCCCGCGTCAAACGGTATCCTGCAAACCGGGTTGGTCAGAGTATACGGGCCTGATTCGGGGCCCAGGTCGAACACAAAGAGCCCGGCCGGCCTTGTCGCGCCTGCGATTACGTACAGGTGTCCGCCGGACACAACGAAATCGCATCTTGAGACGCTTTGTAGCCTGTCGCCTGAACCGCAACCCTCCGGGGCGCATGCCGGTGGGAACAGTCGTTGAATATCCTTAGCCGAATCCACCACCACAACCGGCCCCGTCGCCTGCGGCGCATACTTCATCAGGAACGCTTTGTACGACCCGTTGCAGCCCGCAAAGACCAGGCTGTGGGCAGGATCGCATTTCACCGGCATCACGTTCCAGAAGCCCGTAGAAGTGACGGTATCAAGTATCTTTGTCGCGCCTGAGTATGATGCCTTCTCGCCATCGTCTTCAATACGAAACGCCGTCATCAGCTCATTATAACCTGCGGTACGAGTCATTCCGCAGAAGAGGATATTATTCTTGTTGTCATAGTCTATTCCCATCCCGATTCCGCCATGTCCGGTACCCATGTCCCAATAAGCAGTAGGCAGATACGAGTACTGTGTTGCTTCCTTGATCTCGCCGGACGTATCGGCCCTGACCAGGTTAACGTCATTTACCCCCCATGAACCCATTTGCCATGCGTAGTGCCTCGCTCCACCTATATCCGTTTTCGTCGCGACGATTTGCCCGCGCCCGTCGTCTTCATTGCCGTGGTCATCCCCGCCGGCCGACACCAACCATTCAAGCATGCCTCGCTCGGGATGTATTTTGAATACCGAGGGGCCCCAGCCCCATCTCTGCTGCACAACGACCCTGCCGTCTCCGAGACCGGACACGTCGTCATGGCCTGACACCCGTCCCGGCGAGCCCCGATAGAACGCGCCCTGGCGGTGTCCTATGCGCCTCAGCTCTATCTTGCCTGTCGGCGCTGTTTGCGCCGATGCGAATGAAGACAGAACCAGAAGGCATACCAGCGAGACAGTTACTCTCAGCAGACTCTCTCTTCCAAACATCGTCAGGCTCCTTTCGTTTGACCGAATGCGTCGCGTAGTTCCTTCCAGGCGTTGATCATCTCGTAGAAATTCCTCCTGGCGGTCTGGTCGGCGCACATCACCGAATCTCCGGTCCCCATGATGTAGCCGCCGCCGGGGGCCAGCGTCTCCGCGGCCTGGCGCACCCCCTCCCTGACCTGCTCCGTGCTTCCCCTTTCCACGACCAGGTTGTTGTTGACGCCTCCGTAGAGGGTAATCCGCCCTCCCTCCTCGCGCTTCATCCGCGCCAGGTCGGTATTGCCCGCCAGAGGATCAACGCAGCCGTGAATGTCCAACCCCAGTTCCACGAACATGTCCAGCAGCGGCATCGCGCCGGAGTTCATTATGTAGGTGAAGAGCACCCCCGCCTGGTGCGCCACCTCGATTTCCCGCTTCAAAGGGTCGAACAGGAACTCGCGGAACAGCCGCGGCGACCAGAAGTCCGTGCCCTCGTACCAGCCCCGGCGAATCACCAGGTCCACGCCGGCGTCAATGTGCCGCTCCAGGTTCGCCATGTCCCAGCTGGAGATGATATTCACGTAGCGCTGGATAAAACCGGGCTCGTCCATCGCCGTCAGCAATACCGGCACTATTCCAGAGAGCCAGATGAGGACGTCTCCGACCCCCGGCAGGCGGGCAGTCAGAAGTATCCCGTGGTCATCGCAGAACTTGCGCGCCTCCTTGGCCTGGCGGTAATACGCGCGCAGCTCCTCGTCGTCGGGCGGCCTGAAGATGTATTCCAGCTTGCCTAAGTCCTCCTCCTTCTCCACGAGGTACTGCACGGAGCGGCTTGGCGGGACGTGGTGGTCGCTCATCAGGGGCACGGACGCGTGGGGGTAATCCTCGGTCTTGCGCACCACCTGCCGGAGGCTTCCCCGGGGGGTAATGTACTCCTTGACGAGCAGGGGGCAAGGTTCGTCCGCGGGATGCTCCTGCCACTCCTTCACCTCGAAGCCTGCCGTCGACAGGGGCAAGTTCCCCAGGTTGACGGCGGTGTCAACGTCCAGGTCCAGGTAGAAGCGGGCCCTCTCGAAGGGGTCGGGGTAGAGTCGGCTCACGAACTCAACCCACGTGTGGCCCACGCCCTCGAAGCACAGGGGGAGGTGGTCCATCGGCTGGCGCCGGACCGCCGCCAGGACCCTTTCACGGGATGTCATCTTCTGCGTGCTGGTGGGCACGACGAGCTTCCTCTCAACTTTTTGCAGCGCCGACTTCGCATACTCTACAGCACAGCAGCGCGCCGGTCAAACCCACGAAGTTTCTTCCGCGCGCGTGCCGGCCACCTTGACTTGCAGCGCTATGCGCATCCCGCGATACTGTGCTGACGGCCAGTTTCCGTCCTTTCTTACGAGAGTCCTGGTGAGGGTTTAGCATGGCGCGTGCAGACCGGTTGCCGGCCCACCGGCTCGCCGCCCCGGAGGCGATCCACTGGGGGCGTGCGCTGAGCTGGGCTTTCTACGATTTCGCGAACACCATATATTCGGCGCTGGTAGTGTCTTACGCCATCACGCTGCACGTGAAGGAATACACCGGCGTCGAGAAGTACACCTTCCTCACGATGGGGCTTTCCCTGCTGGCCAGCGCGCTTCTGCTGCCCGTGGCGGGCGAGATTGCGGATCGCACGGGAAGGGCCAAGCGATGGTTGATGGCGCTGACCGTTTCTTGCTGCGCCGCCTGTGCGCTGATAACGTTCGCCGGCGGGCCCTGGCTTATCTTGACGCTCTTTTTCGTCGCCAATTTCTGTTACACCGTCTCTCTGACGCTCTACAACAGCCTGATGCCCATGCTCGCGCCGCGGCGGCGGTTGGGGCTGCTCAGCGGGCTGGGCGTGGGGATGGGCTACGCGGGGGTCGCGTTCGCTCTGCCGCTGGGGTGGATGGTGGTCGGGTTCTACAAGAACTGGCGCCCGGCGCACGAACTCGCCCCGCTCTTCGCGCTGGCCGGGGCGCTGTTCCTCCTGTTCAGCTTGCCGCTGTTCCTCTTCGTGCCCGAAAGGCCGCCCGGCAAGGGGACGCGCCCCGGCGTGAAGCTGGGGAGGCTGGCGTTGCGCCGCACGCTGGCGACAATCCGGCTGCTGCCCCGCAACAGGAGGATCCTGCTGTTCCTGGTTGGCAATTTCTGCCTCGTCGACTCGCTGAACGCCGGCATTATCGCCGCCTCTCCCTACATGGTGCACGTCTTCGGCCTCCAGAAGCAGCAGGCCATGCTCTGGCTGATTCCCTTCTCAATCGGGGCGGCGGCCCTGGGGGCGATCGGGGGGAGGATCGCCGACGCCGTCGGCGCCCGGCGCGCACTGCTGGCGGCAGGCGTCAGCGTCATGTTCGCATTATTGATCTGCGGTATGACGCAGAGCTTCGCTCTGTTTATTATCGTGTTCACGCTCCTGGGCGGCTTTGGCCTGGCCAACATCTGGGTGGCCGGCCGCAAGTTCCTCATCGAGCTTGTCCCGCCCGGACAGCTCGGAAAGCACTTCGGGCTTTACAACGTGTCGCAGAAACTTTCCATGATAGGCGTCATCGTATTCGGTATCCTGGCTGACCTGACGCTGCCCGGCATCCCGGGCGGTGGCTACAGGCTCGGGCTGCTCAGCCTGATGTTCATGCTGACGGTCGGTTTGACCTGCATCTACAAGGTGAAGACCGGTGAGTGGAGCGCCGCTTAGTTTTAGAGAAAGCGTGGCGCCGCGGCTGGGGCGGATTGTAGTTTCGCCTTACTTCGCCCTGGCCCACAGGCTCCGATGGGCGGGCGCGCAGAACGTGCCCCGGACGGGCCCCGTTATCCTTGCGGCCAACCACCAGAGCTATTTCGATCCTGTTATGCTGTCGCTGGCGGCGGAGCGCAGAATCAGATTCATAGGGGCGCGGCGTTTCTTCCGAATGCCTGTGCTCGGACCTCTGATACGGTTTTTCGGCGCCGTGCCCGTGGAGCAGGAAGAGCCGGGACATCGGTCGCTGGGCCGTTTGCTGGACGCGTTGGACGCGGGGGAGCCGTGCGGCATCTTCCCGGAGGGCGGGCGCACGTCGGACGGCGGTCTGTGCCGGCCATACGACGGGGTGGGGATGCTCGCGCTGCGAAGCGGCGCGCCCGTTGTCCCAATCACGATAGCCGGGGCCTATCGGGTCTGGCCCCTGGGGCGTCCGTTGCCGCGGCCGGGACGCATGAGCCTTGTCATTGGGGAGCCGGTGCGATTCGGAGGCCGCTCCACGCGGGCGCGCCGGCGCGAAGTAACGCACGAAATCATGCTGCGCATCGCGGACGGCTTTCGCCTGAGCTGCGGTCCGCGGCGCGCCAGGCAGGAGCGGCGCCGCATCGAGCGGCTGCATCCGCTGTAGCTGTCAGCCCCGAGACTTGCGGCTAAATGGCCAGGGGCGCCACCGTGGGGTTTTCCAGCCTTTCGTAGTCGGCGTAGCTCATCTTGATGGTGCGATCGTGGCTGCAACCACGGAAGACGATCTGCCCCTGTTCGGCCAGGTGTTCATCCACGATAGTTTGCAAGCCGTACTGCGAACCGAACGGAGGCTCGGCGCCGATCTGGCTGTCGGGGAACAGGGATTTCATCTCGTCTTCCCCGACCATCATCAGTTCGCAGCCGGCCGCCGCGGAGGCCTTCTGGAAGTCTACGTGCCGGCTGGCCGGAAGCACCAGCATGTAAGTGTCGCCGCCCCCCGAGGCGATGACCGTCTTGGCGAATATGTGGCCCGTAACGTGCTCGGTGGCGGCCACTTCCTGAGCGCTGAACGCCTGCTCGTGCGGTATGACCTCGAACTGGACCCCCTGGTCCTGCAAGAAACTCTCAATGTCCATAGCGACTGCCTCCTTCTCCTTGAGAATTGTCCTGCCTCACTTTGCAGGATACCAGAGCGCGGGGGCATGGTCAATACTTTTCTTCCGCTGCAGTGGCAGAATTAGGGCGCACAATCGGGGTCATACCAGCGCCAGGCCCAGCTCCTGGGCGAAGGCGCGCGCTTCGCCGTATTCGTGCAGTGTTATCGGCCTGTCTATCTCGGGGCAGCTCCTTGCCTCATATATAGGACGGTACTGTTGCATGACGTTGACGTGCGTGCGGGGGGATATCTCCTCGGCCAGGAAGCGCAGGATGCTCTTGCTCTGCTCGACGGCTCCCGGCATTACCAGGTGGCGGACCAGAAGTCCTCTTCTGGCGATGCCGTTTTCGATGCGAAGTTCGCCTACCTGGCGGTGCATTTCCCTGAGGGCCGCCCGCATCCTTTCGGGATAGTCGGGGGCGTGCAGGTAACGCTCGGCGCTGTCCGCGCGCCAGAACTTGGCGTCCGGCATGTAGATGTCCACCGTGCCGTCGAGGAGCTTGAGCATGTCGAGCCCTTCATAGCCGCCGCAGTTGTAGACGATGGGCAGGCGCAGGTCGCGCAGCCTGGCGCGGCGGACGGCGTCCATCAGCCACGGGGCCACGTGGGTGGGTGTGACGAGGTTGATGTTCTCGCAGCCCCGGGACTGGAGGCCGAGCATGAGGTCGGCCACGTGGCCGGGGCTGGCGGGGCGGCCGGCTGCGCCGTGGCTGATCTGGTAGTTCTGGCAGAAGACGCACAGCAAGTTGCAGCCGGCCAGGAAGATCGTGCCGGAACCGCCGCGGCCGACCAGCGGGGGCTCTTCACCGAAGTGAGCTCCGGCGCTGGAGACGAGTGGGGCGGCGCCGATGCCGCAATATCCTTGCTCTCCGGCGGGGCGGCTGACGCGGCACTGCCGGGGGCAGAGGCGGCAGGGGTCTGCCATTCGGTACGCGTCCGCGACTTGCTCTTCGGTCGGCGCCACGCTCACGGGTTGCATCTCCGGCGGAATTGATTTGGATTGCGGTTGGCCTTTTACTATAATGCAGAATTCGTCTGGCGACAAAGCATGTATTGACTCTTGCTCTGGGACAGGCAGATGGGCGATGAAGAGAAAGCGAAGGGCCTGAAGGAGACAGAAGCGCCCACCTTGGTATCCACTGATACCTTCGAGGAGAATCTTCAGAAGTTGGAAGACGTGGTGCGCGTCCTCGAAGAAGGCAAGCTGCCCCTGGGCGAGTCGCTGGCGCTTTACGAGGAGGGCATAGACGCGTACCGGCGGTGTCAGGATTTGCTGGAGCGGGCGGACGTGAAAGTGAAGAAACTGGTGGAAACGCTGGAAGGGGAGCTGAAGGAAGAACCCCTGGAACATGCCGAGAGCGGCTGATGAAGAAAATCCTGGTGATCGGCAACAAGGAGAAGCCTGCTGTCCTGCTGGCCGTGGATAAGATCGAGCCCTGGCTGGCGGAGCGCGCCGAGGTGCGCGTTGATCTGGACGCTGACTCCGACACGGAGCTGGATGGGGTGGACTTCGCGGTCGTGGTCGGCGGCGATGGCTCCATGCTTCGGGCGGCGCGCGTTGTGGGCCGGCGGGGCGTCCCCTTGCTGGGGATCAACGTGGGCAAGTTCGGTTTCCTTACGGAGTGCGCCGCAAGGGATTACCAGGGCGTGCTGGAGGATGTGCTTCAGGGCCGCTTCGAGCTGGCGCAGCGCATGATGATCCACTGCACCCTTCAGCGCGACGGGCGGGAGGCGCTCGATGCCGTTGGGCTGAACGACGCGGTCGTCTCCCGCGCCTCGCTCTCGCGGCTTATCACGATTGATTTCTACGTGGACGGGGAGCTGGTGACGACCTACCGGGCCGACGGCCTGATCGTGGCGACGCCGGTTGGCTCTACGGCGCATAGCCTGGCCGCCGGCGGGCCGATCCTCTATCCGGAACTGGAAGCGCTGGTGGTCACGCCGATCTGCCCGCATACGTTGAGCAACCGTCCGCTGGCGCTGCCGGCGCGGGCGCGGGTGAGCGTGCGGGCCAGGGAGTTCGCGGAGGCGCCGGCCCTGACCGTGGACGGGCAGGTCAGCGCCCAACTGGAGGCGTCGGACCTGGTGACAGTGGAGCGGGCCAAAGAACCAGTCAAACTGATCTGCACGGGCCGAAGCGCGTTCTTCGAGACCCTGCGCAATAAACTGGACTGGCGGGGGCAGCCGCGCTATGTCTGAACGGTTCAAGGTGAGTATCCTGGAACGCTACTGCAAGGGCTGCGCGCTCTGCGTGGAGTTCTGCCCACAGGATAAGCTTTATATCCGGCAGAAGCCGGACAAGCGGGGCATTCGGCTGGCCGCTGTCCGCCTCGATATCGAGTGCACCGCTTGCCTGCGCTGCGCGCAGATTTGCCCGGACGCGGCCATCGAGGTATTCCGCATCAGCAAGCCTGTCGCCAGTGAGGCCGAGGCGAAATAGCCGGGATGGCATCATGGAACAGCAAGAAGACACGCGGATGTTTATCAGCGGTAACGAGGCCGCCGCGGAGGCCGCCATATGCGCCGGATGCCGCTTCTACGCCGGTTATCCTATCACGCCCCAGAATGAACTGACGGCTTACATGGCGGATCAACTGCCCCTGCGCGGCGGGACGTTCGTGCAGGCGGAGAGCGAATTGGCCGCCATCAACATGCTCTACGGGGCAAGCGCCGCGGGCGCCCGCTGCATGACCTCGTCGAGCAGTCCCGGCATCAGCCTGAAGCAGGAAGGCATATCCTACCTGGCCGGCAGCGAACTGCCCGCCGTCATTATCAACGTGCAGCGCGGCGGCCCCGGGCTGGGAAACATAGCTCCCTCCCAGGGCGACTACTTCCAGGCCACCCGGGGAGGCGGGCACGGGGAGTATCGCACGATCGTGCTGGCGCCGGCGGGCGTGCAGGAGTTCGGCGACCTGACCTACCTGGCCTTTGACCTGGCCGACAGGTGGCGCATTCCCGTGCTGGTCTTGAGCGACGGCGTGATAGGCCAGATGAAGGAACCGGTCAGAAGCGCGCATTACCCGCCGCCGCAGCCGCCGGATAAACCGTGGGCGCTGACGGGCGAGCCCGGCCGCCCGCGCAACCTTGTCAAGTCCTTCCACGGCGACGTGGACGACATGGCCGAGTTCCATCTGAAGCTTCTCGCCAGGTATGACGCGATCCGTCGCGAAGAGGTCCGCTACGAGGTGGCCGGTCCCCCGGACGCCGACGTGCTGATCGTGGCCTACGGCACCAGCGCCAGGATAGCTCGCGAGGTGGTCGAGCGGCCGCCGCGGGACATGCCATTCAGCGTGGCGATTTTCAGGCCGATAACGCTCTGGCCGTTTCCCACGGAAGCGCTGGCCGAGTGGGCGGCGCGGGTTCGCGCGGCGCTGGTGGTGGAGATGAGCGCCGGGCAATTGGTTGAAGACGTGCGACTCGCCGTCGAGGGGCGCTGCCCGGTCCACCTTTTGCCCGTCCTGGGTGGGCGACTCCCGGAGGCGGGGAAGGTGGTCGAGAAACTGAAGTCCTTACATCATACCCTTAAATAGTGGACAGTCTGAGAATACCGGCAGGGCGAATGCGCAAATGAATACGGATCAGAAAACTGGGCGGGGCTCTCGGGCGCTTTACACCCGCCCGTCGTCTCTGGTTGACGCCAGAACGCACTACTGTCCGGGCTGCGGCCACGGCACGCTCCATCGGCTGATAGCGGAGATCGTGGACGAGCTTGGCATCCGGGAGCAAACCATCGGCATCGCTCCGGTCGGGTGCGCCGTGTTCGCCTATGACTACATTGACATCGATTGGAGCGAGGCGGCTCACGGCCGCCCACCGGCCGTGGCCACCGGCCTGAAGCGCATCCATCCGGATAAGGTCGTGTTCACCTACCAGGGGGACGGCGACCTGGCCTCCATCGGCATGGCGGAGACAATCCACGCGGCGAACCGTGGAGAGAACTTCAGCGTCATCTTCATCAACAACGCCGTCTACGGCATGACGCAGGGCCAGATGGCGCCCACCACGCTGGTGGGGCAGCGCACCACCACCACCCCTCGTGGCCGGGATGCGGACACGGAGGGCTATCCGATTCGAATGTGCGAGTTGCTGGACCGCTTGCAGGCTCCGGCGCTGCTGGCCAGGGCTACGGTGACCTCGCCCCGGCATGTCCGGCGGGCAAAACAGCTCATTAAGAAGGCGTTCCAATACCAGATGGACAAGGTCGGGTTCAGCTTCATCGAAGTGCTTTCGCCCTGCCCGACCTACTGGCGCATGACTCCCGCAGAGAGTTACGCCCACATTGAAGAAAACATGACCAAAGCGTTCCCGCTCGGCGTGGTGCGGGACATAAAGGCAGGAATCAGGAGGCAGGAATGAGGAGGCAGCAACGGCAAAGACAAAAGCAGCCCTTCGACCAGGCTCAGGACAGGCCGTTGGACTCGCTTTGCTCGCTCAGGACAGGCGACAACGGCAGAAGTCCGGGTGGAAGTTCTTCTTTTTCCTTCTGACTCCTGACCCTTGATCCCTGACTCCTGATGTTACAAGGCCCCGGAAAATGACGCAGGATAAACCAGAAGAGCGTCGTCTTATCGTCGCAGGCTTCGGCGGGCAGGGCGTCCTTACCATAGGACGGCTGCTGTGCGTTGCGGCGATGAAGGAAGGGAAGCTGGTGACGTACCTGCCCGCCTATGGCGGCGAGGTGCGGGGGGGCACGGCGAACTGCCAGGTGGTGATAAGCCCTGGGGCAATCTTCAGCCCCGTGGTGGAGGCCGCGGACTGCCTGATCATTCTCAACCAGCTTTCCTACGAGCGTTTCAGCCACCGGTTGAGATCGGACGGCATGATGCTGGTGAACAGCTCAGGGGTGGACCTGGATGAGGCGCCCCCTCCGCAGGACGGGGCGCGTCTGGTCGCCGTGCCGGCCGCCGAGAAAGCCGCCCAGATGGGGGACCTGCGGGCGGGGAACATGATTATGCTGGGGGCATTTGTCGCACTGAGCGATCTTGTGCGGATGGAAAGCTGCCGCCTGGCGCTGCGGCAGACCTTCACCGGTCCGAAGGCGAGCCTGCTGGATTTGAACCTGGAGGCGCTGCAGGCCGGGGCGCAAATGGGCGCCTGATCCTACTTCGCTCCTCCTTCGGCCCCTTCGCTATTGTTCTGCGGCTGCGCCTGGAGCGGTGGTAGGGGAATCTCAATCGTCCTGAATTCGGTGAGCATGACCCTTACCGGCTCGATTGCCCCGGGCACGTTCTGGCAGGGGAGGGTGTTAATGTTGTAGGAGCCCACGTCCCAGATGCTTGTGGCCGGGCTGTCTTCGGCAAGTCTCAGGTCCACCCACCAGGTTGTGTCCCGCGCCCTGCCCGGGAATCCCAGGTAGTCTACCGCCACGCAGTTGTAAGTTCCCCTGGCGCCGATGGTGACGCCCCGGACACGTAGTTCTTCCCCCGGCACGAGCCGGCTTGCTTGCCGGACGACTGTGGGCCATGTGGCAGGCACGAGGCAGGTGATGCGACTTGCCGTCTGGAAGGCATGTGCCGTCTCCAAATCGAGCGCCACGCCGTTCCTGAGGGCGGGCATCGAGGATATCTCTGGTGGGAAAGGGTATCTGTACACGCGCTTCACTTTGTCCGTGAAATCGACATTGATCCAGACGTCTCCTCCGGCGCGCCGGTAAACCGTGAGAGGATCGTAATGCCCGTAAGTCTTGCTGGCGGATCGCAGTCCCTCCAGCCGGGCCGTGATGGCGGCCACCTTGTCGGCGACCTGCTGCTCGCTCATGGCGGTGACGGTCACGAACAGCTTCTCGAGAGCGTCTTTCTTGTGCGAGCAGAAGAACTCGAAAGAGACCTTCGTTGGCTTGCTCACGAGCTGCGGCTGCTGGAGTCCGGGCGTGAAGAGATAAACTTCGCGCTGGACCTGGTCCTCGGCGACGGAATCGAGGTAGACTCCGTCCGCCAGCACAGTTTTCTCGCCCTCGACGATGCCCAGCACGGTTCCTGTCACCGTCAATTGCTGCCCCGGTATGAGCGCCGTGGGACGCTGAAGGATCGCCGCCGAGAGCGGTTGGTTCGCCGGGACCCCGAAAATCGCTCGCAGGGCTCTGGAACTGGCGGCAGGCGTCAGGCACAGCAGGTCCCCCTCCGTGCGGAAAGCGAACACGACGTCGTACCTGGAGCTTCCCAGTTGAACATGCCGGGCGTCCGCCGGCACCGGAACGGAACGGCTGAAGACGTCCTGGAAACGTACGTTCGCCTGTAGGCCATTAATGGCGGCCTGGTACACGTCGGCTCGGTCCAGCGCCTTGTATTGCTTGACCGGCGCCTTGATGCGACGGACCCTGCGCTCGCCTGTCCCGAGCGCGGTCGAAGGGGTCTCGTCTTGAGCCGGCGCGGCGCCGAGCGCGCCCACGCACAGCAAGAGGGCCAGGGCGAGAGGTGTTCGTGTTTTCATCTTCACTGTCCTTTCCATCTTGAGTTTTCTCTCAAGGCGTCGCTGCGCGCGTCCGGGCCGCCGTCAGCGCCGCTCCGAGCGCCGTAGCGAACTGCCCGCAGGGGGCCACGCACATCGGCGCGCCGAACTCGCGCTCGAGCGCTTTGCTCAGGGCGCGACTTCGGGACAGCCCTCCGTCGAATAAAATCGGCGCCTCCCAGGCGCATCGCGCGGCCAGCGCGCTCACCTGCTGCGCCACGCTGCGCAGCGCGCCGGCGGCGACCTGCCCTCGCCCCACGCCGTCAGAGAGGAGGGAAATGATCTCCGACTCCGCGAACACCGTGCACGTGCTGGAGATGGGCGCCGCTCTCTCCACTCCCACGCACAGACGGTCCAGCCCTGGGAGGTCAACCTCGAGAACTCGGGCCATCACCTCGAGAAATCGGCCCGTTCCCGCAGCGCAGCGATCATTCATCGCAAAGTCCCGGACCATGCCCTCTCCGTCGAACGTAATGATCTTGCTATCCTGGCCTCCCACGTCCACGATGGTGCGCAGGCGTCCGCTGAGTCGCTCGGGCCGCGGGGGGCTGCCGAATACCTCGCCCAGCGAGGGCCAGTTCTGTTCCAGCCAGCCCGCGCCGAACGCGTTGGCCATGATCTCGCTGATCCTGGAGTCGGCTTCCCTGACGGCGCCCCTTCCGTATCCGGTCGCGCATATGGCGTCCGGTTCAGCCATGTCCTTCAGAAGGGCCGTGCACTGGGAGGTGACGTCAGGCCTGGTGGGCTGCTCAGTCCACCGGGTCGGCCGGCCGTCAGCGAGGACGACAACCTTCACAGCCACGCTGCCGGCGTCTATGCCGATGCTCACGCTCATAGAAGGTCCCCACAGGGCCCGAGAGTCAGACTTCGAGCATCCGGCTGAGCGCCACCGCGGCCCTCTCCCGGATATGCTCCGGCGTCTTGACCACCTCGACCATCTGGTCGAGCGCGCGCCGCACGGAAGCCAAAGTTGTCAGCCGCATCGAGCTGCATACGCTCCCGGTGGCGTAGAAACGCTTGCGCGGGTTCTGATCCTGCAACGGGTGCAGCAATCCCTCCTCGGTGCCCACGATAAACTCCTCGGAGTCCGACTCGGAGGCGAACTCGAGCATCTGCGAAGTGCTGCCCACGAAATGCGCCAGCCGCCGCACCGCCTCGTTGCACTCCGGATGCGCCATTACCCGTGCGTGCGGGTGCAGACGCATCAGCTCTCGGATCGAATCGGGACTGATATTCGGATCGTGCACGTAGCAGTGGCCGTCCCACGGTATGATGCGCTTCTCCGTATTTGCGGCTACGTGCGACGCCAGATTGCGGTCGGGCACAAACAGGACGTGCTCCTGCGGGACGGAGTTGACCACTTCCACGGCATTGGCGGAAGTGCAGCAGATGTAAGACTCGGCCTTGACCTCGGCCGTGCTGTTGACGTAACTGACCACCGCGGTGTCGGCCGGGAGCTGCTCCTTTCGCCGTCGGACCTGCTGTGCGGTCGCCATCTCGGCCATCTGGCAGCCGGCGGCGGACTGCGGCAGCAGCACGGTCTTGTCCGGATTTAGAATGCTGGCCGTCTCCGCCATGAATCGCACGCCGCAGAAGATGATGACGTCGGCCGAGGTGCGGCTCGCCTCCCGGCTCAAGTCCAGCGAATCCCCGACGAAATCGGCCACGTGCTGCACCGATGGCCTCTGGTAAACGTGGGCCAGCATGACGGCGTTGCGCGTCTTCTTCAGGTTTTCGATCTCTTCCCTCAGCACGCACGTGTCGGTCTCTATGAAGTTCATGATTCCCCCCTCGCGCCGGTAGTGGGCTCAGGTGAGAGCAAGCTGTCTTCGCTCTGCGCCGCTTCCTTGAAGATCTTAATGGCGCAGAACTGGCCGCACATCGAACAATGATCTTCCTGGTTTTCGCCGCCCAACATTGCGGCGAACTTCTCGGGGGCCAGCGCCTGCCGGACCATCGCCGGCCAGTCGCGTTTCGACCTGGTCAGGCTCATCCGGGCGTCTCGCCGGCGGGCGCCCGGGGCGTCCTTGACAAGGTCGCCCACGTGCGCGGCGATAAGGCTCGCAATCACCCCTTCGCGCACGTCATCGGCGTCGGGCAGCCCGACGTGTTCCTTCGGCGTGACGTAGCAGAGGAAGTCCGCTCCATGCGCGGCCGCAAGCGCGCCGCCGATGGCGCCCACGACGTGATCGTAGCCCGGCGCAATGTCGGTGGGCAGTGGGCCCAGCACGTAGAAGGGGGCGCCCTGGCAGCGCTCCTTCTCCAGGCGGACGTTCTGTTCTATCTGATCCAGCGGCACGTGGCCCGGCCCTTCGATCATCACCTGCACGCCCGCCTCGCGGCAACGGACGGCAAGCTCGCCGAGCGTCCTCAACTCATGGAGCTGCGCCTCGTCGGTGGCGTCCTGGATGCAGCCCGGCCGCAGGCCGTCCCCGAGGCTCATGGTGACGTCATAGTGGCGAGCGATAGCGAGGATATCGTCGAAGTATTCGTAAAGGAAGTTCTCACGGCCGCTCCGGCGCATCCAGCGGATCAGGAACGATCCCCCCCGGCTCACCACGCCCATCAGGCGTTTTTCCGCCAGCGGGACGGCGGCGCGCATCACCCCGGCATGGACGGTGGCGAAATCTACGCCGTCCGCGGCGTGCCGCTCCAGCACCTCCAGGAAGCCTCCGATGTCCATCCGCGCGGGCCCACCCGCCTCGATGGCCGCCTGGTAGATGGGGACCGTGCCGACGGGCGCCGGGCAGCGCTCCACGATGCTTCGGCGCGTCAAGTCGATGTCTCCCCCGGTGCTCAGGTCCATCACGGTGTGCGCCCCGGCCTCAAGGGCTGCCCGCAGCTTGGCCAGTTCCAGTTCGGGATTGCTCTTTTCCGGGGAGACGCCGATGTTGGCGTTGACCTTCGTTCGCAGTCCCTCCCCGATGCCGATGGGCGCCAGGTTACGGTGGTTCTTGTTGCACGGCAGCACGACCCTGCCCGCTGCGATCCGGCGCCTCAGCGTCTCCTCGTGGACTGACTCCGCGGCGCAGACGCGGCGCATCTCGCCCGTGACAATCCCACTTCGCGCGTTCTCAAGCTGCGTCACTTTGATTCCTCGCCACGATGAAGGGTTAATTAAGGATAAAGGCAGAAGGTTCAAGGCTGAAAGGAAGGCTTGCATCCAGCTTTTTGCCGTTGCTCTTGTCGTTGCCTTTGCTGTTGCTCTTCTATTCCATCCTTCATCCTTTCCAGATTATACTTCCGGCCCGCCGGCAAAACAACCGGTCGCCCCCGGCCGTTAGCGCCACGTGGCGCGAAAGTCGGCGCCCCGCGAAGGGGCTGCTGTGCGCTCGCAAAGCGAACGCAGGGACTTGAATGAGTGGGGCTTGAGCGTTATAATTTAGTGTGAAGGGGCCGATTCCATTGTGGAGTCAGCGCCAATTCAGAGAGTCGAGTGTGCGGATTCACGCTTTATGTGGGTGATTTCGGTCGCTTACGGATGAACCCGATTAAACCTTAGTTGGAGGACGTGCGATGAAGAAGGGTGTCATTGCATTGGTGGCCATTGTGGTCGTTGTGGTCGTGCTGATTCTCGTGATCCCCAACAAGGGATCGAAGCCCGCTCCGGGTGGCGGGGCAGGCACAAGCGTGACTCAGCCCGCTACGCCAGCGTCGGAGGCTACGCCAGCGTCGGAGGCTACGCCCGCGGCAAAGGTCACGCGTACGCGAAAGAGCGCGCCCGTGACGCAGAAGGCGAAGCCCGCTCCTAAGAAGCAGGGGAAAGCCGCTGCGACAGACCGGCCGTCAGCCGCCGAGATTCAGAAAATGATAGAAGAAGGCCGGTCACGGCAAAAAGCGCAAATAGCGCGGTTTGCCAAGGAAGGCGGCCAGAATCTTACTGACGAACAGTTGAAGAGGATGCCGGCCCAGGCCGCCCTCCGCCACGATAAGGCCTTTCAGGAGCGCTGGGAGAAAGTCAACGGCAAGAAGCTGCCCGAAAAGTGATAGCATGATCGCTCTTGCGCCGGCGCCGGTTGCAGGTCGATCCCTGTGTTGAGTGACCAAATGGGAGGCCTTCCATAGGCGGCTACAGGCATCCCTTACAGTTGGGCGCCCGCGGGATGGCGCTTTTCTCGAAGCGCCATCCCGTTTTTCATTGGGCGCCCCCCGCGTGTTGCCATGGTGGATGACCGACCTGCCCCCCAGAGGTGCAGCTATGAGCGGTGCGGAAGAAGAACGCCCAAAACAACCCGGTCGGCCTGCCTGCCTCCCCAGCGGGGCAGGCAGGCGGCGCAAGTGGCTTTTTCGGTTTGCTGCGATGACACTGGCGCCAATGGCCTTCTTGCTTCTCTCTGAGATGGGCTTGCGCGTGATTGGTTTTGGGCATGGAACCCGATTGTTCCGGCGCGGGCCGAAGGGCGATACCGCCCCCGGAGGTGAGTCGGCAAATCAGAGGCGCCATAGAGTTGACCGCCGGCGCGTCTGTCAGCCCATCAGACCCGCGGATGGAGAAGGTTTACCGGTATTTCCGGCTGAACCTGCGCGACATGATTCGAGGCGCGCAGGGCGCCGGGGCGAAGGTCATCCTCTCCACCGTAGCCACGAACCTGCGCCAGTGCGCGCCATTCGCATCCATGCACCTCCCCGACCTGAGCGATTACGATCTCCAGCGCTGGAAGAACTTCTACGAGGAGGGCATAGCGCTGGAGTCAGAAGGGAAAGACGCACAGGCCATCGAGAGCTACTTGCGGGCGGCGGCCATTGACGATCAATGGGCCGCCCTTCACTATCGGCTGGGACGATGCCTGTTATCCGTGCAGAAGTTTGAAAGTGCGGGAAAGCATTTCACACAGGCGTGAGACCTGGACGCGCTTCAGCTTCGAGCCAACAGCAGGATCAACGCTGTCATTCGTGAGGCCGCCGCCGGCAGTGAACAAGACGTGCGCCTTCTCGACGCCGAACGCGCCTTCCAGCAGAGCGAACTGACGCCACACTCCCTCCCTGGAGAGGAACTGTTCCTCGACCACGCGCACATGAACTTCGAGGGCAACTACCTGCTGGCCATAACGATGCTACGGGAAATCGAAGATGTGATCCCGGCGCGGATTCGGCGACATGCCAGTGGCCTCGTGCCGACTGAAGAGCAGATTGCCGATGAACTGGTCCTGACCGGAGTGGATAGATGGTGGATAGCGGCTGCTGTGTTTGGGATAATGCAGCGCCAGCCCTTTACGGGTCAGCTTGACCATTGAGGAACGTATAACTGCGGCCCGGAGGCGGGCGTACATGTTCGATTTCTACCTGCGTCCGGAAGCCATTGACGATGCGCTGGAGGCCTATCGAGAGGCGCTCGATCAGCGCCCATCCGACGAACTCTTGCGCACACGCTACCAGGACTTACTGGCTCTCGCCACCGCCAGGAATAAGGACGCAGGCGCCCATTTTGCCCCGCAAGCGGGGCAGAATAGAGCGGGCGAGCAGTAGAGAGGAGAGGGAACAGGACGGCAAAGGCTCGGGAAATATCCGGGCTAGGGCCTTGATCCCGCGACTGCGGGACGAGACGGCTCGCCCGCGGCCGTTTGTCTGGTTCTAGGCTCTGTCTGAAAAACCGGACTTGGATTCGAGCGGCTACATTCGCGCCTGGCTGCGTGCCGCCTGCATCGACATATCACAGGGATATGCCTGTTTCGGCGTCCTTGCCAGCCACGAATTCGCTCGCTCTCTGTCCGACAGCCGATTTCTCAGACAGAGCCTAATCTATAATTGTGGACTCTTATGCTTTCTCGCTTTCGTCTTGTCGTTTGTCCTTCTTCCTGTCCGTCGGCTTTCCTGAGCGAGCGAAGCGAATGGAAGGGCTGCCGTTGAATTTCGTGATTTATACTTTGGCATTTCCCGCCTGCCTTTGGTCAACTTTTTTTTCTTGACAGCCCATTCGGGGTGTGGTAATATGGCGGCGCATTAGAGTTCAACAGCAGTCAGGACCATGAACTACCGGTGGACGAAAGGAGGTGAGAAGGGGGCTTCGGTGGC
>JAGHAF010000093.1 GCA_021161675.1 Planctomycetota bacterium | reverse complement strand
TGTAAATCTGGCGCAGTTGCTCGACGGTCTTCAGCTCCACGCGGCTGACCATGCGGGTCTTGCCGCCCTGGTGCAGGAGCAGGATATCTTCCAGTTCAGGTTCGGATTCTCTCGGTTTCATTGGGGCTCTTCAGCAAGCAGGGATCGAAGCGAGGGTATCATACGACGGGCCAGGCGGCTTCTCAAGCGCCATTGACAGCGGGAAGTTTTTTGCGGTAGGAACGTAGCAGGCGGGTGAAGATCTTGAGCAAAGTTGTGATATCTCCAGGATGCGGAGGGGCAAATGAGAACGTTGCGGTAAATAGGGCTGTGTTTGCTCGTGGCGACGTGCCTGGCGGGCTGCGCCGTGGGTCTGGTAGCGCGGCATAGCGACTCCGCGGCGGGCGTTCGATTCAGCTCATGTACTGGGGCTGCTGCCCCCAGGGCGGCTCCGTGTTCTGATCGAGTTCCATCACCTGCGGCCTGTTGTCCGGCATCAGCGTCCATTCGGGCAGGTATATCTTCTCCCCGCCGTTCATGGCGGATTGGTGGGCGAGTATGCCCGAGCAGGTGATGTTGGCGGCCTGCACGGCATTGGGATACGGCTGCTCTTCGCCCAGCGCCGCCATCAGCAGTCTGTGCGCGAGATGCGGATGCGAACCGCCGTGTCCGCCGCCCTGCACGAAGGAGCGGTGCGCCTCATCATCGTAGACGCCGCCCGTGGTGAAGGCCTGGATCTCTTCGGGAAGCAGGTGGGCGTAGTCCGGTATCTTGACGCGTTCCGGTTTTTCGCCGACGTGTATGACGTGGTCTTCGCCCTGTATCTGAGTCCATTCGAAGGCCCTTATCGAACCGTATACGTCAAAACTCTCCCTGTACTGCCGGGCCGTGGCCCATAGATGACGGGTGACCTCTGCGCCGAGGTCGCTGTCCTTGAACTTAATATGCGCGGATTCTATGGCAAAGGGACAGCCGTACCGGTCGTGCATGCGCTCATATACCGTGCCGGAGCCCAGGCATTGCACGTATTCCGCTTCGTTTCCGCATAGGGCCAGCGTGGGCGAGATTGCATGAGTGGCGTTGTGCATGGGCGGCATGCCGTCCCAGTATGGTGGCCAGCCGGTCATATCCTGCTGATGAGAGGAACGGATGAACTGTATCTTGCCCAGTTCGCCTCTATCATACAGTTCCTTGATGTATAGAAACTCCCGGCTGTATACCACGGTCTCCATCATCATGTAGACCAGGCCCGTCTTCTTCTGCGTATCGACGATGCGCTTGCAGTCTTCCACGCTTGTGGCCATGGGAATGGTGCATCCCACGTGTTTTCCGGCTTCCAGCGCGGCGCACACGTGATCGGCGTGCATCTGGAGCGGAGTGTTGACGTGGATGACGTCTATGTTCTCGTCCTTGAGCATATCGTCATAACTGTCGTATCGGAGTTCAACGCCGAAGGCGTCGCCTATCTTGTCGAGTTTTTCCCTGTTTCTCCGGCAGATGGCGTACATGTTTGCGTTTCTATGCTTCTGGTAGATCGGAATGAACTCCGCCCCGAACTCAAGGCCGACGATGCCCACGTTCAATATCCTATCATTGCCCATTTGCTTCTCCTCTTCTGATCATGATTGTGAACCATCATGCTCACGCGGACCTTTTCGCCGAAGTTATTCCCCGCACACCTCCCAATGCCTGCCCTTATCGGGACCGACGCGGCGGATGAGGTCCGCTTCCTTCAGACGGCGAATGTGATTATGAACCGTGCGCGCACTGACAGAGATCGCTTTGGCAATCTCGGGAATCGTAACCCCGGGGTCCTTCTCCATGGCCTCCATAATTGCCGAAGTGGTTTTCAACGTATTTTCCACTGAAGTTTTCAGTGCGACTTTCAGTGGAGGTAAGCGTTCACCTTTACCACTATTCGACAGGCTCATGGCCGTTTCGTCCCGCAGTCGCGAGATCAAGGCCCTGAGCAAGGTCGAAGGGCGCAATCGATGGGCGCCCATTCAAATTCATCCTTTTGCCTTCTTCCTTTCCTTCGTGCCCTTCGTAGTTTCTACTCGGCGTCCCCCGGGTAAAAGACGCCTGAACGCTTACCCCTTTTCATCTTTCGCAGTTCTCTGCGGTCTCTGCGACCTCCGCGGTGAAGGCGTTCAGGGATAGGTCAGCTTGACGCCGGCGATGCCGTTGGGCGGCACGCGCACGCTGAAGCCGTCGGAAGTGGCCTCGGCGCTGGAGTCCGGCAGCGGGCGCTCCAGCATGTCCACCTCCACGGCCTCCGCCGGGATGCCCAGGAGCTGTTCGTCCAGGACCACGCGGGCGGTCGAGTCCTGCTCCGAGAGGTTGTAAAGCCGGCAAATAACACCGTCGCCGTCCTCGCATCCTTTCAGCGTGGCCAGCACGACGTTGTCGGGCTCTACGCTCCGAATAGCCGCTGCGCACGCCGGCAGGTCGCCCTCGTGCACATCCGTGGCAATGACCTGCAGCGGATGGCTGAAGGCGGCCCCGCGGCGCACCAGGTCCGCTATGGACATGGTCCCGTCATGCGGCAGGAGCGCCATGCGGATCTCGTGGTTGCGGACCTCCGGCAGGGGGTCGGGATCGTAGCTGGAGCGTATGAGCGTCAGCCTCAGGGCGGAGCCGTCCAGGGAGTGTCCGTACTTGCAGTCGTTGAGCAGTGCGCAGCCGGCCGCCCGGGCGCCGTCCGGCGCCTTTCCGGTTATGTCTGCCCATCGCAGCGCTGGCACTTCCTCTCCGTCCTTCAGTGAGCGTTCGATCGAGCCGTAGGGGACCTCGTAGCGGGCCCGCGCGTCCTCAACGTTGAAAGGGAAGCGGATTTGCAGGGCGGGGATCCCTTTTTCCTTGCCTCCGATCTCGCGCCACTCCACTTCCAGGCGGAGCTCCAGCCACGGGCATCCGGCTTTCAGGACGTATTCGAGCTTTACGTTCGAGTCCGCCACGGCGCCTTTCATCACCACGGAAGCGATGTGCGGGCCCTTCTTGCCCGGCCGGAGAGAGCCCACCCGGGGTGCGGAGGCGGGACTCCACGGTGTGTTTCTGGTCCAGGCGCTCCCGCCGGTCGGGCGTTCGATGAGGTATTCCAGCACGGCGAGGGGGTGGGCCGGATCGGCCAGGTCTAACCCGCTCTGCTTATCTATGAGTCTGGCGATGCCGCCGGTGGCCTGGTCGAAAGCCACTTCGAGACGCTCGTTTTCGATGATGATTCCGGCCGGACGATTGCTTATCACCCTCGGCGTGCGCAGGCGGCAGCGCCCTTCCTCGGCCGCGAGGGGTTCCTCGGCAGGCTCGATTGCGTGGGCCGCATAGCCGGCCGGGCCGACCGAAGTCGGGAAGGCCAGCTCCACGTAGTCATGGAACCAGTAGTTTCCCTCATCGGTCTTCTGTGCGGGAATCACTTCACCGTCCGGGCCGCGCACGATGTAGCTGGCGTCTTTTGCCTTGTCTCCGGCGCTGTCTTGGGGGTCCCAGACGACGGCGGTTACGACGTCCTCCTGTTGGGAGGGGGTGAGGTTGAAGACAACGAAGGGCCGCGTGCGCCCGGCGCTGTGTCCCGCGTCGGACATGCCGTCCAGCATTGCCCCGTGGCCGGGGCCGCCGCCCATCGCCAGGTTCTCCGGCAGGGCCTGGCCGTCGGCCTGGCCGGAGAAAGCGGTGTCAATCTTCGCGGCGATGCCCCTGAGGGCCTGGGTTTTGATCATGCCGGTGGTGGCCGCTGTTTCCTGGAAGCGCGCCCTCTGCCGCTGGCGACTCGCTTCTATGCAGCTGCCCGGGAGAATGTCGTGAAAGTGCCCGAACAGGACGTTGATCCATGCCTCTCGCAGCTCGTCGGCGGGATAGTCCCGGCCCAGAACGGCGTGGCCGAGCAGCCCGGCGACCTCGCCCTCCAGGCAGTAGCCCTCGCCCAGGCGGTTCGCGTGTTTGATCCTGCTCTGGGAGGTGTAGCAGCCGTCGAACTCGAAGTTCATTTCCCCGTCCAGCACGGGCAGCTCGTCGCCGTTCTCCTCGAGGTAGCGGTAGTATTCGAGGGCCCCGCCGAGGCGGAAACTCGGGAACACGGGCCATCCATCCATTTCGTGGGCTCGTTCGATGTCGCGGCGGGTGGGGCCGCCACCGTGGTCTCCCACGCCGTAGACGTTCATCCACTGCTTCAGGCCGGTCTTGCGGCAGAACTTGATCAGCGCGTCTGCGACCTTCGCCTCAGTGGGGCCGATCGCGTCAATGGGGCCGAGATACCAGTTGATGTCGTCCAGGTAGACGAGTATGCGTTTCCCGTCCGGGCCCTTCCACCAGTAGACGGGTGGCTTCTGCGCGGGTCCGCCGCGGCACATGTAGTAATACTTGACGGCGCCGGCGCTTACGATGGACGGTATCGTGCGGGCGTGCCCGAACGTATCCGGCTCCCAGTCCAGCGGCATGTCTTCCGGTTCCAGGTCGAACAGCTCTTTCATGTAACGGCGGGAATAGAGCATGTGGCGGGCCAGAGATTGCCCGGAGGCTATGTTCTTGTCGCCTTCGACCCAGTGGACCGCGGCGGGCTCCCATCGTCCCTCGGCCACTCGCCGCTTGATCTGTTCGAGCAGTTCCGGGTTGTAGCGCTGAATGATCCGGTAGACCGATGCCTGGCTTTGGACGAAGCAGAGGTCGTCGAACTCCTCCATCAACTTCAGCACGGTGGTGAACGTGTCGTTCGTGATGGCCACGGTCTCGGGCCAGGACCACATCCAGTCCATGTCAATGTGGGCGTGAGCGACGCAGTGGACGGTATACTGGCCGGCGACCTTGGCGATGGGTTTGAGGACGCGTTCGGCCTCTCGGACGGCTTTCGGCAGGTTCACCGCCTCCGGGGAGGCCAGGGCGCTCACGACGGTGCGGGTGGCCTGCCGGATCAGTTTCCCCCACTCGTCGGCGTGTTCGGGGTGGAGTGTGGCAAGCTGGCGTGTGAAGCTCAACTCCTGGCGTATTCGCTCGGCCCAGCGATTCTGTGCGGCGCCGGCGCGGCCAAGCGCATCGTTCAGCGACGTATTCAGGCTGTCTTCGGCCATCGGTTAGACTTCCTCTATTCAGTCGAAATCGGAAACTGAGAGTTCGAGATTTCGGTATTTGTATAATGAGCGGCGCGCCATTGCAAATGCGCCGTCGGACTGGTAAAAAAGTGCGCGGACAGCGCGGAGGCGCACAGTCTTCGTCTTCAATGCAAGGGACAATCATGAGTGACGCGAAAGTGAGGGTGGCGGTTATCGGCGTAGGTGGAATGGGCCACAACCATTGCATGGACTGCCGCAGCCTGGACGAGATCGAGTTGAAGGCGGTGGTGGACGTCAACGCGGAGCGGGCCAGGCAGGTGGGCGAGGAGTTCGGCGTGGCCTACTTCACGCGGCATGAGGAATTGTTGGATGCCGACCTGGTGGATGCGGTGGTCATCGCCACGCCGCATTACTTCCACCCACCGATCGCGATTGACGCCTTCAACGCCGGGCTGCACGTGCTCAGCGAGAAGCCGATCGCCGTGCGTATCAGCAGGGCCGAGCAGATGGTCGAGGCCGCCGAGAGGAATCAGCGTGTGTTCGCCGTTATGTTCCAGATGCGCAGCCAGGCGAACGTGAGGAAGGCCCGCGAACTGATCCGCAGGGGCGAGCTGGGCCGGCGGAGGCGCACCATGCTGGTGGGGCCGTGGTATCGCTCGCAGGCCTACTACGATTCGGGCACGTGGCGCGCCACCTGGGCGGGGGAGGGC
>JAGHAF010000092.1 GCA_021161675.1 Planctomycetota bacterium | reverse complement strand
GGCGGGCGCACGCGCAGGCGGCGACGTACGATTTGACGTTTGATCTTCTCTCGGCGGCGCCCAGCGGTTCGTTGGCGGACCTCTACTTGAAGGCGGCCGGGGAGAGCGAGGAGGCAGAATGAGCGTCAAGTATAGCAAAGCCCAGAGTTTGCTGCTCATCTTCTCACTTGCCTTCAACGTAGCATTCGGCGGCATGTGGATTTACAACCGGGCTGCGGCTTTGGCGTCGCCGCCTCCGCCTCCGGCCCCGACTCCTCCGTGGGCCAGCTTTGACCTGACGCCCGAGCAGAAGGAAGCCCTGGAGCAGAAGTGGCAGGTGGCGCATCGCCGCGCCCAGGACCTTCAGGAAGAGCTGCGGCAAGAACGGAACCGCATGTTGGAGGCGTTGGCGGGCCCTGGGTCGCACGAGGAGGCGATGCAGCAATATCAGCAGCGCACCGAGGAAATCCAGAAGCAAATGCGGCAACTGGCCATGGGGCAGATGCGCCAGATGCAGAGCGTGCTGTCCACGGAGCAGCGCCGCAAGTGGTTCCAGCTTATGCAGGCCCGGGGCGCTGTCCCCGGTGGGCCGGGGCGAATGAAGCTCCGGCAGGTTCATTTCGAAGGCGTGCCCCGCGGCGGCGAGGGCGAGCAATCTGAGCCCCCTCACCGGCGCGAGGAAGAATCCTCTAATCGAAGGGAGAGCCAGCCATGAAATGGCAGGTGAAAGTCGGACTGTTGGCGGCAGTTGGATTGGCGATTTGCGTTAGCATGGCAGTGGCCGAGCCTCCGGCCGGCCCGACAAGCCGGATGGCGGTTGACATGCTGTTGAACTCGCAGGCGGGGAAACCGGCGCTGGAGACGGTTGACGGCGGCGTCAAGCTCGTTTACACCACCGAAGCCGATGTGGCCGGACTGCAGAAACAGGTTAAGGGCAAGGTGGACGGGTTCAGGGCCATCGCCGCTCAGGTCGCCGTCCCTGGGGTTCCCAAACCCGTATCGGTATCTCCGATTCTGGCTCTGATGACGGCGGGCAAGATCGAGATCGCAACCCAGGACCTCGACGATGGTATCGCACTGACCCTAACCTCCGCCGACAAGCAAGCCGCGCAAATCATCCAGAAGATAGTGCCGGCACAGCTGGCCGCAGCGTCAACGCAGCCGGAACGCCCCATCATCGAAAGAAAGCCGCCCGCTGGCAAAACCCCCGCGACCGGCGCAGCGCCAGCGGTGACCGGCGCGCCCGTAGCGCCCGGCGTGAAGAAAATGACCCCGGAACAGATAGAACAGATGCGAAAGCGCATACAACAGAGGATGCTCGTCATGCGCCTGCTGGCCTCTGACAAGGTTGCAATCGTGGTCAAGCAGACCGACGCCGGCGTCACTATCGCTGTTTCCTCCAAGGATGAGAAGCTGGCCAAACAGATAAAGGAGAATGTCCCCCCGATGGTCGCGGATATCCAGGAGTCGGCCAAAAAGATGGCCGCAATGCGCGAAAAGATGGGCGCCCGGAAACCTCCAGTGTCTCCGAAGGCGGAATGATAAACAATCACTGAGTGACTGCCCAAGAATCAACGGGCGGTCGAAGGATAAGAAAGAGCTCTGCGGCAGCTCGTCTCATGTAGTGAGCGGCCCCGCAGGGCTCTTGTGTTGGCGGCAGGCTATCAGGTACGGCAACGGCAAAACTCCGGGCGGAAGCTTTCATCCTTCTAACCTGATGCCCAGTTCCCGGAGCTGGACCTCGCGCACCTCGCTCGGGGCGTCCGTCAGCAGGCAGACAGCGCGCTGGGTCTTGGGGAAGGCTATGGTCTCGCGAAGGTCGTCGATGCCCAGTATGGTCATTACGAGCCTGTCAAAGCCGAAGGCGATGCCGCCGTGGGGGGGAGGCCCATAGCGTAGCGCCCGGATGAAGAAGCCAAAACGCTCTTCGATCTCTTCGTCCGTATAACCCAGGACGCCCAGGATCCGTTTCTGAAGCTCAGCGTCGGCGACTCGGATGCTGCCCCCGCCGATCTCCTGTCCGTCCATCACGATGTCGTAGCTGCGGCTGCCGACCTCTCCGGGAGCGCTTTCGAGTTTGTCAACGTCCTCCGCACACGGCGCCGTGAACGGGTGATGGACGAAGGTCCACGGGCCCCCTTCCTCCTCCTGTTGGAAGGCGGGCGCGCCCACCACCCAGCAGAGGGCATGGTCGCCCTGCCGGACCAGATTGAACTCCCGGGCCAGGCGCAGCCGCAGATGGGACAGCGCCAGGTTGCAGACCCGTTCCCTGTCGGCTACGAAGAGAAGGAGTGAACCGTCTTCGGCCTCGAAGCGCTCGCGTATGGCCTGGAGTTCGCCCTCGCTCAAGAACTTGGCGATGCCGCCCTGCGCCCGACCCTCGCGGACCTTGAACCAGGCCAGCCCGCCGGCCCCGAGCTGGCGCGCCCATTCGACGAGCCCGTCCACCTGGCTGCGCGGCATCCGGGCGCCTTCCGGCAGGCAGAGCCCGCGCACCTGGCCGCCGTCCGCGACGGCGCCGCTGAAGACGCGGAAGCCGCACTCCCGGACCACGTCGGAGATGTCCCTGATCCTGAGCTCGAAGCGCAGGTCCGGGGCGTCTGTCCCGTAGTCCGCCAGCGACTCCGAATAGTCAATCCTGGGCAGGGGGAGCTTGAGCGGCTCGTGGAGCGCCTCTTCCATCAGGCGCGCCAGCAGCCCTTCGCTCAAGGACATGACGTCCCCTTCGTCCACGAATGACATTTCGATGTCGATCTGGGTGAACTCCGGCTGACGGTTGGCCCGGAGGTCTTCGTCCCGGAAGCACTTGACAATCTGGAAATAGCGATCCATTCCTCCGATCATCAGGAGCTGTTTGAATAGCTGCGGGCTCTGCGGCAGGGCGTAGAAATGCCCCGGGCTGACGCGGCTGGGCACCAGGTAGTCGCGGGCTCCCTCGGGGGTGCTCTTGGTGAGGAAGGGCGTCTCGACTTCGATGAATCCCTCGTCGTCCAGGTAGCGCCGCGTGGTCTGCATCAGGCGGTGGCGCGTCTCCAGGTTGCGTTGCATGTGTGGGCTGCGCAGGTCGAGGAAGCGGTTCTTCAGGCGCACTTCCATGGAGACCTCCTCGCTGGAGGCCACGCTGAAGGGGGGGGTCTGGCTTTCGCTGTGGACTTGCATTTCCGCGGCGAGAAGCTCCACCTGGCCGGTGGGAAGCTTGGGGTTCGCCATCTCCGGCGGACGCCTCTCGACGACGCCTCGGACGCTGACGCAGAACTCGCTGCGAAGCTCTCGGGCGCGGCCGTGCAATTGTTCGTCCTTCTCGGGACGGAAGACGATCTGCGTCAGGCCTGTCCTGTCGCGCAGGTCAATGAAGGCCAATCCGCCGTGGTCGCGCCAGTTGGCGACCCAGCCGCTCAAAACGGCCTCCCGGCCGATATCCCCGGCGCGCAATTCGCCGCATCCGTGTGTTCTTTTAAGCATGTTCTTGTCGCTTTGCTCCCAGGTCGCGCTGCACGCGCTCGGCCTGCTCTCCGACGGTCAGGATGGTCTTTCGCAGTTCGGTCGGGCTGAGCGCCTGGCGCAGAATGGTGTTGAACGTCACGAAGTGGGGGATGCCCCGGATGTCCCGGATCGCTATGGCCCCGTAGGGCATGTTCAGGTTCTTTCGCAGAGCGGTCTCGTAATGATCCGGCTCCGCCTCGCCGCAGTTGGCGTATACGATGACAATGGGCGCGCCCTCGTGGTCTTCGCCCCCGAAGCGCGCGTAGACGGGGCGGCTTTCCCCGGCGCCGACGGGCAGGCGCACGACGTATCCGTTCTCCCCGTGCTTCTTCCACTCGGCGTCTGTTCCTTGCAGCGCGCCCTCCATAAGCTCGAGGTCGCTCAGTTCGACTTCGGCCTGTGGGAGGGGTTGCTTTTCCTTCCCTGCGCCTTTGAGCCATGCCTCCGGCATGAGGCCCAGGTCCCGGCCGCTGATCTTGACCAGTGTGTCGTGCGCCACGGTCTGGCAGTCTGGATCCTCCAGGTAGGGCGCGACGGCGGGGACGGCGTCGCGCGCCCTCAGGTCGCCCAGGCAGTTCAGAATGGCCCACCTGGCGCCCTGCTGCGCCTCGTTTCCGAGCGCTTCAAGCAAAGGGCCGATGGCCTCCTCGCCCATTCCGGTGAGTTCGCGGCAGGCTTCGGCGCGCCTGCGGAAATCGTGCAACTGTTTGATAAGCTGTTCGACACGCTTCTCGCTCATCCGTTCCCCCTTTCTAAAGGCAACAGTTGTAAGAGAACAGGAGTCGGGCGTCAGGTGTCAGAAGGAAAAACGAAGGCTTCCACCCGGTCTTTTGCCGTTGCCGTTTCTGCCTCCTGAGTCCTGTCTACTGCAGATGGCAGGCGATTTCCTTGGCCGCCGCCTGCCACTCGGCGGTCCACTGCTTACCATCTTCCATGTTCTTTATGAGGACCTGCTCGCTTTCCAGTTCGCGCGCCCCGATCAGGAAGCAGAAAGAGGCGCCCAGCCGGTTGGCCGTCCGCATCTGCGCCCTGGAGGAACGGCCCTCGTAGTCCATGTCGGCGGCGACGCCGGCCCGTCGCAACTGCTCCACCATTTCGAAGCACGCTTCGGCGGCTTCATCATCGAAGCGGACCACGTACACGTCCAGCCCCGGGGCGGTCTCATCCGGCGGGCCCAGTTCGCTCTCCATGGCCAGGAGCGTGGCCTCCGCCCCGATTGCGAAGCCGACGCAGGGCAGGGAGGGGCCGCCCAGAAGCTCGACCAGCCCGTCGTATCTTCCGCCGCCGCAGATCGTGCTGCGCGCGCCCAGGTCCGGGTGTTTTATCTCGTAAACCGTCCGCGTGTAATAGTCAAGTCCTCGGACAAGGCGCGGCTCCTCGCGGAACTGAACTCCCGCGCGCGTCAGCGCCTGCTTGACCCGCCGGTAGTGCTCGGCGCACTGCGCGCAGAGATAGTCCGTCATGACGGGGAGCTGCTGGATCACTGCCTGGCAGCCCTCGTTCTTGCAGTCATAGACCCGCAGGACATTGGTATCCATCCGTTTGCGGCAGTCACCGCAGAGCTGGTCAACGTGGTGGGCCAGCGCCGCGCGCAGCATATCGCGGAAGGGCGGGCGGCACTCGGCGCAGCCGATGCTGTTGAGCCAGAGGACAGAGCGCTCGAGCCCGACCTGGCGGAAGATGTCGAGCGCAAGGAGGATGGTCTCGGCGTCCAGCAGAGGGCTGGCGGCCCCGATGGCCTCGACTCCCAGTTGGTGGAATTGCCGCAGCCGCGCCTTCTGCGGGCGTTCATGGCGGAACATGGGGCCGATGTAGTAGAACTTCCGGAACGCGCCCTTCTTGTGGAGGTCGTGCTCCAGGTAGCTGCGAATCGCCGGCGGGGTTCCCTCCGGCCGCAGCGCGATGCTCTCCTCGCTTTTCTGCCCGGAAGCGGCGCCGGTGGAGAAGGTGTACATTTCCTTCTGCACCACATCCGTGTTCTCGCCGGTTCCCTTCACGAATAATTGCGTCTGTTCGAGCACCGGCGTGCGGACCTCGCCGTAACCGTGGAGCTGGAACAGGCGCCGGGCAGCGCTGTAGAGCCGGCGCCAGTGTCCCCATTGCTCCGGGAGCAGGTCCTCGGTTCCGTAGACGGATTTTATCCCCGTGTAAGCCATGGTTATAGTGTGTTTCTTCCCATGTTTTCTGTGCGTCCTTTGTCGTCTGTGCGTTCTCTGCGAACTCTGCGGTGAACGCTTACGAAGTAACGAGGTAGCAGATGGCCGGAAGAAAGCCGGAGCCGCATTGTAGCAGAAACAGGCCCCGCTGCAACCGAGCGGGGCTTGCGGCCCCTGGATGAGTCGGCTATAGT
>JAGHAF010000034.1 GCA_021161675.1 Planctomycetota bacterium | reverse complement strand
TGCGGTCCCCCGAGAGGCGTGGACCAGCGCGAATGGGAGATTGGTCGACTCCACGCACCGAAGCCTCGAGACTTTGCCTTGACACGGCTCACTTCATGGGAGGCATCTTCATGAGTATCTTCGTGGTTGATATTTCCGTTGTCTTTGTGTCGCGCGTGTTTTGTTTTGCGGTGGGGAGGCAGGCCTGCGCGGTGAGCCCGGAGTCTGCGAGCGGGGCAGCCGGCTCAGCGCAGGTCAACCCAGGCCCATATCACCTGGCCGATGATGGGCTGCTCCATCTCCCGCAGGTCAACCACGATGGGCGGGTGGCGCTGCTGGTCTTCGCTGTCGCTGAGCAGGAGCGCGTAGTGGCCCCGCACCCGCAGCCTCTTTATGACCACTCCGCCATCTGCGGTGCGCGAGCAGACGATCTTTCCCTGGAGCGCCCGCCGGGGTATGGGCGTGATGTCCACGGCCACGATGCTCCCGTCGGTCAGGGTTGGCAACATGCTCTCGCCGGAGATGCGCACGCAGCGAATCGTTTCGGGCCGGGGGGCGACCCGGCGGTGAATTATGCAGTATCCGGCCACCTGCTCGTCCATGATCAGGCCCTCCCCCGCCGCAGCGGGGTCGCGCAGGTATGGCACGGCGTAAAATTGATCGTGGCCTTCCAGCCGAGTGAGCCGCTGGAGTTGACGCGGGTCGGTGACGACCACGGGCAAGGAGGGGCGCACCCCGGCCAGGCGCTCTCCCCGGCCGGTGGCCAGCCACTCATGGTTTATCCGGAACTCGTGTTCCAGCGCGAGCAAGAGCGAGAGCGGCGGCTCGCGGCGATCCCTTTCGTAAGCGGCGATGCTGCTCTGGGTCACGCCGACGGGCCGGCCCAGTTCAGATTGGCTGAGTCCGAGTTCCTTGCGCACCTGGCGCAGGCGCTCTCCGGGCGTCTGCGCTTTCCCCGTGACCTCGGTGGTATTCACGTCCGGGCTCCTTTCCTGTGGACGGCGCGGGCGTCCCCGCTGTATCCATTACGGATATTATAGCGACTTATAAGGCATAATGCAAGGCAATAATATGTTATTGCGCTAATTATCTTGACAATACAGGCGCTAACGCATATGATAGGCGCATCAGATGAATAGCGAACCCGAACCCTGTCGGATTCGCAAATCCCTGCCGGCGCAGTGAGGAGCCTTACCATGAATGCAGCCGACCAACCCCTACGGATAGCCCGGGCCGTCGTGGCCCGCAAACTGCGCCTCATCGCACGGGCGCAGACGGAACTGGAGCTCCTCCAGGCCGAGTTCGATGACCAGTTGCAGCAGTTGAAGGCGCGATACGAGCGCCCCATCACCTCCGTGGAGGGCAGGTTGCAAAGGATGCGGGCCGGCCTGGAGCGATATTGCCGCCAGAACCGGCGAATCCTCATCCCCCACGATCGCAAGAGCCTGGAAACCGCATTCGGACAGGTAGGATTTCGCCGCTTGCCCCACCGCGTGCTCGTCAAAGACGAGATGAGGCCCGAGGAGGTCTGCCGCCGGATGCGCCAGGCGCAGCTCGGCGAGTTCATTCGCATCACCGAGAGACCGGACCGCAGCGGCCTGCGACGGGCCGTGATGGAAGGCCGCATCACGAAGGACCAACTCGATCCCTGCGGGCTTCAGTTCGTCGAAGGACAGGACAGCTTCCAGTGCGTTCCCCGCCCGGCGTGGCCTGAGTGCGCCGCAGGGCGTGAGCGAACGGAATCTCCCGCGCGGACGGGAGGCGCAGTGTGATGGAGAGCCTGGACCGGGAGGAAGCGATAATAATTGTGAGCCGTATCGCCCGGCGGATGCCCCGGGGGCTAAAATCGCTGCGGGGAAAGCTAATGCTGGAGGCCTTCTGCGAGAAGCTGGGGGTTGAAGAGGTGAGCTGTCCGGCCTGCGGGGGCACGGGCTGGTTGGACCGCCGCACGCTGCGATACTGCCCGATCTGCTGCGGCTTCCAGGAGGCGCCGCGCCGGCTGGCCGACTGGTTCCGAACGCGGCTGGCGCGCGAACGAAGGCGGGGGGCGGAAATCAGGAGGCACGAGGCAGAAGGCAGCTATCAGATAGCAGTGACCACGAAGGAGGATGCAGGATACAGGAAGCAAGTGGCAAGAGCGGATGTTTTTTTCTGACTCCTGACCCCTGCCCCCTGGCGCCTGTTCTGTTTGCTTCCATCGGGACAATTTGAACTGGAGAGAACATCATGCCGTGTGAGACCTGTGGATGTCCGTCCGCGCGCTGGCTGCGCGTAGACACAGTGGCCCGCCAATTCAACTGCAGCCCTAAGCACATCAGGCGCCTGCTGAAGCGGGGCGAGTTGAGCGGGATGCGAGTGGGCAGGGCGTGGCGGGTGGACCACGAAGCCCTCGACGATTACGTGCTGCGCCACTCCCTTCGCTTTGATGATCCGGAGTAACACTTCACCAAACTGAGAAATGCTAAGACAACAAGAATATCCAATATGGAATGCTGCTCTGCGAAGCGCCTACTGCGCCGAAGTAGCTTCGGCTACGAAGGCCGGGAGGCTACGGAGGGCAAGCTGAAGACCACGAAGAAAGACAATGCACGTGGCGCGCTCCCGCGCCGGCGGCCGTTTTTCTAATCCAAGCGCAGCCCGCAGAGCAGGCTGCGCATCTCAGGCGAGGGGGCCTATGACAAAACAAAACTCATTCGGGTCGGGTGACCAGTTGAGCAGTTGATGCCGCACCTGCGGGACGAGTGGATTCCCGAACTATCAACGAATCCCGTAGAAGCCGCAACGTTTGGCCGTTTTCACCTGTTCACTTATCTGTTGTTCGCCTGCTCTATTTTTCGCCGACGTCGGCGAAAAATTGGCGGGGCTCGGATATCCCGACACGTCCGGCGGCCGCAGGCGACGGTTGCTCTTTGACATTTTGTGCTGCGTCAGTTCCCTGGCGCGCCGCCCATCACCATGTTTTGTCGGTCTGCCGAGGTTCTCACGGCCACAAGGCTCGCACTTACCGGGACGAGCGCTTCACTCCGGTGAAGTGAGACTATGAAGCGGAAAACTCGACAGGGCGGGCCCTTCCCACTATGATAGGGGGCGGCGCTAACCGGGCTCATGGTGATTTTCGGACGTGACCTGATGACCATCCAGATGCCGCACAGCCTGCAAGAGAAGATCGCCGACCTGCCCCACAGGCCGGGCGTGTACATGATGAAGGACGCCCGCAGCGAGGTGATCTACGTGGGCAAGGCGAAGGACCTGCGCCTGCGGGTGCGCAGCTACTGGCAGGAGGGCCGCCGGGAGAGGCGCCTCATCTCGGAGCGCATCGGCCAGGTGGAAGACGTGGCCGTGGTCGTGACCGCTTCCGAGAAGGAAGCGTTCCTGCTGGAGAGCAACTTAATCCAGCAGATGCGCCCGAAATACAACGTCAATTTCCGAGACGACAAGAGTTTCGTCAGCATCAAGATAGACATGACCGAGCCGTGGCCCCGCCCGATCGTCACCCGCCGGTTGGACGAGCCCGAGGCGATGTATTTCGGCCCGTATGCCAGCGCGAAGGCGGCGCGCCGCACGCTGCGGACGCTGGGCGACGTATTCCCACTACGCAAGTGTTCCATCCGCGAGTGCCGTGCGCGCCGGCGGCCGTGCCTTTACGGCGAGATGGGCAAATGCGCCGCGCCTTGCTGCCACGGGATCTCCGAGGAGCAATACCGCGATCTCGTGGACCAGGTGGTGATGTTCCTCAAGGGGGATGCGGAGGAGCTGCTTAACAGGCTTGGAGCCGAGATGGAGCAGGCGGCGCGGAATCTGGACTTCGAGCTGGCCGCCCGCCTGCGCGACCGCATCGGCGCCGTCCGGCAGACGGTCGAGTCCCAGCGCGTCGCCGAATCCGCCGGGGACGTGGACCGCGACGTGTTCGGCATCTGCGCCCTGGACCGGTATGTCTGCGTGGCGGCGCTTTTCGTACGGGACGGCAACGTCAGGGACGTGGCCTCTTACCGCTTCCCCGCGGCGCTGGACAGCAGGGAGGAGATATTCCGCTGCTTTCTCGGCCAGTTCTACAGGGCCAACCGGTTCGTCCCGGAGGAGGTCCTTGCGCCCGTGGAGACGGAAGACGCCGAGCTGCTCGAGTCCTGGCTCAGCGAGAAGAAGGGCCGCCGGGTTCGCATATTGCATCCCAAACGAGGGCAGAAACGCCGCCTGGTCGAGATGGCGAATCAGAACGCACGGCAGGCCGAACGGGCCGCCACCGCGGGCGTCCAGAGGCGCCGCCTGGAGATGGAGTCACTGCAACGCATCCTGGACCTGGATGCGCCGCCCCGGAGCGTAGAATGTTTCGACATCTCGGCCCTCCAGGGACGTGAGGCCGTCGGCTCAATGGTCGTGTTCCGGGAGGGGGAGCCGGACAAATCCTCCTATCGGCGCTACAAGATACGGGGCGTCGAAGGACAGGACGACCCCGGGATGATGCGCCAGGCGCTGCGGCGGCGCTATCGGAAGGTGAAAGAGGGCGACGCGGAGGCGCCGGACCTGATCCTCGTTGACGGGGGGAGGGGACAGTTGGGGGCTGCGTTGGAGGCGCTGGAGGAGCTGGGCATTCGCCCCGCGGCGGTCGCCGCGCTGGCCAAAGCGCGCGTTGAGGATGGGCGGCAGGTGAAGGCCGAGCGCGTCTACCTGCCCGGGGGGGACGAGCCGATCGAAGTTCCGAAGGACACCTACGGGTTCCGTCTTATCACGCGCATCCGCGACGAGGCGCACCGCTTCGCCATTCAGTATCATCGCCTCCTCAGGCGCAAGTCCGCCACAAGATCGCCCCTGGAGGACGTCGACGGCATCGGCCCCAAAAAGGCCCGCCGCCTGGTGGAACACTTCGGGGGACTCAACAAGATCAGGCGGGCCTCTATCGAGGAGCTGAGAACTGTCCCGGGAATATCAGAACGCCTGGCCCGCGCAATAGCGGCGCGCCTGGAACGCACGGAGTAGAACCGGGCTCTGCCTTGACATCCACCTGCTTTGCTTTAGAATCGGCGCTCGACTTCGTGTTTGCATTCGGGGGAGCCCTGTGAACGGCTACGAGAGAATGATGGCGGCCATCCGGCGCGAGCAGCCGGACAGGGCGCCGCTTTGGGAACTGATTATCAACCGTCCCGTGATCGAGGGCCTCGCCCCGGATTTGTTCACCCCGGGGAAGAAGCGCAGCTACGAGGCCGACCCGCAGGGGGCAACGCGGCTCCAGGCCGATTTCATCGAGATGGAAGACCTCGACGGCATCACCGTGTTTGAAGACGGTCACGTCGAGTGGCTCAAGGACGATATCTACCGGGACGAATGGGGCATAGTCTGGCAGGTCCCCGACAGCGGCATCCCCTACGCGGTGGAGCACCCCATCCGGAGCGAATCGGACCTGGACGGCTACAGCGCCCCGGACCCCGAAGCGGACTACCGCATGAAGAGCCTGGAGATGGTGGTGGACAGGTTCAAGGGCCGCCGCGCAATCGTCTTCCTGGGGCACGACGGCTTCGAGTTCTCCCACTACCTGCGGGGCATGCAGAACCTGCTGATGGATTACCTGGTAAACCCGGATTTCGCGCGCCGGATGGCCCGCATCGTCACGGACTACAAGGCCCGCGTGCTCGAGCGCGCGGCCGAGATAGGAGCGGACGTCCTGTGCACGGGGGACGATTATGCCCATAACCAGGGCCCCATCATGTCGCCAGCGCATTTCGAGGAGTTCGTGCTCCCTTACCTGCAGGAAGTGGTGGATGTCGCGCATACGGCGGGCCTGCCGTTCTTGAAGCATACCGACGGGAACCTCTGGCGCATACTGGACATGATCGTAGACACGGGCATTGACGCGCTGGACCCGATCGAACCGGTAGCTGGCATGGACATCGGGCGCGTAAAGCGGCTCTACGGGGACAGAATCGCCCTTGCGGGCAACGTGGACTGCTCTTACCTGCTGCCCCGCGGAACCGAGGAGGAGGTAGTCGAGGCCGTCAAGGAAACGCTCGCCAAAGGCGGTGTGGGTGGTGGGTTGATCCTCGCCTCCAGCAACAGCATCCACCCGTCGGTCAGCCCGGCCAACTACCGCGCCATGGTGCGCGCCGCCCGGCAGTTCGGCCGCTATCCGCTGGACGCGGACATGGTGGCCGAGTATGCGACCAAAGACTACGCGGCCCGATACCGCCACACGGACCACACAGATTGAAACAGCCCCCTCAAACTCAGAAACAGGGACCTAACATGAACGATGAAAGCCTGGCGTTGCTGAAGAAACTGAGCGAATTGGACGGCGTCTCCGGCTTCGAAAACCGGGTCAGGGATTGCCTGCGCGATGAACTGGACGGGCTCGCCGAGTTCGAGACTGATAACCTTGGCAGTCTAATCTGCAAGAAGACGGGCAGCAGCGCCGAGCCGCGCATCATGCTGCCTGCGCACATGGATGAGATCGGCTTCATGGTCAAGGACATCACCGACGAGGGGTTCATCCGTTTCGCGCCCCTGGGCGGGTGGCTTGACCAGACGCTGCTCGGGCACACCGTGACCGTGAAGACGGCGAACGGCGAGCTGCCCGGCGTTATCGGATGCACCCCGCCTCATCTTATGCCACGCGATGAACGCAAGAAGGTCATCGAGAGAAAGACGATGTTCATTGACATCGGCGCCCGCGACAAGGAGCACGCGCAGGAAGAGCTGGGCGTGCGGATCGGCAATCCCATCATTCCCCGACAGCCGTTCGAACGGATGGCCGATGACAAATATCTGCTGGGAAAGGCATGGGACGACCGCGTGGGCTGCGCCCTGATAGTCGACATCGTCAAGCAGCTCCAGCACGAAGAGCATCCGAACACCGTGTTCGCCGTGGGCACCACCCAGGAGGAAGTGGGCGTCCGTGGCGCGAAGACCGCCGTGGACGTCGTTGACCCCCATTTTTGTGTCGTTTTGGACGTCGGGATTGTCACCGACACACCTGGGATAAAAGATGAACCCAAAAGTGAGCTGGGAAAGGGGCCGCTTATCTACGTCCAGGACGGCGGCACAATCGCGCACCATCGTTTCAACGAATTCGTGCTCGCACAGGCAAATGCGGAGGGCATCCCCTACCAGCTCAGCCTGCTCGAACAGGGCTCCACCGACGCGCGCGCCATCCACGTCCACGCACGGGGCGTTCCCAGCGTGCTCGTCGGCATACCCGCCCGCTACATCCACAGCCACGCGGGGGTGATCCACACCGACGACTACGACGCCACCCTTCACCTCCTGCTGGCCATCGTCCGCGCACTCTCGGCGCAGGAAGCCGCCTCGCTGATCAGCATGTGAGATCATGGATGATTCGCTCGCTGCGCCGCTGAAAAACCTGCTCAGTGAGGGCGCGCTCACCGCCCCCCTGGCCGCCGATCTTATACGCCGCGATCCGGCCACGAAGGTTCTGCTCGGGCTGGGATACAAACCCGATCCGGGCTGGCGGGCCGGCGCATTGCGGCGCACGGCGGGCCTGTGCCCTTCCCTGCCGCTTACGGTGGCCGGCCATGCCGTGCAGGCGCGCCTATCCCTCGAAGAGCTCTGGCGGTTTTACCTGCCGCTGGCGCGCCTGATACGCGGTCCGACGGGGTCAGGCGCACGGCGGCGCCTGGTGGGCGTCACCGGTCCTGGAGCGGCGGGCAAGTCGGTCTTCGCGCTGCTGATGGCGGAGATTCTCGCCCGCCTGGGAGGAGACGGGGCCGCCCCGGCCGCGCTCTGCCCCCTGGATGGCTTCCACTACCCGAACGATTGGTTGGAATCGCACTACACAGTAGACGAACTGGGGCGCCGCGTGAGCCTCCAGCGCATAAAGGGCGCCCCGGCGTCCTTCGACGTGGAATCGTTCGTGAGCGCCCTTCGCCGGCTCCGGAGCGAACCGACCGTCCTGTTGCCACGATATGACCGGCGGCTCCATAATCCTGTCGCGGACTCGATACGCGTCGCACCCGGGCAGCGCATCGTCCTCGTCGAGGGCAACTACCTGTTGCTGGGCAGTGGCGAGTGGGCCGCCGTTCGCGAGCTGCTGGACCTGCGCCTGCTGATCACCGCCCCGCCGGGACGCCTCCGAGTGGCGATGATCGCGCGGCACGTCGCCGGCGGACGCCCCCCCCAGGACGCCCGCCGCCATTACGAGCAGGTAGACCGCAGAAACCGGGAGATTATCCTGGAAACGGCCCCCCGGGCGGACCTGCTCCTTGTGCGGGATGACGACGGGCGTCTGCGCGAGGTCCAACTGCCGCAGCAGACCTGTTGATTCGCGCGCGGCGCTGTGATATAAGCCGATCGAAGATGATCGTTAAAGAACAACCGGATGAACAGCGCCGCAAGCGCCCCTGGTTCGTCAGCTATGCGATCGGACTGATTCTGGGCCTACTCTCGGCCGCTTACGGCCTGTACGCGTTGCTCGACGGGAGCGCCTACCTGCCGGGGCTGCGTGGCGGGACCGCGACCGTGCATGGCAAGCACGGCGTGGGGGCGGCGGTGATTTATCTGACGGGCGGGCTCTTCCTGTTGTGCCGATTCTTCATTCACCAGCGGCTGCGCTCGGAGGGTGACCGCAAGCTGATCTACGTGCTTGAGAACGCGCTGCTCCTCGCGCTTATCGCCGCGGTATTCTACGTGCTGCTCAACGTAGGCACGGCGGGTTAACGTTCTTCGAGGATGCGCTTGAGGTAGTCCTCGATACTTTTCCCCTCGGGGGCGCTTTCTTTCAGCCCCGTGCGGCCAGGATGATCTTTCTGCTGGATGATGTTGAATGTGTATCGGAACCCCGGACGGTAGAAGCGAATCCGGCCCTGCGCGTCAACGATGAAGATGGCCGGAATGGCCGTCGGGTCCTCCGCGTCCACACACCGGGCCATCTTCTTCAAGGCTTTCATGGACAGATTGTCGTAACGCAGCGGCAATTGAAAGCCGTAGGAATCGCATATCTTCGCGGCTTGCCCCACGGCCGCGGTTTTCTCCACCACGGTAAAGCCCCGGACGCCCCAGCGCACGTATTTCTGCGTCAGGTCGCTGACGTGCTGAAGGGCAAACAGCGCATTGCCGTTGTCCGCCGCCCAGAACAGCACCAGCGTCACGCATCCCGTATGGGCGGGTTGGACTGCGGCGGCGGCGCCTTTCTGATGCTCGAGCGGGATCTCCGGGCATTCGGGGGCGCCCTGAGCGGAGAAAAAGCGAGTCCCCGCCGGCTCCTCGAGCGGCGCATACTGCTTGATCACCTCAAATGTGTCCTTCTGGCTCGGCTGCCGCACAGGCTCCAGCTTGTCCCGCATTGGGACCTCGCGGACCCGCCTGGGATTCTGACACCCCGCCGCAAACAAAGGTAGAGCCACCAGGAGGAGCCAGACCTTATGCGCCATCGTATTCCTTTCCCACATTCGCGCGCGGCCTATTCTACAGTATCTGTCGGACCTCTTCCCACACCTGCGCCGCTATATCGAGCGGATCGAACGGCTGCCCCTGCGCGGCGCAAGCCACCACCGCCCAACGTCGGCCCGTCCCGAGTTGCGCCGAGGGTGCGCCGGCGGCGATCTCGCGATACGCCTGCGCCGTCAGTTCGAGATGGCGCGGATCGCTCTCGTGGATATCGTCCTGGAAAGCTATCCGTTCGTCTTCCGGCCGGGCCTCCAACAACCGGGCCGCCACCTGCGGCGGCATATCCAGAAGGACGCAAAGATGCGGGCGCGGAACCCGGAAGACGCCGTATTCCAACGTCTCGATCCATTCCCAAAAAAGGCGGCGCTCCCGCGTGGACTCGATCTTCGAGCCCTGATGGGCCATGTTGGCCGCCACGTAGCGGTTCGAGATGACCACGGCGCCTTCGTCGAGCCATCGGCCCAGCTCGGAGGCGGCCTCCCATCGGTCGCACGCGTAGGGCAGCGCGGCCAGGTAGGGACTGACCTCGCCGGCGCTTCCCGCGAACTCCCCGTGCAGGTATCGCTGTATCAACTCCCCGAAGAAGCCATCCTCATAGCGCGGGAAGGAAAGCAGGCGCACGGGCCGCCCCTCCTCCCGCAGCCGCCCTGCCAGCAATGCGGCCTGGGTGGTCTTTCCGCTGCCGTCTATGCCGCTCAACACGACCAGGCGGCCGCTCTCAAGCTGTGTGTCCATCGGACCTCCGTGTCTTGAGTTGATAGGTTGCTAAGTCGCTAAGGCCGACGTCCCTCAGCAACTCAACAACCTGGCAACTCAACAACCGCCTATCATAGCCGCATTATCCGAATGGGGTTCTCCCGCAGCAGCAGGCTGGCGATGCGCACGGCATCCTCCTCCGCGCCGAACCCCGCCTCCACGAAATCTCTGGCCAGAACCCTCGACAGAATACGCCTGTACATGTTGAACTTGGCCAGCGCGAACTCCGCTTTGTAAGCATCGCTGTAATATCCGATCAGCTTGTTCTTCGGGACGCTCTGGAGCCGGGCCGCCAGGTCCCGCTCTATGCGGGCCGGCACGTTAAGATACCACCAGTGCCCGCTGAGAACCACGTTCTGAACGAGCCACCCGTAGGCGGCGAGTTCCTGCAGCTGGCCGGCGCTGAGCACGGACAGGCAGAAGGTGACCTCCGGAAAGCCGTTCAGCAGCGGCAGAAGTCCGCTGAGCGAGCATCCGGCGACGGGCAGGTCCGTCCCCTGGAGGACGCCGTGCTCGTAGGCCCCCCGCACCACGCCGTACATAATCTGGAAGCACAATCCAAGGTGGCCGCAATTCTCGGCGACCTTCAGCAACATGCCGCTCTGCAGGACATGGACGTCCTGGGAGATGCGTGCTCCTCTGAGGGCGTTCTGCGCCACCCGGTCGAACGCGGCCTCGTCCACCTGGCAGACCTCGAACCCCGGAGGCAGCGAGATGGCGACGCTCCTGGCGCCCCGGACGCGGAAACGCTCCACCAGCCGTCCGAGCGCCTCCGCCAGGCTGCGCCCTCCGGCCAGTTCGACCCCCGTCACACGCTGAAGGGACTCGCGGACGGACTCGTCCTGGAATCCGAAGACCAGGTCGTCCAATCGCAGGGCGGGCACGAACAGGTCGGTATCAATTCCCTCCAGGTCGTCGTCGAAGCTGTTGGTGAGGAACACCTTCTCGATGTTCGCCCTGGAAAGGACAGCGCGGGCCCGGTTCTCATCGTCGGCCGCCCTGCGGATCGCCTCGTCCAGTGGCTGCCAGTTGTCCCGCGTGAGCCTATCATCCTCGAAGCCGAAAAGCTCCCGCGCCAGCTCCATCATCCAGCTATACTGGACGGTGTTATTGATGTTCTCCATGGCGTCGAGCAGTTCCGGGAGCATCTCCTCATCGGGCCTGTCGGGAGCGATCACCTCGGCGTTCATGCCCGCGCTGTGGGCGAGTTCCGTGAAGTAGTGGTAGCCCAGCAGGTCGCGGAGCGTCCGGGCGCAGGGGGCGGCGGACGGCACGTGCGAGTGCACGTCAACGACGGGGATGTCGGCGATCCGCCCCGCCAGACGCCGCTCGAGGGCTTTGGACGGCCTCATGGCATATCCTCGCTAATCAGGAACATCGCCCTGGTGTTCGGGTTTGGGGTCGCGCTGCATCAGCTCCACCGCCGCCCGGCGCGGCGCCATTCCCTCGAACAGCACGGCGTGAACGGCGCGGGAAATAGGCATTTCAACGTCGTATTCGTGGGCCAGCGCCAGAACGGAGCGCGTGGTTCGCACCCCTTCGGCCACCTGGTCCATCTGCTCGACTATGGCATCGAGGCCCTCTCCCCGGGCCAGGCGTATCCCCACCGAACGGTTGCGCCCGTACGGGCTGACGCACGTTGTGATCAGGTCGCCCAGGCCCGTCAGGCCGGCGAAAGTGTGCGGGCGGGCGCCCATCGCGGCGCCGAGCCGGCTGATCTCGGCCAGGCCCCGCGTCAGGAGGGCGCTCCTGGCATTGTCGCCGAAGCCCATTCCGTCACAAATGCCCGCCGCTATCGCAATTACGTTCTTCAGCGCGGCCCCCAGCTCCACCCCCAGCATGTCCGTGTTAGTGTAGACTCGGAACATGGGCGCCATGAACGTGCGCTGAACGCGCCGCGCGTCTTCCTCGCTCTCGGCGGTGGCGACCACGGTGGTGGGCAGCTTTCGAGCCACCTCTTCGGCGTGGCTCGGCCCGTAGAGCCCGGCCAGCCGATATGCGCCCTTGCAGACGTCCCGGATCACCTGGCTGCCCAGCAGCAGCGTCTCCTCCTCGATGCCCTTCGACACGTTGAGCACCATCTGTCCCGCTCGCAGGTGGGCGCTGAGCCTGCGGCAGACTTCGCGCAGATAGATCGTGGGGGTGGCCGCCACCACTATCGCGCTGGTGGGGACGCAGTCGGACATTGATGAGGTGAGCTGAAGCCCGCCGGGAATCTCGATGTCCGGCAGGTAGCGCGGGTTGCGCCGGCTCTCTCTCATTTGATCCACGTAGTCCGGCTCAACCCCCCAGAGGGTGACTTGATGTCCATTCTCGTGCAGCAGAAGGGCCAGCGCCGTGCCCCATCCGCCGCAGCCGATGACGGCTATCCGCTCCGCAGTTCTGCTCTTACCTTCACTCACAGGCTCAGGCCCTCTCGTGGCATTCGGGGGCAGATCGAGACGAAGACCATTATAGAAACTGTTTGTCCAAAGGCAACCGCGAAGCGCTGGCATCGCAAATCCGATCTTGATATACTCCTTTGGGCGGGGTAGTGTGGTTTCGTCGCACAGGGGCTTGCAGGCTGTCTGAGACATGGGGTGGGGAGAGCATCATGCGAGGTGAAGTCAACTCGGCATTTCTGCTCTGCGGAGGGCAAAGCGAGCGACTCGGATTCCCCAAGGAACTGCTCCGCGTCCAGGGCGCTCCACTGGCCGTCGCCATGGTGAACCGGCTGCGGGACGTGTTCAGTGACGTCTGCGTCGTCACCAATGACCCGGCCTATCTGCGCCGCTCGCTCGCCGTGCCGATCCAGGGCGACGAATACCCCGGCCTGGGGCCGCTGGCGGGCATCCACGCCGGTCTCAAACGCACCAGGGGTAAGGCGGCGTTTTTTCTGGCCTGCGACATGCCGCTGGTCACCTCCCGGCTGATCCGCCGCCTGTTGGAGGCCGCTGCGAAGTCCTCGGCGCCGGCGCTGGTCGCCCGAACCCCCCGGCGCGCGCAGCCGCTCTGCGGGGTGTATTCGACCGATCTGGCGCCGGCGCTGGCGAAACGTCTCGAAACCGGAAGGGACCTGGGCCTGAGGCGATTCCTCAAAGAGAACGGGGCCGATTACCTGGACTTCACCGGCGAAGAGGCCGCCTGCTTCCGCGACGTAGACAGCCCGGAGGACCTGCCCATACTCCAGGAGGCGTTCGGGCGGGTCGAGCCGCTGCCGGTGCGCCGCGTACAGATCCGCCGCGCGGGCCGCCCGGAGCTCCAAGAAGACCTGCTCGCCGTGGAGCGCACACTGCAGCTATATCTGAACTATCTGTTCCTGACCGCCCTGCCCTGCCTGCCGAACGCGCTGCGCGAGCTGGCCGTCGGTCACCTGCTGTCCCTCGGACTCATCGAGAGCTACGAGGACGTGAAGGGGCTGAGCGTTGATTACGAATTGTGCCGCGCGACGGCGGAGACGGGGATGGACGTGGGGGCGACAATAGCGGTTGCGCGTCTGCTCCGTCAGCCGGTGGCGCCCGCGCCGCGCGAGGTTGCCGGGATCGAAAGCGCCGCCGATTTCCGCCTGAGCGCGCGGCGCCTGCTGGAGCTGGCCGATGGGCTCCGCCAGATGGCCCCCGTCTTCCAGCGAACCGGCGCAACCCACCAGGCCGCCATCACGGACGGGGAGCGAGTGATCTCCTTCCACGAGGACGTCAGCCGCCACAGCGCACTGGACAAGGTGGTCGGAGAGTGTCTGATCCGACACGCAGACCTGAGCCGGACTGCCCTGCTGCTGACCGGGCGAGCGTGCGCCACGACTATCGCCAGGGCCCTTCGCGCGGGGATACCGGTCGTCGTCTCCCGCGGCGCGCCCACACAGCTGGCGGTGGATATGGCGGAGGAGCGCGGCCAGGTCCTGGCAGGCTTCGCGCGGCAGGGACGCCTCAACATCTACACTCGCTTCGCGCGGGCGGCTGCGCTTGAAATGCTGTAGAATAGCCCCGGCGCCCGGCGCCATTGCTGGTATTTTCGTGCACGTCGCTGCTCCGGGGAACGGCAATTGAGCCACCGCATACTGTACAACGTCCGTAAGCTGACCAAGAGCTACCTGATGGGCGAGGTGACGGTCCATGCGCTGCGCGGGCTGGACATGGAGATACACGAGGGCGAGCTGCTGGTCCTGCTCGGTCCCAGCGGCAGCGGCAAGAGCACCCTGCTGAACCTGCTGGGCGGCATGGACTCGCCCACCTCCGGCACGATCGAGCTGCGCCAGGTCGAGATCGGGGGCCTCTCCGAGCGCGGACTGACGGCCTACCGGCGCAAGAGCGTGGGGTTCGTCTTCCAATTCTTCAACCTGATCCCCACGCTGACGGCGCGCGAGAACGTGCAGGTGGCCGCGCAGATCGCTGATCAGCCCCTGCCCGTGGACGACGCCCTGCACATGGTGGGCCTGCTCGAGCGCGCGGACCACTTCCCCTCTCAGATGTCCGGCGGAGAACAGCAAAGGGTCGCCATCGCCCGCGCCATCTGCAAGAATCCCGCGGTCGTCCTGGCCGACGAACCCACCGGCGCCCTGGACTATGAAACCGGCAAGCTGGTGCTCGACGTGCTGATAGACGTGCACAGGCAGAGCGGCAAAACGGTCGTGATGGTCACGCACAACGTGGCCATCGGGGGGATCGCCGACCGGGTCGTGCGGCTGCGCAGCGGACAGGTTCAAGACGTGACGGAAAACCAATCCCCCATTGAGCCGAAGGACCTGACATGGTAGGGAACGTCCTGCACAGGAAGCTCGCGCGCGACCTGCGCGGCGGCTGGGGGCAGTTCACGGCCGCGGCGGCGGTCGTTCTGTGGGCGACGGTGCTGTTCGTCTCCTTCCAGGTGACCTACCGGAGCCTTCTGCATTCGCGGGACAGCTACTACCGCCGGTGCAACTTCGCCGACTTCTTCGTGGACCTGGAGAACGCGCCATCTTCGGCCCTCAGCGCCGCACAGTCCATCAAGGGCGTCTGGCGCGTGCGTGGGCGTATTGTTAAGGAAGTTTCCCTCGAGATGGAGGGCGAGGAGGGCGCCGCCGTCGGCCGGATCATCTCCATGCCCCGGCGGCGCGACGACCTGATCAATGACATCTACATGGTCAGCGGCAGTTATTTCCCCGGGGCGGCGTCCGAAGAGGTCATCATCAACCAGCGCTTCGCCGAGGCGAACGGGCTTGCGGTGGGCGACAGCTTGCGGGCCACCATCAACGAGCGCAAAGAAGACCTGCGCATAGTGGGCACGGCCTACAGCCCTGAGTACGTTTACCCCCTGCGGGACGCCCGCCAGTTCGCCCCCGACGACAAGGGATTCGCCATCATCTTCGCCCGCCGGGGCTTCGTGGAAGACGCTTTCGACATGACCAACGACTTCAACAACCTGGTGGGCGTCCTGCGGCCGGGGGCGGACGTCGAGGCGGTGCTGGACCGCGCCAAAGAGCGGTTTTCACGCTACGGGGTCTACGCCAGGTACGGCCGCGCCCGGCAGCTATCACATAACTACCTGGAGCAGGAACTGCAAGGGGTAAAGGTTAGCGCGCGGATCGTGCCGGCCATATTCCTCACCGTGGCCGCCGTGGTGATCCACATAATCATGCGCCGGATGGTCCAGATGCAGAGGACGCAGATCGGCCTGCTGCGCGCGCTCGGCTACGGCAGGCTCAGGATCGCCTTGCACTACATCTCCTACGCCCTGGTGGTCGGCGTGGCGGCCGCGGCGCTTGGAGTGGTGGGCGGGCTGTACCTGGCGCGGGGAATTCTCGCGATGTACCACCCGTTCTTCCGGTTCCCCTCGCTGCGGGTCCAGTCGGCGCCGTCCGCCCTGCTGCTGGCCTTCGGGTTGAGTTGCGGTATGTGCGTGCTGGGCGCGCTGCGTTCGGCGTGGAAAGCGATGCGGCTCGACCCTGCCGTTGCGCTACGGCCGCGGGCGCCGCGCCTGGAGCGCATCGTGCATCGCGACGCGCTCGCGCCCCTGTGGGAGAAAGTCCCGCTGACCTGGCGGATGAACGCGCGCAACGCGCTGCGCAACAAGACGCGCGCCGCCTTCACCGTCTTCGGCGTGGCGATATCCATGATGATGCTGGTCGTCGGCAGGAACAACATGAACCTGTTCAACTGGATCGTCAAGCACCAGTACGAGGACGTGGAGCTGGCCGACTTCCGGGTGGACTTCGCCGACCAGCGCCCCACCCATTCGATCCTGGACGTGGAGGCCGTCGCCGGGGTGCGAAGGGCGGAAGGCGTCCTGCAAGTGGGGGCGGAGCTGCGCAACGGCTGGCGAAAGAAAGAGGCGCTCATCATGGGCCTGCCGGCCGGCAGCGAACTCTATCGCGTCTGCGACGCCGAAGGCAACCGCGTCCCACTGCCGCCCGACGGGCTGATCGTCCCGGCGCGCATCGCCGACGCGCTGGGCATCAGAAGGGGCCAGCAGATCACCCTCGATCCTTACTTGCGCGGCAAAGACGAACGTCCGGCCGTTGTCCGAGGCGTGGTGAAGCAATACATCGGCCTCGTCGTCTACGCCGATCGGCGCTACCTGAGCCGGCTGCTCGGCGAAGGCGACATGGTAAACAGCGCCCTGGTGGACAGCGACGCCGTCCCAACGCAGCAAGCGATGGACCGGCTGGATGACATGCCGGGCGTCATGGCCGTGACCAGCGCGCGCCGGATGCTGCAAAACCTGATGGAGGAGATGGCGGACCTGATGAACGTGGCCACGCTGATCCAGATTTTCGCCGCCGCCATCATAGCGTTCGCCGTGATATACAACGTCACGTCCGTCAACATCGCCGAGCAGGAACGCGACCTGGCCGGCCTGAGAAGCCTGGGCTACGGGCGCGGGCAAGTTGCCGACATCGCCACCAACGATATAATGCCACTGGGAATCGCTGGTATCTGCCTCGGAATGCCCATCGCCCACATGGCCTGCCAGGCCATGGCAAAAGCGTACGAGACGGATATCTACAGGCTGCCCGTAATCGTCAGCGCGACGAGCTACGGGGAATCGGCCGTGGTGGTGATGCTCTTTTTGCTGATAGCCCGCTGGATATGCCGCCGCCGCGCGGAGCGGATCAAGATCGCGCAGCGGCTCAAGACGAGAGAGTAGCAAATCAGGAGGCAGGAACGGATATTCTCCTGACTCCTGGCGCTGTTCTCTTTCTCAAACGGGTGAACTGTCACAAATCATGAAGATATTGAGAAGCTACGGTTGGGTCGCGCTCGTGGTGGTGGTCGCCGCGGCGCTGTACCTCCACGAACTCAACAAGGCCGTCCCGGCGCAGCTCGGCAAGGTGAGCAGCGGGCCCATCGAGGAGTACGTCACCGAAGAGGCGGAGACTCAACTCGAGGTGGAGCGCGTCATCGCCGCCGACCGCGCCGGAACCATCCAGCGAATCGAGCTTGAAGAAGGCGATCCGGTCGGCCGAGGGCAGACCATCACGAAGATAGAAGACGCTCAGCTCGGGCTGATCGTGGGCAAGCTGGAGGACAGCCTTGCCGAGGTCCGCGCCAGGCTGTCCGGAGCGGACGTGACGCTGCCGAAGCCTTCCCAGCTCGAAGCCGCCGACCAGGAGGTGGAGCGCGCGAAACTGGATGCGGAGGCGCTGGGCCGCAGTAAAGACGCGGCGGGTGTCGAATTGCGCTACGCCGCCGAAGAAGCCGACAGGTTCACGGCCCTCTACGAGAAAGGGGCCGCCACAAAGCGAGAGCGCGACGACGCCGATCGCAAACATGAAACGGCAAAGGCGCGGGCCGAAGAGCTGGACCGGCGACTGGCCGCCGCCCAGGTGGCCGTCCAGATCGCCCGGCTCAACCGCGAGACGCTCCGAAAGTCCATGGAGGACACCGCATACCTGCACGATCTCTACGAGGCGCAGGCGAAACAGTTGCAGAAGGTGAAGGCGCTGCTGCTGCGCCAGGCCGTAGTCAAATCACCCATTGACGGCGTAGTGCTCCAGAAGTACCTGGACAGCCGGCAATTCGTCCAGCCGGGCGCCAGGCTTCTCAGGGTCGGCGAGCCGAGTTCCATCGAGATACGGGCCGACATACTCTCCGACGAGGTGGGACGGGTCCGCGTCGGCCAGAAAGTCCTCCTCGAAGGCCCCGCCCTCGGAGGCGCCAGCCCGCAGGCGCGCGTCAAGAAGATATACCCCTCCGGCTTCACCAAGATGTCTTCGCTGGGCGTCCGCGAGCAGAGGGTGCCCGTGCTTATAGAGTTCGACAACTCGGAGGTGAACCTGGGCTCCGGCTACGAGCTGGACGTCAAGATCGCCGTGGCCCGCAAGGAGCGGGCGGTCCTCGTGCCAGGGGACGCGGTTTTCGCGGCCCCGAAAGGGGCGGCGGTGTTCGTCGTAGAGGAGGGCAAAGCGCGCCTCAGAAACATCAAGACCGGCCTGGCGGGCGAAGAATATTACGAGGTCCTCGAAGGGCTTAAAGAGGGCGAGACGGTCGTGCTGCGCCCGCCCACTGAACTGGAGGACGGCGCGCGCGTCGCGCAGGAAAGCGACTCCGCCGCACAGAATAAATAGCTCGCAACGAACACGACGCAGAACGCGTCTCCCGCGGCTCGATATGTTCGCGCGGCAGGTATCTAATGTTGCCGGAGCGGTTTGCAACGAGGCGGAATCGGCTTCTGACTATAACCCGAGTGCCCGATGCTAATCGGTAAGGTGGCGCGCACAAATGTCTCAGGCATCGGGAACAGTCTCCGCTGAAATCCTGGAGCGGATAGTCCAGAGGGTTGTGGAGGTCGCTGAACCGGAGAAGATCATCCTGTTCGGCTCGGCGGCGGCCGGACGACACGGCCCGAATAGCGACATAGACCTGCTCGTTGTCAAGCGGGGGGCCAATCGCCTCGAACTCGCGGACAAGATATACAGGAACCTGCACGGGGTTGGCGAGCCGGTGGATATCATTGTGGTAACGCCGGACGACATTGAAAAACATAGGCATACTCACGCACTTGTGATCGCCCCTGCGTTGAAGGAGGGGACTGTCCTCTATGGCGCGTCAGAGAAAACCACCTGATGACCCGCTGGAGTGGCTCAGCAGGGCAAAGAGCAACTTACTGCGGACTTTGCGCCGACTCCCGTCTGGAGGGAGTGTATCTGGAGGGTCTGTGTTTCGACGCCCAGCAGGCCGCGGAGAAAGCGATTAAGGCCATGTTGAGTTCCCCTATGTCCACGATTTGGCGCACTTGCTGACGCTTCTGGAAGGCGCCGGCACGGAAATCCCTGAAGACGTGCGGCGCGCCGAGTCACTTACACCTTACGCAGCGCTGGCACGCTACCCGGGCGTTTTTGAGCCGGTCACCCAGCAGCGACTGCGCGATACACTATCCATGGCCGAGGCCGTCATCCAGTGGGTTGAAGAGCAACTCGGACAATAGCAACCCTTTCTACCTTTCCCCTTTTACCTTCTGCCTTCCCCTTTCCCCCGCCCCCCTCTCCGCCTTTTTCCCTCCTGCATTTGACGAACGGGATCGCTTCGGCGAGAATAGAACTGACTGGTCAGTTCTATTCCTGGGAAGAAACTCATGCGGCACGGACATCATTTCGGACCGCCGGGCGAAGAGCCGGACAAGAGCAAGTGGGAGATGGCCCGCTCCTCGGCGCGGCTCCTGAAATACGTGAAGCCTTACTGGCTGCGGGTGGTCCTGCTGCTGCTGCTCATCGTCGCCATGGCCGGCCTGCAACTGGTGCATCCAGACCTGATCAGGCGCCTGATTGACAACGCCATCCCGAATCGCGACTTCGGCCTATTGATAATCATCGTCCTGGTTTTTCTCGGGACCATCCTGCTGAGTTCCGCGTTCCGGTTCCTGCACAGCTACTATGGGCACGAACTGGGACAACGGCTCGTGCGCCAGTTGCGCAACGATCTCTACGAGCACCTGCAAACGCTGTCCGTGCGCTTCTTCGAGGAAAAGCAGACCGGCGAGGTGATGTCCCGCGTGGTGAACGACACGGAGGTGGTGGAACAGGTGATCGTCCACGCCGTCCAGACGCTGATCGGCTCCGTGCTGCTCCTGGTGGGGGTCACCATCTACATCTTCCTGACGAATGCCCGCCTGGCGGCCCTGACGTTGATCCCCATACCAGTGATGTGCGCGACCGTGTGGTTCTTCAGCCACCGGCTCAAAGGACGCTTCCGCATTTTCAGGCAGAAGGTCGCCGACCTGAACTCATTCGTGCACGATCGCATCGCCGGCGTCCGCGTCGTAAAGCTCTTCACCGGAGAGAGACAGGAACAGAGCCATTTCGAGGACAGGAGCCGCGACTACTACGACGCCTTCATGGATGCCGCGCGCAGTTTCACCGTCTTCTTCCCGCTGATGCAACTGCTGTCCGGCACCGGAACCCTTATCGTAATCTTCGCCGGCGGCTGGATGGCCATTCGCGGGGGACCGGATGTGCTGACGCCCGGCCAGCTTATGGCGTTCGTCTTGCTGGTAGGCCGTTTCTACCAGCCCATAGGCGAGATATCGCGGCTGCTCGGCCACATGCTGCCCAGGTCACTGGCGGCGGCGGATCGAATCTTTGAGTTCATGGACGAGTCGAGTCAATTCGACATACCGCCGGACGCCACGAAACCGCACAGGATCGAGGGGCGAATCGAAATAGAGGGCCTGTCCTTCGGATACGACGAGAACGAACCGGTCCTCGATAACATATACCTGGACATCGCGCCGAACGAGACCGTGGCCCTGGTCGGCCCGAGCGGAGTGGGCAAGACGACGCTGGTGGACCTGATATGCCGCTTCTACGATCCGGAACGCGGGCGCGTGGCAATAGACGGGATGGACCTGCGCGAGGTGGACCCCGTGTCCCTGCGCAGGCACATCGGCATGGTGCTACAGGAGCCGTTCCTGTTCAACACCACGATCAAGGAGAACATAGCCTACGGCCGTCCCGACGCCCCGGAAGACCAGATTTGGGCGGCGGCCCGCCGGGCCGGCGCCGACGAATTCATCCGAAAACTTCCCGACGGCTACGAAACAGTTGTCGGCGAACGTGGCGTGAAGCTCTCGGTGGGGCAGAAACAACGCATCGCCATAGCCCGCGCCCTGCTGAAGGACCCGGCGATTCTCGTCCTGGACGAAGCCACGTCCTCGGTGGACACCATCACGGAGAGGAAGATTCAGAAGGCGTTGGCGGTTGCAGCCCGCGACAGAACCACTATCCTGATCGCCCACCGGCTGTCCACCACGGACATCGCAGACCGCATAATCGTGCTGGAAGACGGCCGCATTACGGAGAGCGGAACGCAGGAGGAGCTGCTCGCCCTGGGCGGCAGCTTCGCCGAGCTCTACAACATGCAGCGCCTGGACGCGGGCATGGAACTGTGATAGAAGGCGACATCTCACTTCACAGATAACGCATAATGTCAGAGAAAGCCCGGCAGATAATGGCCAGCGCGGAGCGGCTTTTCGCCGCGGGCCGCTACCATGAGGTCACGCTCGACCAGATTTGCCACAAAGCTGGCGTCGGCAAGGGCACTATCTATCGCTACTTCGAGGATAAGGAAGACCTCTACTACCAGGTGATCCTCTCCGGCCTGGACGAACTGGTCGAGTCGATTCAACAAGTCGGCCAACAGGAGTGCGACCCGGCCCTGGGACTGCGCGGGGTGGTGCAAAGGGTCGCCGATTTCTACGGCGAACGCCGCGCGCTGTTCCAGTTGATGCGCAGCGAGCAACTGCGCCGCTCCACGCGCAAGAAGGGGCTCCACAAACAATGGCGCCAGAAAACCAGCAAGATGGTCGACGTAATCGCGGGTTTCGTCCGGGACGGGATCGAGAAGGGAATCTACTCAGCTGCGTTCCCTCCGTCCGGGGCGGCGCACATGCTGATGGCGATGGTGCGATCGGGCCTGTGGCGCCTGGACGAGATGCCGGACAAGGACTGGCCTGAAGCTGTCGTGCGACTCTTCGAGAATGGACTGCGCACAAGGAACGAGAACAATGAAGGCTGAGAAGGGGCTGATTACCGCCGCGCTCTGCGTGGGCCTGCTGGCTCTGAGCGCCTGCAGCCCGGAGCGCTATCGCCGCAGCGCCGACAAAGAAACTTACCAGATTCTGAGGCAGAAAGGCGAGCGCGTTCCGGGCATGAGACAGGACTTCACCATCGAGCAGGAGGAGACGGCCCCCCTGGCGGGCTGCCCGCAATGCAAACCATCCGGGGAGAGCGCCCCGGACGAAACAGAGACGGCCGCGGGGACGCTGCCCGTCCTCGTTTCGCTGGATAAAGCGCTCCAGATCGCCGCGACCAACAGCCGCGCCTACCAGAGCAAGAAGGAATCGCTCTACCTGAGCGCGCTGGGCCTCTCACTGACGCGACACGCCTACGGGGCGCAGTGGAGCGGTTCACTCAATGCGGGCTACGACAATACCGACGTCGGCGACGAGGAGAGCATAAGCGGCGGCGGGCGACTGGCGCTGAGCCGGCTGCTGAAGACCGGCGCCCGGATAACCGCCTCCCTGAGCACGGATATCAGCCGGTTCCTGACCGACGACCCCCGCAAGGCGGCCTCTTCGCTGCTGCAACTCGGAGTGACGCAGCCCCTCCTTCAGGGCGCCGGCCTGGCGACGAACGAGCCCTTGATCCAGGCTGAGCGCAACCTGTTGTACAGCATCCGGGACTTTGTGCGTTTCAAGAGGAGCTTCTTCGTGGACGTGCTCTCCTCCTACTACGGCGTACTGCGGGAGAAGCAGATACTAAAGAACGAGAAGCTGAACCACGAGAGCCTTGCGCTGGCGCGGGACCGGGCCGAGTGGCTGGCCAAGGCCGGCGAGCTGCCGGAGTTCGAGGTGGACCAAACACGCCAGCAGGAGCTCCAGGCCAGAGACCGGCTGCAAACCACCCGCCGGCAATACGAGAGCCGGCTCGACCAGTTCAAGATGACGCTCGGGCTGCCTACGGAGACGCTGCTTGCGCTGGACGAAGTGGAACTCGACCGCTTGAAGCAAGAGCCGGAGAACAGCCTCCAGCTGGACATGGATCGCGCAGTCCAGATAGCGCTGGCCCGGCGCCTGGACCTGGCGACCGCACGCGACGACGTGGATGACGCCGAGCGGCAGGTGAAGGTGGCAGCCAGCGACCTGCTGCCCGGGCTGGACCTGAGCGCCTCCATCTCGAGCGACACAGAGGGCGACAAGAGCCCGACGGACTTCCGGGTGGATCGCACGGACACATCCGTCGGGCTGGAGTTGGAGCTTCCCCTGGATAAGAAATCCGAACGCAACACCTACAGGAGCAAGTTGATCGCGCTAGATCGGGCGCGCCGCGCCCTCTCGGAGAAACGCGATCGTATCGTGCTGGAAGCAAAGGATGCGTGGCGCGAATACCAGCGGGCGGGGCGAAGTTACGAAATCCAGAAAACCAGCGTCTCCCTGGCGGAAAAACGGGTGGAGAGCACGCAGATGCTGCTGGAAGCCGGCGACGCGACCACGCGTGACATGCTGGACGCCCACACGGCGCTCGTCAACGCCCAGAACGCGCTCGCGCGCGCGCTGGTCGATTACAAGGTGGCGCGCCTTGAACTGGCCCGCGACATGGAGGTTCTCAGCGTCGGCCCGAAAGGAAAGTTGGAGGATAATCTCGATGAGTATTGATGAGCGCAACCAGATGAAACAACCGACCGTTCGCACAGAAGAAGCCCCATCGGAGGGCAAGGGCCGCCGCGGCAGGCGAGCGGTTCTCAAGATAGCGATTGCGCTGATAGTGATGGTCTTCGTGGCCGCGCTGCTCTTGCGAACAGTATCGGGGGGCAAGGACGCAGCCTTCAGCAATATCCCCACCGCCACGGTCCAGCGAGGAGAGCTGACCATCTCCGTCACAGAAGGCGGCACACTCCAGGCGATGGAGTCTCTGGAGATAAAGAGCGAAGTGGAGGGACGGCACCAGATACTGGAAATCATCCCCGAAGGGACCATCATCACCCAGAAGGACGTGGAGAACGGGAAGGTGCTGGCCAGGCTCGACGCCTCCGGCCTGGACGAAAAAAGGACCCAGGACGAGATGACCTATCGGAACGCCGAGGCCAGCTATGTGCAGGCGAAGGAGAGCTACGACATACAGGTCAACCAGAACGAGAGCAACATCAAGCAGGCGGAGCTGCGCAGCAAGTTCGCCCGCATGGAACTGGAGAGCTACTTGGGCAAGGGCCAGGCGGACAAGCTGCTGGAAGGCTCCTTCGACTTCGGCTCCTTGCAGGACACCGCCAAAGCCATCTCAGCAAATCTGCTGGATGATCCCGAACTGGCTGCGCAGATATTTGGCGAAGGTTACTCCACAAGAGGGAAGAGCCCGGAAGAGACACTCGGCGGGGTCGCGCGGCAGAAACTACGCCAGTTCAGCTCCCAGGTCCAACTGGCCAAACAAGAACTCGAGCAAGCCCAGGACAAGCTCTATTGGACCCGGCAACTCGAAGAAAAGAACTACGTGAGCCGCAACCGCCTGAAAGCAGACGAACTGACCGCCGACCGCGCCAAGGTCGGGCTCGACTCCGCAAAAGAAGAACTTCGCCTCTACATCCGTTACACACTGCCGAAAGAAGCCGAACAGCGGCTCAGCGACTACCAGGAGTCCAAAAGGGAGTTGGAGCGCGTCAAAGCGCGCGCCAACAGCGAACTGGCCAAGGCCAGGGCCAACCTGGAATCCCAGAAAGCGAACCTGGAGCTCAAGAGCGAACGCTTCGAGAAGACCAAGGAAATGCTCGATAAGGCCACTATCCGGGCCACCAAGCCTGGACTGGTCGTCTACGCCTCCACCGGCAACTCGCGGCGCTGGCGAAGCACCCCCATCCAGGAAGGCGTCGAAGTCTTTGACAACGAAAGCATCATCAGAATGCCCGACCTGGCCACGCTGGCCGCGCGCGTCAACATCCACGAGACCGACATCGCAAAGGTGAAAGTCGGGCAGAAAGCGAGAATCAGACTTGATGCCATGCCCGACAAGGAACTGGAGGGCGAGGTCAAGAAGGTAAGCCCCATGGCAAGCTCGGAAAACCGCTGGCTCAACCCCGACGTGATGGTCTACGAGACCGACGTGGCGATCACGAGCGATCCCGATGATCTGACGCCTGGAATGAGCGCCACCGCCGAAATCATTATCGCCGAACTTGCGGATGTGCTTTATGTTCCCGTCCAGGCCGTCACCTCGGTGAAAGGACATAGAATCTGCTGGGTGAAGACGGCGGACGGCCCTGAGTTGCGCGAGCTCGAAACGGGCTATTGCACCGACAAATTCGTGGAAATAAAGAGCGGACTGCACGAGGGAGAGCCGGTTTACCTGGCGCCCCCCACCGAGCTTCTCGAGGAGGCCAGAGGCCAGTTAACCGAATCGCAACCCCCGAAAGACAAGCAGCAAACCCCGCCGGCCGCAAAAGCCGGTGAAGCGCCCACCAAACAGGAAAAGAAAGAACCTGAACAGCAAATCGACCTGGACAAACTGCGCAAAGAGATGGAAGGCATGTCCCGCGAAGAACGCATGAAATACTTCCAGGACCTCTCACCGGAGAAACGGCAGAAGCTGATGGAAATGGGGCCCAAGAGCGTGGAAGGCGGCCAGGCAGGCGCCAGCGGCAAGCCAGGAAGCGCCGGGCCCGGCGCCGGCGGCCGGCCAGGGGGCCGCCCCGGGCCCGGACGAGGAAGACCCTAAGAAAAGGATGAATCATGAAGGACGAATTGAACGGCAACCCTTCGTCCCGCAGTCGCGGGAGCATGGCAGGCGGAAACGGCAAGAGTCCGGGCGGGAGCTTTCCTTTTTGCCTTCATCCTTCATGCCTGGCGCCCTGGGCGTCTTACGTCCTTCTACTTTCTCAAAGCCGCGCTGAGAAGCGCCTGAACGCTTAGCTCGGAGGTAAAGGCTTGCCCATAGTAGAGCTGAACAACGTCTGGAAGACCTACCGCATGGGACACTTGCTGCTGCACGCCCTTCAGGGGGCAAACCTGATCCTTGAGGCGGGGGACATGATCGCTATAATGGGACCTTCAGGCAGCGGTAAGTCAACGCTGCTCAACCTGCTGGGCTGTCTGGACCGGCCCACGCTGGGCGCCTACAAGCTGGGTGGGCGCGATGTGTCCACCCTGGACGACGATGAGCTGAGCGAGGTCCGCGCCAGCCACATAGGGTTCATCTTCCAGTCGTACAACCTGATCCCACAGCTGAACGTGGTGGAAAACATCGAAATCCCGCTCTACTACAAGGGCGTCTCAGAGAGGGAAAGTTACGAGAGGGCCGTCCACCTGGCCCGGCGGGTGGGCCTGGGAGAGCGGCTGCGGCACGTTCCCACCGAGCTGAGCGGCGGGGAACGGCAAAGGGTGGGCATCGCGCGCGCACTTGCGAACTCGCCGCTGATCGTCCTGGCAGACGAACCAACCGGGAACCTGGACACCGCCACCGGCCGGCAGATACTGGACATGCTCTATGAACTGAACCAGGAGGGGGTGACACTCGTCGTAGTGACTCACGATCCCAACGTAGCCGCCACCGCCCATCGGACCTATAATATGGCAGACGGCAGGCTCGACATCTCCAACTCCTGAGCGGCGACATGATTGGATTCCAACTGAAGCGGACCCTGAAAATCGGCGTCAAGAGCCTCTGGCTGCACAAGCTGCGCAGCATGCTCACTGTGCTGGGCATCACGTTCGGCGTCTGCTCGGTGATCGCCATGCTGGCAATAGGCGCCGGGGCCAGCGAAGAGGCCCAGGCGCAGCTAAAGAAGCTGGGCAGAGACAATATCATCATCCAGAGCGTCAAACCCCCAGAAAACCAGCGGGCTTCCCAGGAGCAGAGTCGTCTGCTCCAGTACGGACTGACCTACACCGACCTCGACGTGATCTCAGGGACAGTGCCGGGGGTGATCCGCACAGTGCCCACGCGTCAGGTCCGCACCAGCATCTTCCGCAGAAGCCACCGTATGGACACGAGCATCGTCGGCACCACGCCGGAGTATCTGCCGGTGACGAAATCAACGATCCTGGAGGGACGATTCCTCACCCCGCTGGACATGCAGACCAAGAGCAACGTATGCGTTCTGGGCCGACACGCACAGGAAGTGCTCTTCCCCCTCGAGGATGCCATCGGGCAAGTCATCAGCAGGAGCAAGCTCCGATTCCGCGTAGTGGGCGTCATGACGTCCCTTCAGAGGGGGAAGTTCGGCGCTCAAGAGATGGCGGCAGATCCGAACTCCGAAGTTTACATTCCCTTCAGCACGATGAAGAGGTACTTCGGCGCCAACAACATCTACAACAGTTCGGGCACGTTCAGCGCGGAACGTGTCGAGCTGCACGAGATAATTGTGGCCACCCGGTCCCCGGAGCACGTCCGACCGGCCGAGCGGGTTATCCGGCACATTCTGAAGACCCTTCACGACAAGGAGGACTATCAGATAATCGTCCCACTGCAACTGTTGATCCAGGCGCGGCACACGGAGTTTATCTTCAAGGTGGTCCTGGGCTCCATCGCAGCGATAAGCTTGCTTGTCGGCGGCATAGGCATTATGAATATAAGCCTGGCCACGGTCATGGAACGGACCCGGGAGATAGGAATCCGCCGGGCAATGGGCGCCAAGAAGCGTCACATCGTGTTCCAGTTCCTGATTGAAACCCTGTTGCTGGCGCTGTTCGGCGGGGTGATGGGAATTGGCCTCGGAGTCATATTGCCGGCGATAGTCCAGCGCACAGCCGGCATGCAGACGAGCGTCACGCTCTGGTCTTTGCTGATGGCGTTCGGAATAAGCGCCGCGGTGGGATTGATTTTCGGCATCTATCCCGCCTATCGAGCGGCTAATATGGACCCAATCGAAGCTTTACGCCACGAATAACGGGAGGACATAATGGCACTTTTCCGCAAGCCGCGCACAGGGCTTCGCCTTCTTTTGGCAGGCGCCGCGATTCTAGCGCTGGCGCCGACGACATTCGCACAGGGCCCACCCAGAAGGGACAGGCCTGCCCCGCCAACGGTCGTAAAGACCATACCGGCAAGAAACGCGCAGGACGTGCCCCCTGGCCCCACCAATATCCAAATCACATTCAGCGAGCCCATGGAGCAGACAGTCTGCTTCGAACCTCAGACAACGGGCGCTTTCCCGAAAGTGACGGGAAAACCAAGATGGTCAAAAGACCAGCTCACCTGCACCATTCCGGTTTTGCTCAGGCCCAACATGAGTTACTGTATCGGCATTAACCGGGCACGCCAGAAACCGAAAGAATTCTTCCAAAGCAAATCCGGCGTCCTCATACGGCCCTCGAAGCTGGAGTTCCAAACCGGCGCAGCCGCTCCGGAAGAGCCGCCCCAGACGACGCAACCAACAACCACCCCCCAGAAGCCAAACGCGGAGCAACCCGAACAGGCGCCTCAGAAGGGCAAGCCCGCCCCCGCACACGAGGCGGCGCCAATCTCGGTGAAAGAGAATGTCGAGGCGCTGAAACGACTCCGTCAAGCTCTCAGCACCAGGTATGTCCGCCCGGAGGGCCAGCAAGTTGACTGGCAGGCCGCTATCGAGGAATACAAGCCCAAACTGCTGCTCAAGAAGAGCGCCACGGCCTTCGCAGAAGGGCTTGCCGAACTGCTCAAACAGGCCGGCGACCCGGCGCTCACGCTTCACGCAGGGCCCATTACCGTCCACACCGCGCAATACCCTTCGATAAGCAACATCAACGTGCAGAACTTGCCGAAAATAGTGCCCGGCTGGAAACGGCACAACGGCATGGTCGCCACCGGCAAGTTCCCGGGGGACATCGGTTACATCCTTATCACATCCTGGCAGCAGGCCAACTGCGACGACCTGGAGCCGGCCTTCGAGGCCCTGGATGATTACCGCGACGGCAGCGGACTGATCATCGACATCCGTCCTAATGCCGGCGGCTCCATGAAACTGGCCACCTGGTTCGCCGGTTGCTTCGTGGAAGATTCAGTCGTCTACGCTCGCTCCATTGCCGGCGGCGAGGACAAAGATGAGAAGCCCCTCACTATTGACAGGAAGAAAGGTCGCATCCGCTACCGGGGCTACGTGGCCGTGCTGATGGGCCCCCAGAACCGCGGCGCCTCCGAGTCCTTCCTCCTTATGATGAAACAGGTCTTCGGCTGCAACCTGGTCGGCGCAAAAACCGCCGGCGCGGCCGTCGAGTGCGAACAGGTGGACCTGGGCAACGGCGTCACCGTGGAGCTGCCTGTCCGAAAGATCGTCACCCCCAGGGGGAAACTTATCGGGCGCAACGGAGTTGAACCTGACAAACCCGTGCAGACAACCAAGGAAACTCTGGCCAACATGGACCCCGTCCTCGAGGCCGCCGTGCAGTTGCTGAAGGAGTAAGAGCGGGCGGCCGATGAAAAACCAAAAGGATGAACGCAGAGCGGGCAAAGCCGAGAAACGCTCGAAGAACAAGCGGGTTAGCTCTATGCGTCATCGGCGCCTTCCTGCTGCAGGTCAGCGTTGTGCCGCGCTTCAGCTGCCGATCCTTGCGGCCGGACTTGTTGCTCCTGGTCGCGGCCTTTTTCGCACTGGAGACTGATTTCAAGGCGGCCCTGGTCGGGGCCTTCGTCCTGGGCGCGTTGCGAGACCTGGGTTCGGGGGGCCCTCTGGGCGTCAGCTCACTGCTGCTCTGCCCCGTCGTGGCCGGCGCGGTTATGTTGAGAGAGAGCATCCGCGGCTCGTGGGGCGTTCGCCTCGCGATAGCGGCGTTGCTTATCGTCTCCTTCAGCCTCGGGGAGAACGCCCTGCTGCTGCTTACGGGCGCCCCTTCCCTGCGCTTTCTTCTTCGGCAGGCCGCCGGGCAATCGGTATTCACGCTGGCGCTTGTGCCCTTGCTGTTCCCCGTCCTGAAGCGTGGCGAACGGGGAAAGGCACAAGGCGCCGGCTCGCTGAAGCGCAGCGCTACGGCGCCCCCCCAAAGGCGAGGCAGGCCTATGGATGGCAAATTATAAGCGGCGCAGGCCCGGGATTATTTCGCCAGCATGTCGGGTTCGCTGAGAACGATTTTTGAAATACCGCTCGCCATTGGCTAAAATGATTGTGCGTGCGCCAAACATTCCTGATAGGAGCCCTGATGAATAAGTCAGTCCCCAAAAACGAGGTGGAGTCGTCTGAGGAAGAAGGCCTGGAGCGTAAGCCCCTGGCGGAGAAGCTGTTGGAATCCCGGACGATTCTGCTGACTGAAACGATCTCTCCGCAATTGGCCGAGGACATAACCACCAAGTTGCTTCTGCTGGACGGGGAAGATCCGGACTCGCCCATTGATCTCTACATCAATTCGCCGGGCGGAAGCGTGGACGCGGGCTTCGCTATCTACGACATGATACGCTTCATATCGTCCCCGGTGCGTTGCATCTGCACGGGCCTGACCGCCAGCGCCGCCGTCATAGTCCTGCTGGCGGCGAAGAAAGAGGACCGGCTCAGCCTGCCGAACTCCAGGTTCCTGCTGCACCAGCCCTCCGCAGGCGTGCATGGCTCAACCACCGACGTTGAGATAGAGGCCAATCAGATACTGAAGATCCGTGAAAGCATAAACGGACTCATATCCCGGGAGACCGGCCAGGACACTGAGAAAGTGGATCAGGACACCAGGCGCAATTACTGGATGGACGCAGGGGAAGCGCTGGCATACGGCCTGGTGAACCGAATCGTCCAATCGCGCAACGAACTGGCTGGAAAAGTCGATTAGCCCGTAAACCACTGAGGGCTCCAAGTATGAAACAGGCGAAGACAGGATTGGCGCTTTTGCTCCTGTGTATTCTTCTTTCGGCGCCCCCGCGCGCGTTCGCCGCTGAGGCGCCCGGGGCCGCTGCCCCCAGGCCAGTTGAACGCATGGCGGAGAACGCAGGCCCTTTCAGCTTCAGCGAACTCTCCCATGAGACCTACCAGTTGAGCTACATTGACGTGGAAAGCTGCATGAAGAGCCTCAAGGAGCTCGGCTATAACACCAAGCCGCCGGGCGGCAAGGCGAAGATGGACGCGCTGCCCGCCATCTTCCCCCTGCCGGTGGGGCGCACCGGCAGCGTGGTCGGGGGGGACGCGGGGAAGCAGAAGCTGGAGAACTCGACCATCACCGCCCCGCAGGACAGGCTGATGATCCTCTACCACAAGAGCCAGACCGCCCGCGTTGCGGAGCTGAAAGAGTTGCTCCAGGACACCCTGGACGTGCCGGGAAAACAGGTTCTCATAGAAGGGATGCTCATCGAGCTGACTGAGGATAACTTCAAATCGCTCGGCGCCGAGTGGGAAATATATGGCAACGACTGGGAATGGGGCAAGTTCACCAGGCCTTCCGGCTGGTCCCGCGGCGACTATATTCCGTTTATGCTTTACCAGAATCCGGAAGGTCTCGCTACGCCGGAGGGACTGGCCCATCGGGTGCGGGCCAGCCTGGAAGCGATCATTCAGGAAGGCAAGGGAGAAGTCCTCTCCAGCCCGTCCGTACTGGTCATTAACAACCAGAACGCCCAGATAAAGGTCGTGCGCGACGTCCCCATATTCGACACCATCCTCTGGGAGAACGTAAAAAACGTCAAGGTAAGGTTCGAGACCGTGGGGATAACCCTCAACATCAAGCCCAGGATCAGCGAGGATAGCTCAACCGTGGCGCTTCAGATCCTGGTGGAGGTCAGCGAAGCCCCGGAAGCGGACTGGATCATGGTCGATAACCAGCCACTCGCCCCGCAGATTAACCGCCGCGTGGTCCAGACCATTGCGCGCGTGCATGACCAGACGCCATTCATAATCGGCGGACTGATCCGCAACGAAAAATCGCAGATGCAAGATAGAATCCCCTTGCTGGGTCAGATCCCCATCCTGGGCGCTCTTTTCAAGCTCCGCTCCGACCATCGAGAGAAACGCGAAGTCATCATCGTGCTCACCCCCCGGGTCATAGAGCCGCAGGGAACCCACAGGGCCCTCCTGCCCAAGGACAGCGACAGATTTGACTTCCTGGACAACCGCCTGTTCCGCAATTCCTATCGCTTGAAGGCGGAGGACATCCTGGACCTCGGCTTCCTGGAGAACAACCCCGCGGTGCAAGACATCATAGCGAGCACACGCCGCTTCGTGCATCAGCATCCCGAATATGCGCACAAGGAGCCCTTCAGCAGGCTGGCCGTCGGCCGCATACCCGGCGAGGACGCGGTGGTGGTCAGGATGCTCTTTGAGATCGTGCGGGACCACCTGGAACTCTACAAGCAGATTGCCACGGAAAACCTCTTGTTCTTCCAGAGAGACCCCAGCAAGCCGGCAGGCTTCAGGATCGGCTTCCTTGTGCACAAGGGCAAAGGGGTCCTGGAGAAAGCCAGCCCCGACGGCACATTGCAGGGCTACTTCGACAGGCCCTATCCGAAGGACATTCTCATCCTCCGTTTCGACAAGCCCGAAGCGCAAAGCCCCGTCGCCGCCTTGCAGACTCCGGTGGCCGAAATGGAATGGGTAACCCTCCAGAACAAGGACGACAGGGCCGTCCAGGAGCGGCTCCTGGAGATAAACCGGTTCCACGACGACTACAGCTACCATCAGTTTGGACTGGCCATCCAGGACGAGGCCGACCTGGTGCGACTCAAGAGCGCCGTTATACTGCGTGAGATAGCAAAAGTGAATGATTTTGAAACCCAGATGACCTTGAGCAACTTCCGCGTCGGGCGGCGAATTATCATCCCGGAACTTGGAGCGGCCAGTGACAGGATGTTCCTGGTAGATCACAGCGTCGCCGAGCTCTTCTACAAGAGCGATTACTACTATCCTGCGCTCGAACAGAAGCTCGACGCCGCCTCCCGCATAGTCGAAGGCGCGCTGTCAGAACTGGAAAGCAAGTGACCAGAAGGATGAATTTCAAATCCAACGACAGAAGTCTGGATGGAAGCCCTCATTTTACCTTCATCCCTCATAATCCACACTTCATACTTGCCGCTTTCGCCGCCCTGGCGCTGTTTGTGGGATGTGTCGCCTCTTCCCCTCAGGCGCAGGGCCGCCACCTGCAATCCAACGCCTTCTCAAAGGTCACAATCGGCATGCCGGCCGACCAGGTCAGGGACCTGCTGGGCGAACCTGAGATGATCGTCCGGGACGGAACCGACCAACACATGGAGAGTTGGTACTACGCGGACGGCGCGGCCGTGCTGCTCAACGAGGATAAAGTAAGATTCAAGGGAATGGCCGCCGGCCCCGCCGGCCTGGTGGGCCCAAGTGATAAAGGCAGAATGGCTCCATGAGACTCGTGCGGTAGAAGTAGAAGATGAAACGCTCTCAATCCAATTCGCTGCTCCGCATGTTGTCCCTGCTCAAGCCGCATGCGCGCGTTCTGGGGGCCGTGCTGTTCTGCTTTGTCCTGCTCGCCTTCCTGGAGCTGGCCATGCCCCAGGTGATCGGCTACGTGGTGGATCACGTATTCAAAGGCGACTCCCCCCCCGGGCAGCGGATGGTCCTGCTGGCGAAGGTGCTGGTAGTCGTCTTAGCCATCTATGTGTCGCGCAACGGCCTCTACTACCTCTCCAGGCCCAGGATGACCGCCATCGGGGAGAATGTCGCCTTTCAGGTGCGCCAGAAACTCGTGCGCCACCTGCACACCCTGTCAGTGGACTTCTACCAGCGCAGCAACCCCGGCAAGATATCTTCCCGCGTGATGCGGGACGTGCAAGGACTGAAACTGTTCATCCAGGAAGAACTCTCCAAGCTCACGATCAACCTGCTGATGCTCGTGGTGGGCGCCGGGATGATGTTCCGCCTCAACTGGTTGCTGGCCCTGGTTACGCTGGCCGTCATGCCGCTGCACGTTCTGGTCTACTACTTCTTCCGCAAACCGATTGCAGTCTATGCGCGAGAGGTCAGCGAGCGCATGGCGGACGTAAGCGGAAACCTGGTGACCCAGTTCGACGCCAGCAGCGTGGCCACTGTCAAAGCGGCTGCCACCCAGCTACTGGAACAGGAGAAAATCAATGATTCCATGCAAAAGAGCATGAAGGCCCAGATCAAGCACAGCAAGTACTACGCCCTCCAGAAGATCGCCGCAGACATGCTTATCGGAGTCGGCGGCATCATCGTGCTCAGTGTTGGCGGCTTCCTCGTGCTTTATAGGGACCTGACGGCCGGGCAGTTCATAGCATTCTACGGCCTGGTGGGGCTGGTCTATCCGCGCCTGCTGAACGTGGTCACCCAGGCCGGCAAGTTCACCAAAGTGGCCACCTGCCTGGACAGGGTTGATGAGATAATGGCCATCAAACCGGGCGTGCAGGAGAAACCGGATGCGATCCCTGCGGAGATAAGTCGGGGGAAGATCGAGTTCCGCAACGTCACCTTCGGCTACCACGACGAGAGGCTGCTCTCTTCCGTATCGTTTACCATAGAGCCCAACGAACACGTCCTTGTGACGGGACCCAGCGGCGCCGGCAAGAGCTCGTGCGTCAACCTGATACCCCGCTTCCACGAGCCACAGGAGGGCCGCATCCTCATTGACGGTATTGACATCGAGGACTTCACCCTGGCGTCGCTGCGCCGCCAGATCGGATTCGTCTTCCAGGACTGCTTCCTGTTCAACGACACCGTAATAGCCAACATCCGGTACGCCTGGCCACAGGCGAGCACAGAGCAGGTCATGGAAGCGGCCCGCAGGGCCTACGCCGAGGAGTTCATACTGCATCTGCCGGATGGATACATGACTCAGGTCGGAAGCGGGGGCATTCAGCTCTCCGCCGGCCAGAAACGCCGCCTCATGGTCGCCCGGGCCATACTGAAGAACCCGAAGATACTGATCATGGATGAACCACTGGTGTCTTTGGACCCCGAGGCCCGCAAGCAGGTCACCGAGGGACTGCACGAGCTGATACACGACCGCACCGTTCTGACCATCACTCACTATCCCGAGGAACTTCCTTACGCAGATAAGCAAATGCAAATCTCTCACGGCAAGGTGACCATGCAGGATATCCCCGGGCGGGCCGTCCGGCTGGGCTGAGCGGCCGGGGGCGCCGAAGGCGCCGAGTATGAAGGATGAAGGCAGAAGGATGAATTGAACGGCAAAACCAACGCCAAAAGGCTGGGCGGATACAAGGAACTCAAGACTCTGGTCATCGTGCCCACCTATAACGAGCGTGAGAACATCGAGCCTCTGCTGCGGGATATACTCGCACAAGGCGCAGCGATAGAAGCCCTGGTGGTGGACGACAACTCCCCCGACGGCACCGCTCGAACTGTCGCCCGCTTGAAGGCGGACGAGCCCCGCATACATCTGCTGCGGCGCCGAGGCAAACTCGGGCTCGGCACGGCGCACCTCGCCGGCTATCGCTGGGCGCTGGAGCGCGACTACGAGCGCATCATCACCATGGACGCCGATTTCTCCCACCCCCCCGGCCGCATACCCGCCATGCTGGAGGCCAGCCTCGCCAGCGACGTGGTGATCGGCTCCCGATACTGCCCCGGCGGCGGGCACGCGGACTGGCCCTTCCATCGGCTGGCGCTCAGCTCCATCTCGAACCTGGTGGCCCGCAGCGCTCTCCGACTGAAGCCGGCCGACTGCACCGGCGCCTTCCGCTGCTTCCGCCGCTCCGCGCTCGAGCAGACAGCCCTGGACAACATCGTCTCCACCGGCTACTCCTTCCAGGAAGAGATGCTCTGGTTCTGCTGCGGGCGCGGGCTGCGCATAGCCGAAGTCCCCATCACGTTCGCCGATCGCCGGGGCGGCGCCTCAAAGATGTCACTGCGGGAAATCATCGGCGCCGTCCTTACGCTGATCCGCCTTGTGTTCACCCCCGCGGGAAGAAAAGTGGCGAAGAAACCGACGAAGTAATGGGCGCAAACGTGTTGGCACTGCGAGATCAATTAGCCGGCGCACTCCAGGGCAAAGCGCGCCCCGCCCTGACCGTCGTCCGCGCCGGCGGGCTCGGGGACACCTTGCTCGTCGCGCCGACGCTGCAATTGATCCACGACAGCCTGCCCGAGCTCGCTTTGACTCTATTGGGCTCCGCCTGGGCCGAGCGGCTCCAGCCCATGCTCGACATCCCCGTCCGGGTGATCAACTCCGATTCGCCCTCGATGACGCCACTGTTTCGCAAAGGCGCCCAGCTCGATCCGGCCGGCGTGTTCAGCCAGGCGGACGCCGCCGTCATCTACACCTCGGGGGCGAGCGACCCGCTTCTCGATGCGGCGCGGCGCCTGTGCCCCGGCCCGGTGATCGGCTGGCCCGTCCGGCCCTCCGGCGCCGAGCCGGCGGCGGTTCACTTCGCCCGGGCCGTCACAGCCGGAGAAATAAGAGCCGGCGATCTGCCCTGTGCGCGACTCAGCCTCCCGGCGTCCGACGAACCGGAGGAAGGCGCCTGCCCCGTGGCCGTCCATCCCGGCAGCGGCGGCGCGCGCAAGCGCTGGCCCCCGGAGCGCTTTGCGCGGCTTATCGCGCGTCTGCGGCGGCCCGTGACGCTCATCGAGGGGCCGGCGGACACTCAGCAATGCCGCGAGGTGAGCCGCCGGCTGCCGTCCGGCTGTCGGGTGACAAGGGCGGCCGGAATGCCGCTCTTGCAGGTGGCCGCCTTGCTGCAGCAAGCGCTTCTTTACATCGGCAACGACAGCGGGATGAGCCACATGGCGGCGGCGCTCGGAACACCGACCGTCGCGATTTTCGGCCCGACGGACCCACGCGTGTGGATGCCCCACGGCCCGGCAGTGTGCGCTGTGCCCGGCGCCGAGGGCGGCTGGCCGACAGTGGACGCCGTGCTCGAGACGGCCCTCCGGTTGCTCAGCGAGCTGGCTTGAGCTACGATAGTCGGCTCAGAACGGAGAGAGGAATTATGGACTCGCGGCAGCTTCGCAGACGGCTGGAGTTGGACAAGATGATGGGCGTTGACGCCCTTCCCCGCCGCAGGCGAGATGAAAGGGCGGCGAAGCTGGCGCGGGTCGAGCAAGAGGTCAAAAAATGCACCACGTGCCGCCTCCACGAGACCCGCACCCGGACTGTGTTCGGGCGTGGGGACCTGCGCGCGCGCCTCATGTTCGTCGGGGAAGCCCCTGGGGCGGATGAAGACCGGGAGGGCGTCCCCTTCGTGGGTCGCGCCGGAAAACTGCTGGACCGCATGGTCTACGCCATGGGCCTGGAGCGGGACGAAGTTTACATCACGAACATCCTGAAATGCCGCCCCCCTGGCAATCGCGACCCCCTCGCCGACGAGGCCGAAGCCTGCGCCCCGTACCTGGAGAGGCAGATAGAGATCATCCAGCCGGAGATGATCTGCACGCTCGGCCTGCCTGCCACCAGGACAATGCTGCGCACAAGCCAGTCCATGGGGGACATGCGGGGACGGTGGCGCTCCTACCGCGGCATCCCGCTGCTGCCGACGTACCACCCCGCCTACCTGCTGCGCTCCCCGGGGCAGAAGGCGAAGGCGTGGCACGACCTGAAGATGCTCATCCTCGCCCTCCAGGAAGGCCCCCCCCAGGCGCTCTTCTGATCCGCCTTCACAGCGCCCGCGCCAGCCGCGAGACGTCCACCTTTGCCCGGCGCAATGCGGGCCCGATGTCCTTGAGGAACCGCCGTGCGTCACGACCGTATCCGGCGGTCGGCTTGAGTCCCTCGACCCGATCAGACCAGTAGCGGTTGAAGGCCAGCATGTAGAGTTCCCGCACGTACTTCGCCACCATAGAACCCAGCGCAACCGGCAGGGCACGCTGGTCTCCGCTCTTGAGGAACGATACCACCAGCGCGCGCGCCTCGTTGTGGATGCGATAGTCGCTGCGGGAGTCCGCCTCCCGCAGCACGTCGCACCCGCACTCCGGGAATACGTCCTTGAGCAGGCGCCGGTATCGCTTTCGCCCCCCGTGCCGATCAATCGCCATGTAGGATTCTCCATCCTCGGCCCGCCGCCACAAATGCTGCATGATGAGCCCGGTTTTCTGGAACAGTAGCAGCGACTTATTCCCGGTTCGGGCCACGATGCGGTTGAACTCTGCCGGCAGCGCCAGGCACGCGCGCATCGCCAACAGCCCCGTCCCGGAGGTCCTCATGGCCCGCTCGAGGATGTCCGCCTTGCTGCTGATCGCCGACTGGTTGCTCGCCACCGGAAGCGCAAGTTCCCCCGCTCCCGCGAACCAGGGCGCCGGCTCAGCGCCCGCTTTAGCCTCCCCGCGCAGCAGAGAGAACAGGTCCGCAGCCCTTTCCACCGGCCCCCCCGACATGACCTGCAGGGCGCCGAGCACGCCCTCCTCCAGCAGCTTCAAGCCGCGTGAAGGGGTGTAGAGCCGTTTACTGTCGTTTATAACCAGCCTGCCGCCCCTGCCCCTGGCGTGAGGGGAGACGGCGTCCTGCAAGACGTTCCACATCACGCCCAGCCCGGGCTTGTCCCGCAGCCTAAAGGCTGAGCCGGCCACCACCAGCGGGCCCAGAAGCGGCCCATATCCGGCCTCGTCTATCCCCGCCCAGAACGCCATGCGCTTCCTCCGATCCTGTTCTCTGCTCAGCTCCCCTATGGTAGAGCAGGGATTGCGCCCTGTCCACCCGGAACAGAAAAGTGTGTTGACGATCCGCAATCATGTAGCGTATGCTAACAGCATATTGGACTGGTCAACTCGCCTGCGTCAGGTGTCAACAGGGCGAAAGCGCCCTCGAGGGAGTCGAGCGATGCGTGCAAAGGACGCGCAAGCGGAGCGCGCCTGCCCCGGAGAGAGGTATACTATTTCGGTTGCGATCTGCCGCACACGGCAGCGCAATCAATACCCGAAGTGCCTCTTATGCCCGCACCGTGATCCGGAAGTCGCCGGCTCCATTCCGTCGGACCCTAAGGTCTCGTCTTCGATCTTTCACAGCACGAGTGTCAGCGGCGCCGTGCCCAACGAGATAAACGACTACGTGATTCGCAAGATCGGGCAGGCCGCCGCCCAGTTTTTGCGCTCGCAGGAGCCCGGCAGCTCTCGCCTGGCGGTGGCCTGCGACGCGCGGGACAACTCCCGCTCGTTTGCGCGCGCGTTCTCGGAGGGGGTGACCCGTGGCGGCGCGGACGTCGTCAACCTTGGGACTGTGCCCCCCGGCGCGCTGGCTTACGCCCTCGGCGCGGACGGCTACGGGGGGGGCGCTTTCATAGGCGGCGGCAACCGCGCAGGCGGCATCAACGGCGTCCGGCTGTGGCGTTCGGAAGCGCAACTGGTTGGATTCGGCTCCGGGCTCGACAAGATCGGTCTGATTGCCCGGCGCATGAGGCTGGGGCGCAGCCGGCTGCCGGGAGAAATGCATTCGGTGGACCTGCTGGCGGACTACCTTTCCTATCTGAAAACATTCGCTCCGGTTCTGAGGCCCCTCGCCATCGTCATGGACGGCGGTAACGGCGCGGCAGGACGGGTCGCCAGACGGCTTGTCGCGGACCTGCCTATCGAGCTGATCCCCATGCACTTCGAAGAAGACGGGCGCAGCCCCTTTCTCGGCAAGGAGTTCCCCGCTCCGGCCGTGGTCGCCGCCGTCAGAGAGGGGCTGAGGCGGCACGAGGCCGGCTGCGGGGCCGCCTTCGATTTCAACGCGGAGCGGGTCGTTTTCTTCGATGAAACCGGAGCGCCGCTGCGCCACGACCTGGCGGCGGCGCTGATCGCCACGGAAATGCTGGCTCGAAATCCCGGCGGCGCCGTGGCGCTGGACCTGCGCTTCAGCGCAGCGCTCCAGGCCCGGATCACTCAAAAAGGCGGCCAGGCCCTAAGGGCGCCGGCCTCGAGACTGGAGTTCGCCCAGCACTTTCGACGCAACGAGGCCCTCTACGGCGTGGATGGGACGGGATTGCACTACTTCCGGGATTTCTACCGGTTCCCCAGCCCGTTCCTTGCGCTGCTGATGTTCGCCTCGAACCTGTCGCGAGACCCGCGGCCCGTTTCGCAGCAGGTCGCGGAGCTGGAGCAGTGGAGCCAGAGCGGGGAGGTGGTAATCCCACTGCCTTCGGCGGAGGTGGGGCAAGTCGTCCTGGAACACATACGCAGTCAGTTCCAACACGCCGAGCGGGAGATGATTGACGGTCTCTCGGTGCGCACGCAAGAATGGTGGTTCAACCTGCGCCAGCCGGCCGGGGCGGCCGAGCTTCGCCTCAACGTCGAGGCCAAATCCAGGCGCCAGGTGCGGCAAGCGCGCCAGAACGTCGAAAAGCTGATTAAGAACGCCCTCGCCGAGTCCAATCCCTGAAGTTCCGTTACGCCACGGCCGCCGCCATGACCGATCACAATCGCACAGTCTGCATAATCACGTTCGGCTGCCAGATGAACAAGCTGGACAGCGAGGTGATGCGCGCTGAGCTGGCGGGCGCCGGATTCGGCCTCACCGAGGAGCCGGATGAAGCGGACGTCGTAATCTACAACACGTGCAGCGTTCGGCAGCACGCCGAAGACAAGGTGTTCTCCCATCTCGGCGCGTGGAGACGCCGGGCGCAGGAGGATGAAAACTTCGTGCTCGGCGTAGTGGGATGTATGGCGCAGCGCCTCGGGGCGGAGCTGACACAACGCTTCCCGTTTCTGAAGCTGGTTTGCGGCTCGCGGGCCTTTCTGCGGGTTCCGGAGCATCTGCGCGCGATTATGCGCGGCGAAGGACCAGTCCTCGACATCGGGTGGGACGGGCCGCTGCGCTTCGCCCGCGACCCACGGATGCGCCGCTCCGCGCACAGCGCCTACGTCAGCATCATGCGGGGCTGCAACAACTTCTGCTCCTACTGCATTGTGCCCCACGTGCGCGGCCGGGAGGTCAGCCGGGCGCCGGAAGATATTGCGCAAGAGGTGCGCGCGCTCGCCGCCGACGGCGTGCGGGAGATAACCCTCCTCGGCCAGAACGTCAACAGCTACGGGACGGACGCCGGCAAGCCTGGCCTGGCGGACCTGCTGGCGCGGATCAATGGCGTTGCCGGACTGAAGCGCATCCGGTTCGTGACCAGCCACCCGAAAGACGTGAGCGCCGAGCTGCTCCGGGCCGTGGCGGGCCTGGATAAGGTCTGCGAACACCTGCACGCGCCGCCGCAGAGCGGCTCGGACGCCGTCCTGCGCGCGATGAATCGCGGCTACAGCGCCGCCGATTACCGCAAGATGGTCGAGCAGGCGCGGCGCATCATCCCCGGCGTGGAACTCGCCGGCGATTTCATCGTCGGCTTCCCCGGAGAAAGCGAGGATGATTTTCGGCTGACGCTCGAGCTTCTGCGCGAGGTGCGTTTTCAGCAGAGCTACATCTTCAAATACTCCCCCCGGCCGGGAACGCGCGCCGCGCTGCTGGAGGACGACGTGCCCGCGAGCGTGAAGCGCGAGCGGCACCGCTTGATGCTGGCAGCGCAGGAGCGCGTAGACACCGAAAGGCGGCGGGCGATGGTAGGGAGCGTCGTCGAGGCCCTGGTGGACGGCGTGAGCCCCAGGGACCCGACGAAGCTGACCGGCCGCACGCGCGCCAACGACATCGTGGTCTTCGAGGGGCCTTGCGAGCTGGCGGGGCAGCTTGTGAACGTGCGCCTTGTGGACTCCACCGCCCTCACCCTGTTCGGGCATCTGGCAGGCTGACAGGGCGCGCTATGCCTCGATGAAGCGCATGTGATAGCCGGCCTCTTTGCAGGCGTTGAAGCGCGCCCGGGCGCTCGCGCGCAGCTCTTCATCGTAGACGGGCGCGAAGTCGTAGATGTGCGGGAAGCTCACCGCCCAGTCGGGCAGCGCCTCCGCGGAGGCCAGGATGAGGACGTCCGAGGTCGTCTCGCCCGGCTGTTCGCTGAAGATCACCACCGGTTCGATCATGGGGCGATGGGCCTGCTCGAGCCGGACGTGGGGCACGAAGAGTTCCTGGCGGAAGGTCCAAAGCGCGACGTCCAGGGCGGCCGCCTCGTCCGGATCAGGGGCATAGACGCTGACCGTCTTGCCCTGCTCGTAACAAAAGGCGGCTCGAATGCAGATCAGTTCCCGCTTCTGTTGCGGCGAGGCCAGCTTGATAAACTCAGCGGTCCTCTCCGGTTGTTGTTCTGCGCTTGTCACGGTCAAAGGGCGCCCTTTATCTGCGGCTCTCGACCAGCTTCATGGCCTCAGCCCTGGTGGCCGGGTTCTCGCGGAAGATGCCGGTGACAACGCTGGTGACGCTGATCGATCCCGGTTTCTTGATGCCCCGCATGGTCATGCAGAGATGTTCGGCCTCGATGACCACCATGACGCCTTTGGGATTGAGCGCTCGGGTGATGTCGCCGGCTATGTCCGCTGTCATTCGCTCCTGGACCTGCAGCCGGCGTGCATGGGCCTCCACCACGCGGGCCAGCTTGCTCAGCCCGGTTATGCGACCGCCCCTGGGAATGTAAGCCACGTGGGCCCGTCCGTAGAACGGCAGCAGGTGGTGCTCGCACATGGAGTAGAAGGGGATGTCCCGCACAAGAACCATTTCATCGTAGCCTTCCTCGTGGAAGACCTTGATAATGTCCTCCGCCCGTTCGGAATGTCCTCCGAATATCTCCGTGTAGGCGCGGGCCACCCGCGCGGGCGTCTCAGCAATGGGGCCCTCGGTGATATCGCGACCGAGACCCTCCAATATGAACCGGACGCCTTTTTCGATCTTGTCCTGGTCTATGTTCAAGGTTGCTTCTCCTGCTGGCGCCCGCGACCGTCAGCCTGGGCGCGATGGATGATCTCTTTCATTTGCCGCACTGCCTCCCGGATGCCCACGAAGATCGCCCGGGACACGATGCTGTGGCCGATGTGAAGCTCGTGGGGGCGCAGGCGCTTCACCACGTCGGTGACGTTCTGATAGGTGAGCCCGTGGCCGGCGTTGACCACCAGTCCCAGCCGGCGCCCGTAGGCGGCGCTTTCTTCCAGCGCGGTGAGGGTGTCCTCTTTGGGCCGGCCGGCCTTCGCGTTGGCATAGGCGCCGGTATGCAACTCAACGAACGTGGCGCCCAGGTCCGCCGAGCGTTGAAGCTGCTGCTCGACCGGATCGGTGAACAGGCTCACGGGGATGCCGAGTTCTGCGAAGCGTTTTATCGCCGCTTCCACTCGCTTGCTCTGGGCGAGGACGTCCAGGCCGCCTTCGGTGGTGACTTCCCGGCGGTTCTCCGGCACCAGGGTGACCATGTCGGGGCGGCTGGACAGCGCTATCTCGACGATCTCATCGGCCAGTGACATCTCCAGGTTCAGGTCGGTGGCCGATGTCTGCCGCAGCAGGCGCAGGTCTCTATCCTGGATGTGACGGCGGTCCTTGCGCAGGTGAATCGTGATGATGTCCGCGCCTCCGATCGTGGCCTCGGCCGCCGCCCAGACGGGGTCCGGCTCGTAAGTCTTCCTCGCCTCCCGTACGGTGGCCACGTGGTCTACGTTCACTCCGAGCAATGCCATGTTATCTCATCCTCCAAGAATATCGAATAAGCCAAACGGCGCCATCCACGGCCCGCGGGAATAAGTCCAGTAAGACTATAAGACCTATAGCCGGCATTATTCTGGATTACGGGCCGGGATTCGTCAACAGGATGGTCACCCGATCGGGTTTGATCTCGGTCGTGCAGCCCGCCGCGTAGGAGGGCAGGTTCAGGTGAACCAGTTCCTGGTATGGGCCTTGCTCGCCGGGCTTGAGTTGCTCGTCGGCCAGGCGGGCGATGTCCACGTAGGGCCGGAGCGAATCTGCGTCGAGCTTTCGGACGACGTCGGAAGGCCCATTGACGGTGACGGACACCTTTACCTTGCCTTCCTCGAGCCGCGCCTCATAGGGAAAGTCCGCCGGCATCCAGAAAGTGACGGACAGGTCGGGGAAGGACTTCTGCTCGGACGCCTCTTCGGTAATCCAGAACTCGGCGATTATGTGTTCCGGGGCCAGCTTGAGAGGTATGCGCACCTTCTCGCCGTTGCCCAGGGCAAGCTCCCTGGCGCCCTGGAGGGACGTGCGCTGGCGGTGAGCGCCGGCCGTCAGCCCCCACAGCTCAACCGGTTCGGTCGGGACGCTCTTCATAGTCTCTACGAGGAGCGCAGGACCCCGGACGCTCACCTCCTGGGGACGGCTCGCCGGTTCTGCGCTCAGGCGAAGGCCCTTTGTAGGATGGCCAGTAACCAGAACCTCCACGGGTATGCTTCGCTCGATCACCTCGCTGGCGACTACCAGGATTCTCTGTGGAGAGATGTCGCTGAACTTCAGCTGCACGAACTCACGCTCCGGTATCGCCTTGCGGATCCATCGCGGTTGCACCGGCAAGGTGACCCGTCCGTTCACCAATTGATCCTCGCTCAGATTGTAGTGCAGTTCGATCGCGGCCCGATCGGCCTCGCTGCGGATTCGAGAGACCAGCGACTCCGGCCCGCTGACTCTAATCTGCCCCTGCCGGCTGCTTTGATATACCAGTTGATAGCCCGCCGGGGGGGTGACGGTGAGGACGGTCTCGAGCGTGACGACCCGCGTGACGCGCGCCTGAGCGTAGAACCAGATGCCCACCGAGATCAACAGGGCGAACGCCTTGAGCCGGAAGTTGCTAAAAACGTGCCCCATCAGCTTCTTTATCATGGCGTCGCTCACCCTTTCCGTTCCGTTTCAACGGCGAGCTCTTCCAGCGCGCGGGTCAGGTCCTTTTCGTCCAGGTCCTGCTGGAGGGTCCCCCTTACGGCGAGAGAGACCCGTCCCGTTTCTTCGCTGATGATAATGGCGGCGGCGTCGGACTCCTCCGTGATGCCAATCCCCGCGCGATGGCGCGTGCCCAGTTCCCGGCTGAAGTGCGGATTGTCCGTCAGGGGGAACAGGCATCCTGCCGCGGCTATGCGCTGCTGGCGTATCACGATGGCGCCGTCGTGCAGCGGCGTGCCGGGCCAGAAGATGCTCTTGATCAGTTCGGCGCTTACCTCCGCGTCCAGCCTGACGCCGCCCTCCACGTATCCTCGCAGGCCCACCTCCCGCTCTATAACTATCAGCCCTCCCACACGGTCCCGCGCCAGGTTGAAAGTGGCCCGCACGAGTTCTTCGGTGAAACCGCTGTAGGGGCGAAAGAACTTGCGGAACAGCGGGTTCTGGCCCAACCGTATGAGGGCGCGGCGTATCTCCGGTTGGAACAGGATGAACATCGGCACCAGCACGACCGGCGCCAGGTGCGTCAGCGTCCAGTTCAGGTTCGCCATCTTCAGCTTCTGCGACAGAAAGATTATCACCACGGCCAGGATGGCCGTCAGAACGACCAGACCCTTGATGATGCCCGCCCCGCGAGTCCCTTCCATGATGCGCAGAAAGGCGTAAACCAGCAGAAAGATGACGGCCACCTCGAAGGCCGCCTGCATTATTATCAGGTAGTTGGAGCTGAGCGAATTGAGCACATCAGTGAAAAACTCAGGCATCTTCCCGCCGGCCCCCCTCTCGTATGGCCTCGCAGACCTTCACCACGTCCAGGCAAGGGCCGACATCATGCACCCGCACGATGTGACACCCGCTCAGGACGGCGCAGGCGACGGTTGCCAGCGTCCCGTGCAGCCTTTCTGTTTCCGGCCTGTTCAGAATCATGCCAATCATGGACTTGCGGGATGTGCCGACCAGGATAGGACGCCCAAGCGCGTGGAACTCGCGCAGCCTTCGCAGAAGCTCCAGGTTATGCTGCAGCGTCTTGCCGAACCCGAACCCGGGGTCCAACACGATCTGCTCCCTTTTTACGCCGTTCGCCACGGCGAATTCAAGCCTTCGCTTCAACCAGTTCATTATATCAGAGACTACTTCCCGGTAGACGGGACTGCGCTGCATGGTCCTGGGCAGGCCCTGCATGTGCATGAGCACAACGGGGACGCGCGTCTCAGCGACGAGGGCGACCATCTGCGGATCGCCGCGCAGCGCGCTGACGTCGTTGACGATCTGGGCGCCCGCCTCCAGCGCGGCGCGCGCCACGTCGGATTTCTGCGTGTCAATGCTGATGGGGGTCTGCGCCTGGCCCGCCAGCTTCTCTATCACCGGCAGGACACGATCCATCTCTTCCTGCGCGGAGATGGGGTCACTGCCGGGGCGGGTGCTCTCCCCGCCGATGTCCAGCACGTCCGCTCCCTCCGCGCAAAGCCGCTCCGCCTGCCGGAGGGCGTCTACCGGTTTGAGAAACCGGCCGCCGTCGCTGAAGGAATCCGGCGTGACGTTCAGAACCCCCATCACCAACGGGCGCCGTTCTGCGCCAAGCTCTGCGCCGGAAGGAAGGCGCAGGCGAAAGGGTGGGCGCGGCGCCCACAGAGAAGCGTCGCTCGCCGTCGCTCCCATTTTCCTCTCCTTCGCGCGCTCCAGTCTTCTTTGCCATCAGGCGCAGCCATTCCTCTGCGTGGCCCGTCACCGGGGGCGCAACGTCTGGCGCCCGACAGAGTAGTAGGTGAAGCCTTCCGCCCGCATCCGTTCGGGGTCGTAGAGGTTTCGACCGTCGAAGATCACCGGGCTTTTCAACAGTTCCTTCACGCGACTGATCTGAGGGGAACGGAACTCGTTCCATTCGGTGCATATCACCAGGGCGTCGGCCCCCTCAAGCGGCTCGTACTCGTTGGCGCAGAACGCCACCCGGTCGGGCAGCTCCTCTCTGGCGCCGGGGATAGCCACCGGATCGTGGGCGGCCACGTCGAGCGCCGGCCAGCGACGAAGCATGCGTTTGATAAGCCAGAGCGCGGGCGCCTCACGCACGTCGTCGGTTCGAGGCTTGAAGGCCAGCCCCCAGAAGGCGAGTTTGCGGCCGTCCAGGTCGCCGTCGAAGTGCTGCGCGATGCGTTCCAGGAATCGAGACCTCGCCTCCTCGTTCGCCGCGCGTGTGGCCTCGGCGACGCGCATCACGCTGCCGAACGCGCGGCCGACGTGCGCCAGGGACCGGATGTCTTTGGGAAAACAACTGCCCCCGAAGCCCAATCCGGGAAACAGGAACTGGGAGCCGATGCGGCTGTCGGCGGCCATTCCCCGCCGGACCTCCTCCACGTCGGCGCCGCTCGCCTCGCACAGCGCCGCCACCTCGTTGATAAAGGAGATGCGGGTGGCCAGCATGGTGTTGCACGCGTGTTTGGTTATCTCCGCGCTGGGCGTGGACATGCATATAAATGGTTTGCCTGTCCGCAGAAAGGGCGTATAGAGCCGGCGCAGCAACGCCTCGGCCCGCTGGCAGTCAACGCCCGCCACGACGCGATCGGGGCGGAAGAAGTCGTTCACGGCCGCTCCCTCTTTGAGGAATTCGGGATTGGAGGCCACGTCGAATTCCACGTCGGTATGCTGCGCCATCTCGTCCGCCAGTTTCCTGCACGTGCCAACGGGGACGGTGCTCTTGACCACGACAAGCTTGTAGGACTGCATCTGCTCGGCAACGCAGCGCCCGGCGTCCATGACGGCCTCCAGATTGGTAGACCCGTCGGGCTTCGGAGGGGTGCCCACGCAGATGAAGATGGCCAGGGCGTCCTGCACGGCCCGCTGCATGTCAGTGGTGAAGCGCAGCCTGCCGTCGGAGCGGTTCCGTTGGATCAGTTCCGCCAGCCCGGGCTCGTAGATGGGAACGCCGCCGCTCTGGAGCGTTTTCACGCGATCCGCGTCGCGATCAACCGCCACTACGTCATTGCCCATTTCGGCGAAACAGGTCCCGCTCACGAGACCGACGTAACCACAACCGACGACGGATATCTTCATTGCTGTCACCTCCAGTGCAGTAGAACATCTTGCGCCGTCGCCGCTCCCCAAACGCGCCTATTCTCGACGCCGGGGAAGTGGAAGGCCACAGCGCCCCGGCCTCAGGTCAAGGGCAACGCGCGCAAGACTGCGTCACGCACTTTCTTGGCAAGATCGAGAGCTGTCCTCGCCTCGGCTGAGTCGGGCTCCGGCAGCTCGCCGGGGTAGCGCACTTCGACGCCGTAGACCGTCAACGTTGCGGCCCCTATGAGGCGCTTTGCAAGCAACGGATCGACTGTTTTCGCCAAGTTCAGCAGTTGGCGGATGCTGTGCGTCTTCGGGAATTCCACTTGGCGCCACGTTAGGAACGCCTTGAGGCGCCTCTCGGCGGCCTGCTGAGAAAAGAAACAGGAAGGATACAACAGCGGCGAGTCTTCTGAGAGCAGTGACTCGGCAGCCCGAATGTCCTGGGCGGCCTTATGCGCCCACTGGCTGACCAGTTCTCTTCGAACCTGTTCCTCAGGCGGCTGCATAGATGACCTTCCCGTACTTATTCGCAGGATAGGCGATGCCGCCGATCACGGTCTTGCTGGCCTCGAACCAATCCGAGGTGATGACGATGACGTCGAACGGATATCCCATTCCGCTGAGCGCTTCATCAATGCGGATGCTTTCCCGACGGCGGTCGTGCGGATCTGGCTCGACGACCAACAGATCAACGTCGCTGTCGCGGCTCATCTCGCCCGCGGCTGCGGAACCAAAGAGGATAATCTTGTCCGGCCTGGCGACTGACAGCACCCGGCGCACGATCTCTTCGATCAGCGCATCACCGATCCCAGCAGTCGCTTGCGTGCCTGCCACGTGGCCCTTCTCCTTGTTCGCCTGCTCTATTCAACGGCAAAACCCGCAGCAAGTCAAGAGGCGGAGCCGCCGCCGGGCGCCATGGCGCCGGCCCGCCGGTCAACGCCCTCCCCCGAGGCATGTTTTAGCCCGATAATCCCTAGAAAACGAGCGTCGGTTTGACAAACTGACCACCAGGCATTATTGTTCAACTGGCAGGTCTGAAAGATGGAGCTGCGCAGCGGATCCCGGGCCGGCCGGAGGCGGCGTATCGGGGCCGCGAAGCAGCTTTGTTCGCTCTTTGCACAAATCACAGGAGTTTTCTACCCGGTGTTCGGCTAACGGAAAGGTGGCACTTATGCGCGCGCCGTCGCTTCGATCGCTGGACTATTTCCCCGATATCAGATGCCCCCGATGCCAACACAAGTTGCAGCGGGACACGGCTCACTACGAATGCCCCCATTGCGCATACACGTTTGAGGTAGACGCCGAGAAGAAACTGCCCATTTTCCCCCAAAAGGAACTGATCGGGCAGGAAGTTCGGTTCCGGCTGCAAATAATGAAGCAGTTCCACAGCCTGCGATGGTCCAGCAGGGCCGGATAATCTCAGCAGTATTCTCGGGGCCGCTGGCATCGGTGGCGTCTGCCCGGGCCAGTTCGGTCGGGATATCGCCGAAATGCATCGGCAGGGCGCCCGGCCAAGCCAGCCCCAGTGCGCCAGGCGACATCGGCTCGCCGGCGCGGTTTCGGGCCGCCGCCGGCTTCAGGTTCCCGTCCTCATCGTAGAGCATCAGGAAGCCTCGGTCGGCCAGCCGGAATACGTCGAAAAGTTTGTCGAGCACGAGCCCCAGAAGGACCTTCAGCTCAAGCTCGGTCTGGAGCGCATCGCTTATCTGGATGATGCGCCTGAGCCGCTCATTGGCCTTGGCCTGGTCGCCGGCGGCCGACGGCGTGAAGCCGCCGACCATCGTAGCCCCCATGTCCAGCGTGCCCTCGATGCTCGCCCCTGCGGCGCCGTCATCCGTGATCTCTACGCCGAGCCCTGCATCCTCCGATACTCCCACGGCGGCGGCCCGGCCCTCATCGCCCTTGCCGGGGACGGCCCGGGCGCTCTCTTCGCCCCCTGCAAAGCGGAAGACGTGCTTGCTCACCTCCACCACGTCCCCATCGCGAAGCAACGACGGCCCTGCGATGTTCTGCCCGTTGACGAAAGTGCCGTTACTGCTGTTGAGGTCTTCGACATAGACGCCGTCCGGCCTGGACTGAACCCGCGTATGTCGGCGCGAGACCGAAGCGTCATCCAGCGCTATCGCGCATTCGGGCAACCGGCCGATGGTCATCTCGTCCGTCAACTCGAAGGACTGTCCTGTCAGAGGTCCTTCGATGACTATGAGTTTCGCCATGTCGCGCCTGGCCTTTCTATGTTCGGAAGCGCCGTTCTCAGATTCTTCGACATTGTGACGGCCACGCCGCCGTTACCGACAATGCGTGACGCATCGAGAAACATCTTGAAACCTCCCTGCAACCACTTTCTTCGTAAATAGCTACTACAAAATGGGTTCGTTTTGCAATCGCCCCGCTCTAACAGTCGTTTCGGGACATGACGGACTCTGCGGACATAGCGCACACGGGGCGGCGCCGGTGGTTTCTACTTTCGTAATCATTCAGTCACTTCTCGCCACGAAAACGCGGAGCACAGCAAGGAGCTAACCACGACGGCACGACGAGCACGACGTCAGAGAAAGGGAAACCTTTGTCCCGTCGCCGTATTCCATAATTCATCCTTCATAATTCGCCGCTCACGCCGCCTGCATTATACTCGTTCTGAAGATTTGATGTGTCCGTAGAGTCCCCTATGTCCGGTAAAGAAGGCGGGAATCCACAGATTTCACTGATTAACAGAGATTAGCAACCAAGGAAACAAGCCATCACGGCGCGACGAGCACTACGTTACAGGAAAAGGCCAGCGCTTTGAGCCGCGAGAAGGACTGCCCCCCCCACTGCGGGACGAAGTTCACGAAGGGCGCGGAGTTTACTTGCCTGTGGCGGGAACACGGCTTACGAGCAGAGCGAGTCCGGAAGCCGCCGGCGCGCCGTAGCGGGGCGCTAAGTCGCCCTCGCAAAGGCAGGGGATCGGACGTCCCCCGCCTGCAGGAGTAGGTATAAAGACAGATGACCGACAGCAGGGCGCCAGCGTCACGTGAATCGCGAGACAGCGGGTTATCACCGGGCGGACATCCGGTGGCGCATACTGTCACTACTGGCGCACGGACATTCTCGACGGGACACCACTCTGCGCCGAAGACCTCGTACTGCGGCGGAATGAGCCCGCCGCTGGCGCCTTGAAGGAACCTGCCGATGTGGAGGCGCTCCCGATGTGCGATGTGTCCGACATGCCACAACATGCAGAGGCAATCATCGTTCGGCGTCCAGAAGAGCTGCTCCTCGGTGAGCCCGCTGATCTCGTGAAGCGGATGCGCGTACCAGAACCCCCCTATCGCTCTTCACGTCACCGTACATCCAGTGCGCAAGGTCATTCCACTCTGACATCTCTCCGTCTCCTCCCTTCGCGAATCCAACAGGTCACCACCCCAATTCCAGACGGCTCCCGGCCGAACGGTCCGGCTTGAGGCCACTGATTCTAACAGATCCTCAACAGATCGGGAACACAGCGGATTCTTTCTTGCCATGTAAGAACTCATGCTTCGTCCTCGCGGCCACGCGGCCCTGCGGGAGGAGACGCTGAAGGCAGACGCTTACGGCCTGCTCTCCCCACGCGCCGCCCACAGCCTGAAAACCGCGCAAAGGGCCAGCGCCGTGCCCACGAACGCCACCGGCATAACGCAAAGCCCGGCGCGCAGCCCAAACCCCTGGGCCACGGCGCCAATGAGGAACGGCGTGACGCCGAATCCCACAATGCCCGCCACCGACAGCATCGCGAACAGCGTGGCCGAGCCCACGGCGATGTGCCTGGCGGCCAGCGAGAGTAAGCCCGGCCAGAAGGCCGACACGCACAGGCCCAGCACGCCCGCCTGGATGAGGGTCATCCACAGCACGGGCGCCAGCGCGAACACCAGGCTCGCAGCGCAACCCACTACGGAGAGCCCGACGAGAATCTGCTTCTGCGTCAGCACGCGCGAGAGTTCTGCGAAACCGAAGCGCCCCACCATCAGCGCCGCGCTGAAGACAGTCAGGCCCGTCGCCCCGACCATGGGTGAGACATCATACTCATCCTGGACGAAGTTGGGGATCCAGTAGAACAGCCCGCCCTCGCATCCCGCGCCGAACAACATGGCCAGCGCCAGCCACCAGAACGCGGGGAGGGCGAGGATCTGTCGAACCCCCAGTGGCGATGCGGCCTGCGACGCCCCACGGCCGGGGTAGCGCGCGGCCACAAACAGCAGGCCCACCAGAAGGGCCGGAACGGCGGCGAAGAGAAACGGCCCGCGCCAGCGCAACCCCTTCGAGAGCAGCCAGCCAACCAGCAGCGACGAGACGACAATGCCGGCCGGGTAAAAAGCGTGCAGCAGGTTCAGGTGTAACGCCACGTCCCGCGGATGCAGCTCAGCCACCAATGGGCTGACCAGCGCTTCCATCACGCCAAAGCCTACCGCGAGGAAGACTATCCCGCAGGTGAAGAGCGCAAAGGTGGGGCTGGCGCTGATCCAGACCAGCGACAGGGCGGTGGCCGCCATGCCAACGGCGAGAGGCCACTTCTTGCCGACCCTGTCGGCGGCCCATCCGGCCAGGAGGCAGAACACGGCCAGGGAGCCGGCCCTGATCGGCCCGAGCGCCCCCCGGGCTGCGAACCCGATGCCGAACTCCTCGCCCATCGGCTTCAGGCTCACCGACAGAAGCGTGGAAGCGATGGCGAATACGAACAGGCCCGCCCAGGACGTGACGGTCAGCATCCTCACGTTATAGCGGTCATCATCCATAAAGGTCCAGCCTTTCCGCTGTAAGCTGCGGCCTGCCAACACCGGCCGAATAGCATTATCCCGCCTCCTCTTTCCCTCTCTGTGGTCGCGCACCGGCGGGACGAAGGACGGAAGAGGCGGGCCCGCATGGGCGGGATCCGCGCTGTCTCTTCGGCTTGCGCGCGCTGGGCTTCCTCTTGGGTCAAGGCAGGCGCCTGCCCACTTGTGACTATTGGTTGCGAACCTTATCATATTTGAGAGTGTCCTGCCATGCCGTGCCGTATCTGATAGCCTGCAGGAGAGCCAAGAACAGTGATAAGAAAGATAGAACCCCCAGCCTGGTTGCTCGCCAACGTCGTTGCGATGGTGGCTCTTGGCTTCCTGTTCCCCGTGATCCGCGTGATACCGAGCCCCTACAGATATCTCGGCATCTTGCCGATTCTGGCCGGCGTAGCCGTCAACGTCTGGGCGGACGGGCTCTTCAAGAGGGCGAAGACCACCGTCAAGCCGTCCGAGACCCCGACGTCGCTTATCGTCGAAGGCCCATTTCGCTTCAGCCGGCATCCCATGTATCTCGGAATGTGCGCGGTGCTCGCCGGTGTCGCAGCGCTGCTCGGCGCCCTTACTCCCTGGCTCGTCGTGCCGCCGTTCGTAGCGGCAATGGAAATGCTCTTCATACGCTCCGAGGAGAAAGCCATGCGCCAGGCCTTCGGGGAATCTTACCAGGAGTATAAGAGGAGGGTCCGACGCTGGTTGTAAGCGGCGCGAACTGCGTGTTTCTCATATTCTCCGGCAGGCCCATGGCCCTGAGTGGAGTCGAATGTCCGTTCTCGTTCTGTCCTTGCTGTTCATCTGCGTAATCTGCGGATTGCAGGAGAATATCCAATATCGAATGCTCAATGTCCAAGGCCGAATTATGAAGGGCGCCGTTGAGGTTAGATTTCATCGCTTGTACTTTATCCTTCATGCTTCGCCGTCCCCGCCCCCAGGTTCGATACTTGCAAAGAGGATTGCCATCCGCTAAAGTTGATTGGTATGAAAAAGGGAAGAGTGCGCTATCAGAGCCCCCGTGTGTGAAGCCGGCCCGGTTATGGCAGGGCGAAGGGACGCTCGTCCATAAGAGTTACGATGACACGCCGTTTGCGAAGCCTAAATAAGGAGTCGTCATGAAGAAGCGTAATCATACTGTCAATTCCCGCCTTTGCAGTCTTGTTCTGGCGCTCGGTCTCGTATCTTTGCTGGCGAATGTCGCCGGAGCGGACGTCGGATTCCCCAACCCGAGGAATGACTCTGCCGTGGCGCCCGGCCGGGAGTTCTCCGTCGAGCTACGAGGCAGCGGCACGTACACACTCCAGATAACGGAGTACGACGGCGTGAACCCTCCCAGTTGGCTCCCCCAGGCGCCCTACGTCAAGAGCACCGGTGAGGCGGAGACCCACGAATGGGACAGCGCCGTTTTTAGTATTAATCCCCTGCCCAATTGGCCGTATGTGTCCATAGCCGACCCCCGTCTCCCCGGTCCCTACGCCGGACTCAGGGAGAACAGGGTGTACAGGTGGCGTATCTACGACGGGTCCTCCTATTACCCTGACGCGACGGGATGGACAGTGCACGTGCCCATGTGCCAGCCGACGGACGGAAGCACTCGTGTCGGGGTGTACGTGCGATTCCTCTGGAATGCGCACCCGGACGGCCTTGCGGGCGCGCAGGAGAAGCTCTTGCTCAGGGACATGGATGCCGACGAAGTGCCCGACTGGGTGGTGACAGATACGAGCGGAAATATCACCGGCATCAACGATGACCTGGTGGTTAAAACCTACGACCCGGTGAACGGCACCGACCAGGAGAAGCTGCGCGAGTTCTGGCACTTTGACCCCAACTACGAGCGACTGCTGCCGGGCAGGACCTACCAGTGGCGTATCGTTTATTGCGATGGAGACGGGAATCCCCTCTACGACGACGCTAGCGTCGACGATATCAAGGACCCCGGCGAGGAGTACTTCTGGGCCGACCTCCGCGACGATTTCGCAGCTGGATGGGAGTTCACGACCGTGCCGGAGTTCAGCAGCGCGAAGCTCAACGAATCCGGGACCGAGGCGTTGGTCGTTTACTGGGAGAGCATGTACGGCACCCTCGCGCTCGACCCCGAGGAGAAAGACTATGACTTCAAGGGCATTGCTGAGGACCTGGTCAACATTCACGAGAACATTCATAACCCCTCCATCCAGACCGCCATGGTCGGTTCGGAGGAGCTGACAGCCTCCTACGGTGGTTTGAACAATGATGCCGCTAACCGTGCCGACTGCACGCCACAGGCCGACTGGGTGCCTGAGATCACCGACTTCGACGGCTGGTACACCATGACCCGGGCAGAGAGAGCCGCCACCGGACCCAACGAAACGGGCGGCTTGTCTGCGAAGGATGATTTCGTGTACGGCTCACAGGACAGGTACGAAGAATGGACCGCGCGGGCCATCCGGACACTCCTCCAGGATGCGGCGCACGCGTGGAATGATCCCGATGGCTTCGGAACAAATGACAAGGCCGATGCCGAGAACTTGCAGTACGTCATCCTGGTCGGCGATGCTGACCGTGTCGCCCCCAGTTTCTATTTCCATTACTCTTCTGTGGCTGGGGGCTCCACAGTTCACCATTGGGTTCCCACAGATTTCTTCTACTCCTCCCAGACTAAGACGCCCGACGTCAGCACGAGCCCCGCTTACCAGGTCGGCCGCATACCTGTTGGCAGCAAGCACTATTACAGGACAGAGGATACCCACGGCCTGCCATATGAGCCGGATGAGCCGTGCATCGAGAAGATTCATAACTACGCGGCGCTTCTCAACTCGGATACCAACAAAGAGACCGCGTATGAGAACTGGTTCGGCCGGGCGGTGGTGGTGTCCGGTTCCACCGAGTTTTACAGGTGGTATCAATTCTTCTCCGGTTTCGCGCAGAACCTGCTGAGCGACAGGATACAGGGGCATGACACCTTCAGCGGCATAAAAGTCCTGCAGCAGAACATCTTTGGAACCGGGGATGAGGAATTGGACTGGTCGAATGTGCTGGCGCACCTCAGCCAACCTGCTGAGGCCGATGTGCCGGGATTCGTTTATCTGCTCTGCCGGGGCGACATGTGGAGCCCCACGGCGGCGGGCGATGGCGATACCGCGTGGCTCACGCCCTCTGACCCTATCTACGATTACGATTTCCCCGCCATCTGGCCCGGGGACGCAACTGACGGAAGGCGGCCGCTGCTTATATCGTGCACCGCCATGCTCAACCGCTTCGACAACGCCCTGTGCGGAAACACCAAGCAGTCCATCGGTGAGGCGGCCACGCTCTCGCCGGCAGGCCCCATCGGAGTCATCGGCTTCAGCAGTTCCGACTACTCCACCGAAGTGCCATATACGACGGAATATCCGGACTTGAGCACTCACACCATGAACTACCTCAAGTCGGTGGACGAGAATGAAGGACACACCATGACAAGGCTGGAAAAGGGCGTCCTGAAGATCGAAAGGGAGGACGACCCGGAGACGGCCGATATAGAAACTGCTGTGATGGGGAAGGTTGAATTCGTGAAACTGATCGCCGAGGCATACCAGACCAGCACCGGGCCGGGCATGGGCGACATCTTCAACCATGCCCTTGGCGATTACATCGCCGCGCACAATGAGGATTTCCTGGCCCAGGAGCCCCGGGTGGCCTCCACCGTGTTCGGCGCCTGCCTGCTTGGCGACAGCGCGTTGCTCATGCCGATGTGTCAGCGGGCCCACAAGGACGACCCGCGGCCAGAATTGTCGGATATGAATCCGCGCCAGCCTGTCCCGGTGACAGGCTACCGCTCGACGCCACGCTACAACTCCTCCGACATGCCTGTCCACGTCATCCCCCGCTACGACCCGGACCACCCGGAAGATAACGACGGCGTGGATGTCGCGCTCCACATCACCACAGACGCCGAGGTCGTTCGCGTTCGGGTGCTCACGCCCTTCCGACAGAACACGACCTACACGAGTGGGTATTGGTACGATGCGGAGGGGACACTGTGGTCAGACTGGTCCTTCCCTGCCCCCAGTTACGCGGATCCCGATATGGACGGGGACGGCGACCCGGAAACGTGCGCGACCGTTGACAGCCAGTATTTGTATGCCTTCACCGCTTATGTCCCGTCCATCTACCTGGTGATCGTCCAGGCTCAGAACCCTGTCTGGGAACCTGGCGACGGCGACGAGTGGCGCTGGCTCCAGGAAAGGTGGTTCTACGTCCAGGCCGTCAACCAGTTCGTCCGGGACCCCGAATGCAACATCCTCGTCGTGGATCAGGACCAGCACGACCGCTACTACCTGAACGGTGACGCGTGGGGCTCTCAGGTCGAGGATTACTACGTCAACCCCGGCTATGACGGAAAAGGGTACGCTCCCGGTGACGACCCCAGAGACCATACCCCTCCCGGTTGGGGCTCGTCTGGTTGGGGATGGGACGCCCACTCGTCCCTGCCGCAACCCGCGCTACCCGTCCTGAACAAGGAGTTGGGCGAGGACCTGGGCAAGGACGCCCCGTTCAAGTACCAGTACTGGTGCTCCAACGTCTATTGCACGCTCAGTCCCAACGGGGACACAATCAAGAACCAGCAGCGCTACTACGGCGACCTGACGCCGGGCGCGATGAAGTCCTTCCAGGACTCCGGGGGGATAATCGTCGCCTTCAGCGGGGATCTCCTGCCCGACGGCCCCTACGGTTACCTGTTCCGCTACGACACCACTTGCTGGGAGGAGGCGCAGAACCTGCAGACCTACCTGGACAACGGAGGCCGATACTTCCTGACAAACCAGTATATGCCGGATGAAGCCGCCCTCCTTACTGTGCCGCCGGTGACGACGGACAGATTGGTGCCTTACATCCAGGATTTCCAGCAGGACTACCTCGGCGGCGTGACGATTACCGAAGACTCGAACTATACCAGCATGGAGGGCCTCCAGCCGAACACGATGAGCGCCCTGATCAATGACGTGGATATCGAGGGCGCCAACGGCGAGAGCAACGCCGACAGAACGGCCGAACTCGATCCGAACGGCCTGGAGGCGGCCACCGTCTTCACCTGGTATACGGGAGCCGGCCCTGGCACCGTAGGCGGCAGCAAATCATCGGCCATACAGAACCGCATCCTGCCCGGTGGCGGCCGCTCGCTCTACTTCACCTGGCCGTTCGAGGCCATAGATGGCGCCGGCATTGTCGGCAGCGGCGAATCGGGCCGTATAAACGTAATGCGCAAGATCATCGAATGGCTTCGCAACGTCCCGAAGG
>JAGHAF010000125.1 GCA_021161675.1 Planctomycetota bacterium | reverse complement strand
GCTTGACTTCCGTTCTGTCCCGGAAAGGACGCCGGAGCGGGCCGGTCGCAAAACGAACCCATTCTGTAGTATCTATTTGCGAAGAAGGTGGTTGGGAGCAGAGCCAGAAGACGGATCCGTCTGAGGCGGGTTGCAAATCGTTGACGCTTGCGGGAAAGTGAGAGTTCAGCTATGGGCGCGGAATCGAATGCCGGTCGCATACTTATCTTCACCGGTTGTGGCAAGGGCAAAACCACCGCTGCGCTTGGGGCAGCCCTGCGCGCCGCGGGCCATCAAATGCGCGTGCTGATAATCCAGTTTATAAAAGAGCGCTGCACGGGAGAGCACGAGGCGCTGGAGCGCCTGCACGACCTGATAGAGGTGCGGCGCCGGGGCACGGGCTTTCTGCCAGAGAACGATGAAGAGGGGATGGAGAAGGCGCGCGCCGCCGCGCGCGCTGCGCTCCAGGAAGCGGCCGAAGAGCTATCCGCCGGGCAATACGGGATGGTCGTGCTGGATGAATCGCTCTACGCGATTGAGCGCGGGCTGCTGGACGCCGGCGCGGTTCGAGAGGCGATCTGCGCGCGAGCGCAGGGGGTTCACGTTGTCCTGACCGGGCGGGGTCATTGCGAGGAACTGGCGGAGCTTGCCGACACCATTACCGAGATGAAATGCGTGAAGCACGCTTTTCAGAGCGGCCGGGCAGCAACGAAGGGCATAGAGTTTTGAGTTTGGCGCGGCGTGGTCGGCGCGATCAACGTTGTTGTATAATGCGCAGGTCGAGAAGCGTCTCGACGCTTATGTTGCCATGAAGCTCAAGTTGGTGAGGGCCCGGCAATGGCCAGGATGGCGTGGGCGCCAGGAGGCATGCGAGGTTCTTTGAAGGCCGAATTCGCGCCCGAGGACTATCGCGCCGTCCTGAGCAGGCTTGCCCGCATGACCGGCACAAGTCTTCAGTTCGCCGAGGAGGGCGGGGAGCTGGTTGGCGGGCAGGTGGACTTCCCGATCCGGCAAAGCAATAAGCGGATCGGCTGGGTGGTGAGGGGACACGGAGTCGATCAGACCACCCGCCAGACGGCCGAGGCCGCCGCCGAGGTTATCAGTCACCTTTTCACCGTCGACCAGGATATCACGAGCCTCTCCGGTGAACTGGCTTATCGCTACGAAGAGCTCAACTTTCTGTATGAGGTGGTTGATCGTGTCGGCGCCATGATAGACGAAGACGAGATATGCCGTTTCGTGGTGGAGGAGGCGACCTGGCTGCTGAACTGCGAACGGGCGTCTGTGATGGTGGTAAGCGAAGATAGCGGCGAGTTGACTATCCGCGCCTCCGTCGGCCTGCCGGAGGAGATAGCCGATAAGGTCGTCGTGCGCCCTGGAGAAAGGATCAGCGGGAAGGTTTTCGAGACCGGGCGGGCCATGGTGGTCAACGAGGGCGAGCCGATGCCCGGCGATTCTCTTAGAACGGACGAACTAGCCGAGTCGAACTGCTTCCTGAGCGTCCTCCTGAAGATCAGCGGCGAGAGCAGCCGCGGGGAAACGATCCTGGGCGTTATCAACCTGACGCGAAAACGCGGCGGTGGCATATTCACCGCAAGCGATCTGAAGCTGGTCAGCGCGGTGGCCGCCACCACCGCCACCCAGATCCATGACTGCCGCCTCCGGAAGGTTGAGCGGGAACACCAGCGCCTGGAACAGGAAGTCCAGCTGGCGGCCCGAATCCAGCTCGGCCTCTTGCCGGAAGGCCCTCTGCGAGTCGGACCCCTGATGGCCGGAGGGCGCTGCCTGCCGGCGCGCCACGTGGGCGGCGACCTGTTTGACTACTGGGTGCAGGACGAGCACGTGTGTCTGATAGTGGCCGACGTGTCGGGCCACGATATCGGCGCGGCGCTGATGGCGGCGGCGCTTCGCAGCGTGGTCCGCAGCGAAGCGGCGCATCGGAGCAGCGTCGCCGGGCTGATGGAACGTGTGAACAAGGTGCTCTTCGATGACCTGATCAGATCGGAGCTATTCATCAGCGCGTTCTACGCCGAGATTGACGTGGGCGCCAGGAGGATGGATTTCTGCCGCGCGGGCCATCCTTTGCCGCTGCTGATCCAGGGCGACCGGAGGAAATGGCTTGACACCGAGGGGATGCTGTTGGGCCTGGTGGAGGGCGGGCGATACGAGCAAGAGTCCATCCAACTGGAGGTGGGGGATACCGTCGTGTTCTATACCGATGGCCTGATCGAGGCGATGGATGGGCGCAACGTGCTTTTTGGGACCGGGGGCCTGCAAGAAGCGACCTTGCAGGCGTTTCAGAGCCCGCCCGCGCAGATGGCGGAGAGCATCGTGGGGGCGGCCATTTCCTATTCGGGCGGCCATCCGGTCACCGACGATATCACTGTTATGGTGGCCCGGCTGGCGCCCGAAGAATCAGGGTGATTCCATGGCCGGCGGAGCAAGAGCAAGGCGTTTGCCCAAGTCTGTCTCGGTTGGGATTATCCTGGCCGTAAACATCATTCTGGTGGGATTGGTATGGCATCTGCGGCAGTTGAACTCGGTTCTGCTGGGTTTCAGCGTGGCCTGGGTGTTGCTGGTAACGTTGTTCGCAGGGGAGATCATCACCCGGGCGGAACGATTGGACAGGATCGTCAAGTCCCGAACGAAGGCGCTTGAGGAGGCGAACAGTCACCTCAGCGCCGTGTTGGGGCAGTTGCGCGCGTTCCACCTGATCAGCTACGAAATGAACCAGGAGCTCGAGATCGAGCAGATTCCCAAGACCTTCGTCCACCGGCTGGAGAGCGAGCTAGCGCAGGTGGACAGCATATGGCTGTGGCTGGACAGGGCCGTGTTGCAGGCGGGTTGGGATGATTTGCCGAAGGGGGGCGAGCCGAACCGTCCGTTGGAGCTTGCCGCCCTGGCCGGCGAGGATTTCGGGATGCCACCGGAGCTGGCAAGCCCCGCGACGGGCGCGCCACTGCTGAAGCTCTGCTTCGGTGACGAAGGGGTAGCGGTTGTGGACCTGCAGCGGGAAGCCCGCAGGTGGGGCTGGCCCGGGTTCTCCAGAACGGACATGCGCTCGTTTGTCGGCTTTAGCCTGCGTGTCGGCGAGAGCCTGCTGGGCGCGCTGGGGATATTCAGCAAGGAGTCAATGTCTGCCGAGCTTGTGCGGCAGTTACAGCTCAGTGTCAATCAGCTTGCCATCGCCCTGGAGAAAGCGCGGCTCATGCGCCGTATGCGCGAGAGGGCGGCTGAACTGGCGGCCCTAAACGAAGAACTCCGAGAGTTAGACACCATGAAAGACTGGTTCGTCTCCGCCGTCTCGCACGAGCTGCGCACGCCGCTGACGAGCATACGCTCTTTCAGCGAGATACTGGAGACCTACGACGACCTGGGTCCCGAGGAGCGCCGCGAGTTCGCCGGAATCATCCGACAGGAAAGCGAGCGGCTATCGGAGATGATATCCAATGTTCTGGACCTTGCCAAGATCGCCAACGGGGAGCTGAAGTTGAACCCCGAGGCGATCGACCTGCGCGGCCTGGCGGAGGAGTGCTGCAGGCTGTTTTCCCACGAGGCCGATGAGCGGGGCATCCAGCTGCGGACCATTATCCCGAAGGGAACGCCGCCGGCATGGGCCGACGCGAGCAACGTTAGCCGAGTGCTGCACAACCTTGTCGGCAACGCTTTCAAGTTCACCGAGGACGGCGGCAAGATCGAACTGAGCGTCGAGCCGGGTGAGCCCGTTGCTGCCGGGCGCAGATTCGTCACCATCCTGGTAAGTGTCAGCGGGATCGGCATAGCCCTGGAAGATCAGGAGAGGGTCTTCGAGAGGTTCACTCAGGTGGAGGGCGGGCTTACCGACAAGGCTCCCGGCACGGGGATAGGGTTGGCCATCTGCCGGGAGATCGTGGAAAAGTCCGGCGGCGACATCTGGGTGCGGAGCGCTCCCGGTGAGGGGAGCGTCTTCGGTTTTACGCTGCCAGTGGCCGACCAGGAGAAGGAAGAATCATGAATTACGAATTCTGAAGGCGCCCGCTCTCGCCGCTGCCGTTTCCAATCCCGCCTTCGTCCTTCTTCCTTCTTATGCTATCCTGCCCGGGCCAGGGGTTTTGGTTTAGAGTCCAGCGACGCCTGGACGTCTTCGAACCTGACCGATATCTTCCTGGTCACGCCTTCGGTCATGGTGATGCCGTAGAGCGCTTCGGCCACGCTCATCGTCAGCTTGTTGTGGGTAATGATGATGAACTGGGTGTTCTGCCGGAACTGTTCCAGCATCATCAGGAAGCGCTCCAGGTTGTGATCGTCCAGGGGCGCGTCCACTTCGTCCAGCAGGCAGAAGGGGCTGGGCTTGGCCTGGAAGATGGCGAAGAGCAGCGCTATCGTGGTGAGGGTTTGCTCGCCGCCGCTGAGCAGGGACAGGGGGGTGGTCTCTTTGCCCGGCGGGCGGGCCATCACCTCGATGCCCGCCTCGAGGATATCCTCTTCAGGATCGAGCATGAGGTCCGCCTTGCCACCGCCGAAGAGTTTCCGGAACAGCGCCTGGAAGTTGCTGCGCACCTCGGCGAACGTCTCCCGCAGGCTCTCCCGGCTCTTGGCGTTGAGTTTGCGGATGATCTCCTGTTCGTGGCGCCGGGCCTTCTCCAGGTCTTCTTTCTGATCGGTGAGGAATTGCAGCCGTATCTCCAGCTCTTCCTGTTGCCGTATGGCGCCCACGTCAACGTTGCCTATGCGACCCACTTTCGTCTTCAGACGTTGGATTTGCTCATTGATCTTCCCCCAGTCCGTGGCGGCGTCATCGGCCAGCTCCAGCACGGCCTTGCGCAGTTGCACGGCCTCATCGAGGCTGATCGGTTCGAGTTCGTCCGGCTCTTGATCCGTCTCGGCGTACCAGGCGGCCACGTTACCGCCCGCGCCTGGTTGGGGCCTTGCGCTCGATTCCCTTATGCGGCGGTTGATGAAGGGCGACGCTTCTTTCCACTGCTCAGGATCGCGTTCAAGCGCATCCAGGCGAACCCCATAGGCCTCTGCCGTTCGCTCCAGCAGGTCCTGTTTCTTTATCTGGAGTTCCTGGCGAGCCAGGCGCAGCTCCTGCGCATGACGCTGCGCCTCTTGGAGGCGCTCGGCAAGGTCGGCGGAGCGACCTTGGAGTGCGCTGATGCCCTCCCGCGCCTGCTGGACCGCCTCAGTTTGCCTTGCGAGGTCGGCGTCCAGTTCCTGTTTTTCATCTCTTAGAGAGCCCTGCTCCTTTTGTGAGGCCTCGAGCGCCTGGCGGGCCTGGCGGCGTTTCTCGGCGTTGCGTTCTTCGTCGGCCTGGAGCCTCTGTAGTTCTTCCTGTTCTTGCTCCTGTTCTGCGCGAAGCCTCTCCAACAGATGGTTCAAGCTGGCGTGTCTTTCCCGGGTGCGCGCCAGCTCGGGCCCGAGGGCGCCGATACTTTCGCTCAGCGCGTTCTCGCGCTCTTGCAGCGCGCAGACGTCCTCTTGCAGTTCCTTGAGGGCGGAGCGGGCTGCCTCACGCTCGCGGACGGCCGCCGCGGACCGCTCCTCCAGTTCCAGCCGCCGCCCGTCGAAGTCCTCTAAGTCCTGGAGGACCGTCTTGGTCTCCGTTTCGGTCAGGTCACGGTCCTGGCGCAGAGTGGCTATTTCTCTTCCGGCCAGCTCCAGATACCGGCGCATGTTCTCCGCCGAGCGGTTCAGGGCGCTTGTGCGTTGGGCGAGGGATTGCCGCTCCTCCACCAGCTCGGACATTTTGAGTTGCTCGTCGGCTGCGAGACGCTTCAAGCCGGAAAGTTCTTGCTGGAAACCGGCGATCTGCTCCTGAAGGTGGGCCAGCTCACCGCGCCTGCCTATAATGCCGGGCTGCTGCGGGCTGCCGACCGACCAGATGCCGTTGGCGCGGAAGCACTGCCCCTCCGTGGTGACAATGCAGGTCCCCGGAGGCAGTCCTTCAGAGAGCAGGCCCCGTGCCGCGGGGCCATTGGGGACCAGCAGTGCGCCTCCCAGCAGGAGCCGGACTGCGGGGGCGGCGGCCTGGTCGTATTTGATAAGGTCAATCAGCGGCCCCTCGGCCTCGGGCGCCTGCGGGCGATAGGCGGGGGTAAGGTCCGCGGGGATGGCGTCCAGCGCGATTACGTCCGCCTGTCCCGAGCCGTTTTCGGTCAAGATGGAAAGCGCCGAAAGGGCGTCCTCGCGGCGGTTGAACACAAGCGCCTGGGCCATGGGGCCGAGCACGGCTTCCACGGCGGGGCCCAGCTCGAGGGGGACGTCCAGCAGGCGGCCCAGCAGTCCCACCAGCCCGGTGGGGGCGGCGTCGAGGATTCGGCGCACCCCGGAGCGCAGGCCTTCGCCGCGTTCTATCAGGTCACGCAGCGTGTCGCGCCGGCCCTTTTTTTCGCTCAGTTTGCGTTCTGTGCGCTGAATGTCCTCTTCTGTGCTCGCGATGCGCGATTGGCATTCGGCGGCGCGGCGGGAGAGGTCGCTCTCCTGGGAGTTGAGCGCGGCCAGTCGGCCCTGCAGGATATCGAGTTTCTGAGTAGTTTGCGCTCGTTCGGTTTCGGCGCGTTCGATCCGGGAGTCGAATTCGCGACGCCGGTTGCCGAGTCGTTCGGCGCGGGTCTGCGCGGCCTGGCGTCTGGCGGCGAGGACCTCAAGCTGGTTGTGCAGGCCGGACTCACGTGCCATCAGTTCAAGGACCGTCCGGTCTTTGCTTTTCAGTTCCTCCTCGACTTGCCGGATTTCGCCGCGCAAGGTGGTTATCTGCTCGCGTTGGGTTTGGAGCCGGTCGGTCTGGAGGTCAAGCTGGGCGCTTGTTTCTTGCAAGGCGGCGGATTTCTGCTGGATTTCCTCTTGGAGGCGCCGGAGCCGTTGGGCGGCGCTCTTGCGACGCTGCGACAGCTCGTCGAGCTGGCTTTTCAGTTCGGCGCCGTGCTGCCGGTTGTAATCGGCCTGTCGGGCGAGGCCCTCCAGTTGTGATTCAATGCGGGTCAGTCTATAGCGGCGCTCCCCGAGGCGGGTGCGGATCTGCTCCAGGCGGGTGCGGGCGGATTCAAGTTCTTCCTGCGCGGAGAAGCTTTGGCGCTGGAGCGTGGATTCTTCAGTTTCCGCTGCGGCGAGTTCGCCCTTGACGTGCGCTTCTTGCGCGCTCAGGTCCCGGCGCTTTCGGAGGGAGTAGGCCAGGCGGAGACGTTGGAGTTGATTGCTCTGTTCTTTGAACGTGCGGGCGCGGGCGGCCTGGTATTTCACGCTGCGGAGCTGATGTGCGATCTCGCCGACGATGTCGCTGACTCGCTCCAGGTTCTGGGTGACGCGTTGGAGCTTCAGTTCCGCCTCGCGCTTCCTGGTAAGGAAGCGGTTGATGCCGGCGGCCTCCTCGAATACATCCCGCCGTTCCTTGGGGCCTGAGCGCAGAAGCCGGTTGATCTGGCCCTGCTCGATGAAACTGTAGGAGGTCGTGCCGACACCGGTGTCCATCAGCAGAGTCCGGATGTCTTTGAGGCGGCACGGGGAATCGTTCAGGTGGTATTCACTGCGGCCGGTTCGGTCAACGCGGCGCCGGATGGCGACTTCGTCGTATTCCAGGTCCAGCCATCCGTCGGAGTTATCAATAGTCAGCGTGACTTCGGCGTAATTGAGTGGTTTTCGGGTTTCGCTGCCGTTGAAGATGACGTTGCTCATCTCCGCGCTGCGCAGCTTGCCGGGGCTGCGCTCTCCGAGCACCCATTTGAGTGCGTCGGCCACGTTGCTTTTGCCCGCCCCATTGGGGCCGACCACGGCGGAGAGGCTGTCCTCGAACTCGAAGGTCGTGCGCTGTCCGAATGACTTGAACCCGTAGAGCTCTAGCTTTTTCAGCTTCAATGTCGGCTTCCCGATGCTTTTGACAAGAACTCGATAATGGGGCGCCCACGCCGTTCTGCCAGGCCGTGGGGTGGAAAAGGAGAGTTTAGGCGAATGGCGCGGGCAGATTCAGCTGTCGAGGCGCCTTTCGGCCCGACGCGGGAAGTTCTAAAGGTCGAGCGGAATGCGGGTGGCTCGGCGCCCGGCGTAACAGATGGACTGGCACAGAGTTATGCCGGGCGTCGGGTTGGAAAGGAGCAAGTTCAGGACGAGTCGAGGCTTCACACTTGGGCAATTTGCGACGGAAAAAGGCTTCGGAAAATCACCGTGCCCGGATGCCCATTAGCGTCCCGGAAACGCTCTATGTGGGGGATTTTGCCGCTCGGACAGCGTGGTCCCGCCCGCGCACGACGCAACGTTCGCACGCCCCCTCGCACATGCGGGCGAAGTAGTCCATCTCTTCCGGTTGGTAGGGAGTGGTCTTTTCCAGCTCGGGATCCAGGCAGTCATCGGGGCGGAAGTTCTGCAGGGCGATCTGCCGAGAGCCCTCCAGCACGGGCAGCATCCGCTCCAGCTCTTCCTTTCCGACAAGGCCCGGAACCAGGGTGATGCGCAGCTCATATTCCAGCCCGCTGCCCCGGATGATTTCTATGGATTGCCGGATGGCGTCGACATCTACGTCTACCGCCGTGACGCGACGGTAGGCTTCCGATTCGAGCGGGGCCTTTACGTCCATGGAGAGCGCGTTGACGCGCCCGCCCTCGATGAGCTTACGCAGCCACTCCGGCCGCGTGCCGTTCGTCTCCACCAGCGCCATCATGCCGCAGTCTTGTATGCGTCCGGTCAGGTCGAGCAATTCGGGCCCGTGTAGCGTGGGCTCCCCCCCGGTAATGGCGACTCCGTCCAGCCAGAGCGAGTTCTGACGCAGATATTCCAACACCTCGGTGAGGGGAACGGTGTCGAGCCGCTCCGGGTGGAGCACCAGGTCCCCCGCATGGCAATAGCGGCAGCGCAGGTTACAGGTGGGCAGAAAGAGCACGCTGCTCAGCCGCCCCTCCCATTCCAGCAAGCTGCTCTTGATGAAGCCTTTGATTTCCATGTGTTCTCACTTGCGTTAATCAATCGCTGCAATCGCTATAAGCGCAACCAACACGGCGATTATGGTTATGCCAACCGTAACTACACCGGAGAACGCGATTAGATACCACTTCATGGTCCGGACGCTGGCAGCAAGACTGTTTAGCACCTCCATCATTTCCCCCAAGGGGATCCGATCTCTTTCAGTAACCAGGGCGACGTCCTCGGCGCAGAGATCCTCCCGGTCTTGATAGGGGCCGTTGTAGGGATTATCTGTGGGCTCCTCGAGCAAGTGGAACTCAGCCGTCAGGAAGGGCGTCTTGTAGGTGAGGGTGATAGGTGAGGGCGTAGGATTGAACAGAGCAATTACCAGTTTCCCACGATAGCCTGGATCTACTTGCGGCCCGACGGCGGCCATAAGCCCCTTTCGGGAGAACTTCGACCTGAGGCCAAAACGTGCCGCGCACCGTGCGCCGAGTTCGAGCCGTTCGTTTGTGATTACCACCCCGCAGTCTCCGCCTTCCAGGGTAAGGATTTTTCCTTTCTCCAGATCGATAATTTTCTTGGATTTCGTTGTAATAGCCTGGGCGCCCACGCTCAGATCATAAGATGCGGCCTCCACAAGCGATTCATTAAAGGGCTTGATACTTAGTTCATTCTCTTGGCCGGTGCATTGTTCTACGATCTGCTGATGGTTAAGTATCATTTCTCCTCTCTCCCGAATGGAAAAACAAGGGCGCCGGGCCGCAAAACCTACGCGCAGAGCCGCCGGCGCAGTTCGTCGCTGGGCGGGGGTTTGCCGTCCCAGCGGGCCAGCACGTGGTCCGGGTCGTCCTCCGGTTTGAGCAGCACGGTCGGGATTCTAAACACGTCGAAGAAGTCGCTCTCCGCCGCTCCGTCAGGCGTTCCGGTGTCCTGGAGGACAACTTTGGGCTCGTCGCTGAGCTGCCACTTATTGAGAAGGTGGGCGATCTTCCTCTTGGCGCTGGCGCAGAGTTTGCAGCCTTCTTTGACGTAGATTTCGATGATCATCTTCCTGTTTCCTCCAGCAAAGTGGGTTTATGTCATTGTCACGCTGTAGTTGCCCTTCTGGCGGTCTTTCAGTTCGCCGATCTTGGACTTGTTCCAGTTCGGAATGCGGCTGAAGTAGCCGACCACGCGGGTTATCCCGTAGACGTTCGTGCCGCCGCAGTGGCCGCAGGCGCCTTTGAGCCCGGGGGTGGACTGGTGGCAGTCCTGGCAGATGGTGAACTCGGGGCTGATGGTAAGCTGAGCCGCCTGGGTGTGCCGGTAGGTCTTTTCCACCAGGTTCATGATGCTGGAGGCGGGGGGGCGTTCCTCCCCGACGAACGCGTGGATGATGGCCCCGCTTTCGATGGCGCGGTGGAATTTGCTCTGCATCCGGATGCGGGTCAGCAGGTCCACCGGCGCGTCGGCCCGCATGTGGATGCTGTTGGTGTAGTACATCTCCTCGTCGTCTATGTCCCCCTGGACGAAGGCCTCGGCCTGGGGGAAGCGGGTCATGTCAACCTTTGCCAGCCGGCGGGAGGCGCTTTCGGCGGGGGATTCCTCCAGGGCCACCCGCATGCCCTGCTCCTGACCCATTGCCTTGGCTCGGAACTGCATGTGGCGGATGATCTGGAGCCCTTTGCGGATCATCTCGCGCCCTTCGTGCAGTTCCTTGCCGGTCATGTAGTGCATGCACTCGTTGAGGCCGATAAGTCCGACGATGTAAGTGGCCTTCTTCAGGTCCACGTAGGGGCGCCCGTCCAGCGCCGTCTTGCCGATTTCCCACAGGGGCTTGCTCGGGTCGGTCATCAGGGAACTGATGAAGGCGCGTTTTTGCATGTGCGCCTGGATTACCAGGCCGATCATCCTGTCCATCTCTTCATAGAAGCGGTCCCAATTTCCTTTGCCGACCCGGTAGGCGATCTGTGGCAGGTTGATCGTGACGTTCTGGAAGCCGCAGAACCGCATGCTCTCGGGATGGCGGATCATGTAGTCGTCGCGGATGGTGGTCCGCAGCCGGCAGCAGGCGCTCAGCGTGACCTCGTCCCGATCAAATACGAAGTAAGGGGTGCCGTTTTCGCTGGCGATCCGGCAGGCATAGTCGAGTATCTTCCTCTGGCCGGGGTCATTGAGCGTATCCTCGGTGATGTGCAGGTCGCACTTCGGGAAGGCGAAGACGTTGCCGTACTGATCGCCTTCCCGCCAGACGTCCAGCATGGCCTTGCAGAAGCGTTGGGCGGTCTTCTCATACTCGCCGTAGGTTCGGCCGTTGTACTCTCCGCCGGGGCCGATGGCGGGCACGTTGCGCAGGTAGCCCGGCACGCCGGTATGGACGTTGAAATCCAGGAACAGTGTCTGTCCCCCGCGGCTGAAGGCGTTTTGCGAGGAGCTGAAGATCAGGTGCTGGGCCTCCTGCCTCATCTGGCCGTAGGACATGCCTTCCAGGAAGGGGGCGTAGAGGATGTTGATGTAGCCCACGCCCAGGGCGCCGGCGTAGTAAGCCTGCATGGAGGCCAGGAAGGTGTTCAGGTGGCCGGTCAGCGTGCTGGCATGGCGGGCAGGGGCGCTGGCGGTGTCCAGGTTCTGGAGGTTGAGGCCGAATTTTTTCAAGTATTCCAGGGAGTGACTCGAGCAGTAGACTCTGGTTGGATATCCGAGATCGTGCAGGTGAATCATGCCCAGCATGTGGGCCTCGGCCACTTCCGGGCTGAACACTTCCTGGAGCGCGTATTGCTTGAGCGTGTGCTCGGCGAGCGCCAGGTTAATCGCCTCGGGGTTATTCTGGGCGATGTTGGCGTTTTCCTTGCTCTTGTTGTGGATGATCTGGGCCAGGTCGAACTTGGGCATGCCGAGGACGGCCTGTTTCTTGAGCCTGGCGGTCAGCCCTCTTTCGAAGAGTTCATTGTCCACCAGCTCTCGGATCAGTGAGGTGGAGATACGGGTCAGGCCGCTGCTTATAACCTTTCGCTCGACGGCCGAGGCGATCCCGTGGGCCGCCTTCTGGTCCAGTTCGGCCTCCAGCTCGAGCGCGCGAGCGATATTGGCCTTGTCCCATTGGTCTATCTTGTCCTGAGTCTCGGTGTTGACCAGAAGGGCGATGTCGGTGGAATCGCCGTTGTTGCGCACTGGTTTTCGCACCTGGAGGGACTGGCGGATGCGGGCCCGCCTGTCGCGGTAGAGGATGTAAGCCTTGGCTGTTCTGGCGTGTCCGGTCTCGATCAACACCTTCTCGACGGTGTCCTGGACATCCTCTATCTGTGGGGGCGTGCCGTCGTAGCTTCTTTCCAGCATCATGGTGACCATGGAGGCCAGCTCTTCGGCAAGCGCCCGATCGTCTCCGCCGACCGCCTGCGCCGCCTGGAAGATGGCGTCGGCGATCTTGGTCTCGTTGAACGGCACGCGCCGGCCGTCCCTTTTCTGCACCGCTTCGATAAGGAGTTTACGACCGTGATCTTCACTGATGTCTACTTCAGTCGCCATTGTGCGCTTCCCCGTGTCTAAATGAGTTCACTCAGGATTGAAGGCTGTGGCCGGACGCTCGCAGCCCTAATTCCAGGGCCCCGACTTCCTCGATGAAATCGCCGGCGTCTTTGAAGTCCCGGTAGACGGAGGCGAATCGGATATAGGCGACGTGGTCCAGCCCGCGCAGCTCCTCCATTACCATCTCCCCAATTACCTCGGAGGAAACCTCCCCCTCGTAGTGCTGGTGGAGTCGCTTCTCGATCTTTTGCGCCAGCTCTCTGAGCGTCTCTCCCGAGATTGGCCGCCTGTAGCAGGCCTTGTCCATTCCCAGCAGCACCTTGTCGGGGTCGAAATCCTCCCGGCTTTTGTCCTTCTTAATCACGCGCAACACGCTTTGCTCGATCCGCTCGTAGGTGGTGAAGCGCCGGCCACATGCCTTGCACTCTCTGCGGCGTCTGACCTGGCCGCCGTCGGCGCTCGGCCGGGAGTTCACCACCCAATCGCTGTCTTCTTTGCAGTAAGGGCACTGCACCGATACATCCTCCAGGAACCGCCCCGACACAGACGAACACCTGCCCCGGGAGAGAAAGAGCCATTCAAAGCACGAGTGCTATATCTTGAACATATACGTATATTAGCACGCTATATCTTGCATTTCAAGTGTTATTTTCTGGTTTTCCAGGACATTTCTCGGCACGCCGACTGGGTGGGTCCCTCCACCGGTTTATAAGAGTTTGCTGTGAGAGTAGTTACAGCGTGGCCCGGCCCGGAGGGGAAACTTTCTGGAAATCTGGGCGTGCGAGATGCGCCCTTGCGATTGTGCGCGAAAAAAGCTGGATCATCCGGCCTCAGCTACATGCCGTGCGTTGAAAGCGCCTCTTACCGGGAAATATACGCGCGGCGGTTGAAAGGCGCGTGCCTGAGCGGTTAAATTGAACCTGCTGTGAGGATTTTGCCCCGTGAGCCAACCGGAAAGATGGCGAAATGAATCAGCGCAACGCATTTACGTTGCCGGAGATGGTGGTCGTTATCGCCCTGGTTGTGGTGGTCGGCCTGCTGCTGCTGGGCGGGTGCGCCCGGATGCAGAAGTCACTCTCAACCGGTGGCGAGAGGGGGAGTTTCGCCGCCGAGTTCGAGGCCGACGCCGATCCGGATGATTACCCCCCGCCCGTTGTTGACCTGGAGTTGCCCCCGCTGCTCAGCGCCGTGCGCCCGGTTTACGATTACAGGTCCGCCGAGGGGAAGCTGAACGTTTATGGCCGGCTGGAGACGCCCCTGAAGCGGCGGTGGGACTACATCGTCATTCATCACAGCTTCACCCGAAGCGGCAGTGAGGCCATCTTCGATCGCTACCACAAGCAGAAAGGATGGCTGGGAGTGGGGTATGACTTCGTAATCGGCAACGGCAACGGCAGCCCCGACGGGGCGATTGAGGTCACCTTCCGCTGGGAGACGCAGATCCAGGGCGCCCACGCCGGCGTGGATGAGTATAACCAGCACGGGATCGGTATCTGCCTGGTGGGGGATTTCGAGAACGGGTATCCGACGCCGAAGCAGATGGATTCGCTGGTGGGTCTGGTGAACTATCTGCAAGAG
>JAGHAF010000026.1 GCA_021161675.1 Planctomycetota bacterium | reverse complement strand
TGAGCGCCTCCGCGGCCGCCGCGCGGAAGCGGTCAGCCATCGGATCGGGGTATTTGCGCAGGCGTTCGCCCATCTGTTCCCGGATGGCTTCCAGCGCCCGCGGGGAGGGCGGGTAAGGGTTCTCATTGGTGTTCAGCTTCACGAAGTCCGTCCCCTTCGGCTGGAAGCCGGGCGTGTAGCCGTCCATTGCGTCTATATTGGGGCGGAAGTAGCTCATGGAGCCTTTTTCTCGGGTTTCAGCGTCAGGCTATTATAGTTCGGCGCAGAGCGCGCCCGCAACTGCGCAGACGAGGCGCGACTGTCCTGCCCGCTCCCCTGCAACGCGCGAAAAACACCTGTCAGGGTTGCGCCGGGGCCGAATAACCTTCCCTGCCCATCAGGCCGTAGGTGTATTGCTTTCCGAGTTCCACGCCGGGTTGGTCAAAGGTGTTCACCCCGTACAGAGAGCCGCTGTAGGCGACGGCATACTCGAAGAACATGAACATCTCGCCCAGCGTCCAGGGGCTTACCTCGGGGATTCGGAGGGTCAGGTTCGGGCGACTCTTGTCGGTCAGCGCGCGGCGGGTTGCGCTTAGCTCGGCCTGGAAAAGCTCTTCGAAGCCGCGCCCGGCCAGGTATGAGAGTTCGTCTTCGCAGTCTCCCCGGGCGATGGGCAGATTCTCACCTTCCGGCAGCACACGCTGCACCTCGACCAGGGTGATGACTTTGTCGAAACGTCCGTCCTGGTAGAGCTGCATGGTGGAGTGCTGGTCAGTCACGCCAACCGAGGCGACGGGGGTGGGGCCGTTGAAGATGTCCGTGGTCTCGAGGCCGTCCCGTTTGCCCAGGCTCTCGGCCCAGAGCTGCACGTACCAGTCGCCCAGCCGCCGCAGGGCGTGGCAGTAGGGCATGAGGACGGTGATGGGCTTGCCACGGCCGTAGAACAGGTAGAGCAGGGCGGCATAGAGGGCGGCTGGATTCCGGCGCGGGTCGCCGGAGCGACAGCGCGCGTCCATTGCGGCCGCGCCGGCGAGCAGGCGGCGCACGTCTATCCCGCCCACGGCGGCGCTGAGCAGCCCCACGGCGCTGAGCACGCTGAAACGCCCGCCCACGTTCTGCGGGATGGGCAGCGTGCAAAAGCCCTCCCGCTGAGCGATGCGGCGCAGAATGCTTTTCTCCGGGTCGGCGTCGGTGGTGGCGATGATCTGCCGGGCCGGGTCCGCGCCCCTGCGCCGAAGCAGCTCGCGCACGTGCAGGAACTGGCTCATGGTCTCGGCGGTCGAGCCCGACTTGGTGATGACGTTGAAGGCGGTCTCGGGGAGTTCGTCCTCGATCACGTCGAAGAAATGTGACAGGAGCGCGGGGTCCACGTTGTCCATCACGAAGAGGCGCGGCGCGCCCTTGCGGCCGGGGTGGCCCGCCGGCAGCAGGTTGTGGAAGGAGTGATTCAGCGCCGTGTGAAGGGCGATGGCGCCCAGGGCGGAGCCGCCGATGCCGAGGACGACGAAGTTATGGCACCAGCCGCGAAGCTCCCCGGCCTTCTCGACGATGCGCGCGGCGAGTTCCTCGTCGTAGGGAAGTTCCATGAAGCCGACGTCGCCCCCACGGCGGCTCTCCAGCTCCGCGTGGCAGGAGGCGATGCGCTGCTGGAGCTTGTCCAGATCCTCGGGGCGCAGGCCATGCTCTTGCCCGATCCGGTCTTCAAAACAATTGGCGCCATCCAGCTTTAGAAGGCTATCGTTCGCAGCCACGGCATACTCCTCCAGGCGTGCTAAGGTCTTTCTCACGTTGCCATCGGTAATTCATAATTGCGCCTTCATCCTTCTACCTTCTGTTCGTAGCCTGCCTTTGCGAGAATGGCGCCCACGTCCTGGAGCGCCGGCGAGTCCTCCGGCAGGTCCAGCAGGGAACGGCCGTCCCAGTCGAAGGACTGGACCTGTTCGTCGCCGCGGACACTGCCCAGGTAGGTGGCCCCGTCGAAGGCGCGCGCGCGCTGCTCGGCCTCCGCGGTGAAGCGGTAATTCCCCACCAGGTAGAGGTTGCCGAACTGGACGCCTATGGCCTGCGCTATCTCGACGAGGCGGCGAGCATTCCGCAGGGCTTTGGTTGAGGGATCGATAAGCGCGAATATGTCGTTGACGCGGCGCACGACGCGCCTGTTGACGTGTTCGAGGCCCGCCGGGGAGTCCAGGACCGTGTAGCGGTAGTTCTGCGCCAGGGAGGGTATCAGGCTTTGCAGGACGTTATTGGGCTGGCAGTAGCAGCCGCGCGTCCACTTCACGCCCAGCGTCAGCAGGTCGAACTGCGGGCCTTCGTACAGGCAGGACAGGCTGATCAGATACTCCATCTTCTGCGCCAGTGGCATGGAGCCGAGTTCTTTGTATGCCTTCGGGTCCTGCAACTTGTAGAGCACGTCGGAGATGGAATTGACGCCTTCGGCCGCCAGGTCAATCCCGAGCAGGGACGCCAGGCTCTGGTCCGGATCGGCGTCGATCAGCAGCGGCGAAGACGCTAGGCGCCGCGCGCACAGGGCGGCGAAGGTGCTCTTGCCCACGCCGCCGCGACCTGTCACCACAAGGAGTTTTTCCATTGAGCGCACCTGATAGAATCGAGGTAGTTCAGAAAGGGCATTCTACAATCGAATGACCGGGCCGCCAAATGCGCGCGATTTTGACACCTGCTCTCTGCGCGTGTAAACTGGCAGATTGGCATTCTTCAGAGGAAGTGTGATGGAAACGCGCGAAGTTCGACCGGTGGGCGTCGTCAGGCGCCGCGAGGCGGAATCTACGGAAGGGAAATGCGTGATCGTTATCCTGCCGGAGTTCAAAGATGCCATGCTCGGCATCGAGCCCGGCAACCGGTTGCAAGTGCTGTTCTGGATGCACCGGTTGGGCGAAGAGGACAGGCGGATACTGCAAGTCCATCCGCAGGGCGACACGTCCAGGCCCAGGCGCGGCGTCTTCGCGGTGCGCGGCCCGATGCGCCCCAATCCCATCGGCTCCACCGTTGTGGAGGTCGAAGAGGTGAGGGAGGCCGAGATCGTGGTAAGCGGGCTGGACGCCCTGGACGGCTCGCCGGTCGTCGACATCAAGATAGCGGGGTGATTTATGGGTGATTACACTTATGGGCCGGTTCCGTCGCGGCGGCTGGGTCGCTCCCTTGGAGTCGACCTCGTGCCCTTGAAAACGTGCAACTTCAACTGCATCTACTGCCAGCTCGGCCCCACGCCGCAGACGACCGTGGAGCGGCGCGACTACGTCCCGGTGGAGGCGGTGGTGGAGGACGTTCGCCGCCGTCTGGAGGGGTGTCCGCGTCCCGACTACATCACGCTTGCCGGATCGGGTGAGCCCACGCTCCTGAGCCATTTCGGCGAGGTGGCGTCGGGCATCCGGCGCTTCAGCGACGTGCCGCTCGCGCTGCTGACAAACGGCGCGCTGTTCTTCCGGCCGGAGGTGCGCGCCGAGTGCGACGCGCTGGACCTGGTTCTGCCCTCGCTCGACGCCGGCGATGAGGAGACGTTTCAACGCATCAACCGTCCCCATCCGGGGCTCACACTCGAAAAGGTGGCGGAGGGGCTGGTTGCCCTGCGGGAGGAGTTCGAGGGGCAAGTGTGGCTGGAGGTCTTCATAGTGGATGGCGTGAACTCCTCCGACCAGCAAATCGGGCGGATCAGGTCTTTCGTAGATCGAATTGATCCGCATCGCGTCCAGGTCAACAATCCGGTGCGTCCCACCGCGGAGGCGTTCCTGAGCGGGCCGCCGTCCGACAGGTTGCACGAGATATGCGCCATGCTGGGGCCGCGCGCGGAGATAATCGCCCCTGCGGCGACGGTCGAGCTGACCGCGGACGCCACGGCGCATAAAGAGGAGGTGCTTGCGCTCCTGCTGCGGCGTCCCTGCACGCTTGAGGACATCGTCACGGGCCTGGGCATCCACCGGAACGAAGTGATCAAACACGTGCAGGCCCTGCTCGACGCGGACGCGATCCGCAGAAGACAGCGCCTCTACGAGACCTACTACGAGGCTGCCGGATAAACCTACAGCTCCGCGGGCAGGGCTTTGGTTTTGATCTCTTCGGTGATTCGGGCGACGAATGCCTCGACCTCGACCGGGCCCTCATCGCCGTTTTCGTGGCTGCGCACGCTCACCGTGCCGCGCTCAACTTCCCTGGCGCCGACGATCAGCAGGTAGGGAACCTTCTGCATAGTGCCCGATCGGATCTTGTAGCTCACAGTCTCGTTGCGGTCGTCCACCGATGCCCGGACGCCTTCCCCCTCGAGGCGCCGCAGCGCTTCCTGCGCGTAGGGGAGTTGATCGTCAGTGATGGGCAGGATGCGCGCCTGCTCCGGGGCCAGCCAGACGGGGAACCAGCCGGCGAAGTGCTCGATGATCTCCCCCATGAAGCGCTCCAGCGAGCCGAGGATGGCCCGGTGCAGAATGATGCACTCGTGCTCCTTGCCGTCCTCGCCCACGTAGGTCACGTCGAAGCGTTTCGGCAGGTTCAGGTCCACCTGGATGGTGGGCCCCTGTTCCCACTCGCGCCCGAGCGAGTCAAACGGGACCACGTCTATCTTGGGGGCGTAGAAGGCGCCCGCGCCCTCGTCCACCTCGTAGGGCAGGTCCCTGGCCTCCAGGGCCTGTCGCAGCGCCTCGGTGGCGCGCTGCCATTCTTCGTCGCTGGCGCTCTCCAGCGACACCTCCGGCCGGGTGGAGAGGTAGAACTTGTAGTTCAGGCCGAAGACGCCGAGGATTTCCTCCGTCAAGTCCAGCACGCCCTCAACTTCGTCCACAATCTGCCCGGGCGTGCAGAAGATGTGTGCGTCGTCCTGGGTGAAGCCCCGCACGCGGAGCAGGCCCCTGAGCGCCCCGCTCATCTCGTAGCGATAGACGGTTCCCAGTTCGGCGTAGCGGATGGGCAGGTCCCGGTAGGAGCGGATGCCGGTCTGGAAGATTTTGATGTGCGCGGGGCAGTTCATCGGCCTGACGCGGTAGGCCTCTTCGTCAATCAGGAGGGGGGCGTACATCATGTCCTCGTATTTCGGTATGTGCCCGCTGCGCAGGTAGACCTTCTCGGAGGCGATGTGGGGGGTGAAGACGGGTTCATAGCCCCGCTTGCGGTGCAGCTTCTTCCAATAGTCCTCGATCACCTCGCGGACGATGGCCCCCCGCGGATGCCAGAGCACGAGGCCCCGGCCGATCTCCTCGTCAAAGCTGAACAGGTCAAGCTCGCGCCCGAGCTTGCGATGATCGCGCTTCTCGGCCTCTTCAAGGCGCCGGATATGCTCCTGGAGCTGGTCTTCGGTGGCAAAGGCTGTGCCGTAGATGCGCTGCAACTGGGCGTTCTTCTCGTCTCCCCGCCAGTAGGCGCCGGCCACGCTCAGCAGCTTCAGCGCCCCAAGCTTGCCCGTGTGGGGGATGTGCGGGCCCCGGCATAGATCAACGAAGCCGGCCGTGTGGTAGAACGAGACCACGCGCTCTTCGATCTCCTCGATGAGTTCCACCTTGTAGCTCTGTCCGTTCTCCCGCATAAGCTCGGAGGCCTGCTCCGTGGGCAGTTCCTCCCGCGCGAAAGGCGCCTCCTCGCTCGCGATGCGGGCCATCTCATCTTCGATGCGCTCAAGGTCGTCGGCGGAGATGGCCTCCGGCAGGTCGAAATCGTAGTAGAACCCGTCCGTGATGGCTGGCCCGATGCCGAACTTGACCCCTTCGTAGAGCCGGCCCACGGCGCAGGCCATGACGTGGGCCGCGCTGTGCCGCATGATCTGAAGCCCCTCTGGCGTATCAATTGTGATTATGGACAGCTCGCAGTCCTGCTCCAGGGGGAGGTTCAGGTCCACCAGAACGTCGTCAACGCGGGCGGCCACGGCATCGCGGGCCAGCCCGGCGCCTATCTGCGCGGCCACCTCGGCGGGGGTGGCGCCGGCTTGCTTCTTGAGGACACTGCCGTCGGGCAACGTGATTGAGATGTTCATGAAAATGGTCTCGCAAGAGGCGAAAAGGAAAACGCAGTTTATCACGCCCCCGTCCTTTCGGCAACAGTGAGAAAAGGGAGAAGAGGCGCCCTGGGCGCCTGTCGCGCCTACCGGCTGTAGCTACAGGGGCTTCGCTACGTCAGCGGGGCGAAGCGGGGGTCTACTTTCTGTGCTGCTCCCACCACTGTTGCCAGTCTGCGCGCGACTTGCCGAAGTCCTGGCCGGTTATGGAGCGCAGCTCCTTTGTCGCCCATTGACGGACATCCGGGCTGGCGTCGCTCAAGGCGGCTATCAGGGGCCCCACGGCCCGTGAGTCCCCTATCTGGCCCAGCGCCCATGCCGCCCATATGCGGGGATACGCTACCTGATCCTTCAGCATGGCGATCAGTGGCTCGACCGCCCGCGCGTCCCCTATCCAACCCAACGCCTTCATAGCTTCCACGCGGACATGCATATTCTTGTCGCGCAACTCGGCAATCAGGGGATCCACGGCTGGAGTCCCTATCTTGCTGAGCGCCTCTGCAATCCCCTGGAGGGAATCCTTATTTCTGTCCTTCAAGGCGGCTATCAGCGGCCCCACGGCGGGGCTTCCGATCTTGCCCAGCGCTGCCGCGGCTTCACTGGAGACGTACGCGCCCGTGTCGCTCAACGCGGCGATCAGGGGCCGCATGGCCCGCACGTCGCCTATCTCGCCCAGCGCCTTGGCCGCTCCCGAGCGGGCCCTGTCGTCGGCGTCCTTCAGCGCGGCGATCAGGGGCTCCAGAGCGGGAGCCCCTATCTCGCCCAGCGCGTCCGGCGTCAACATGCGAAGGCGCGCATCCTCGTCCTTGAGCGCGGCGATCAGGAACTCCACTCCGCGCGCGTCACCCACCTGAGCCAGCGCTTTCGCCGCCCTCACGCGGACCTCGGGATCGGCGTCGGCCAACGCGGCGTTCAGTGGCACTGCGGCCCGCTGGTCGCCTATCTCGCCCAGCGTCGTCGCCGCCGCCTGGCGGACATCGAGGTCGTCGTCCCTGAGCGCGAGGATAACGGGCTCCACGGCGCGGGCGTCGCCTATCTTGCCAAGCGCCTCCACAGCCGCCCGGCGCAGAGGCTCATCTACGTCGTTCAAGAGGCCGATAAGCGCTTCGACGGCTCGGGCATCGCCTATCTTGCTCAGCGCCACCGCCGCCTGCCGGCGGACGTCCACATCCACGTCGTTCAAGAGGCTGATAAGGGGTTCGGCGGCGCGGGCGTCGCCTAACTTGTCCAGTGCGTCCGCCGCCGCCAGGCGAACTCCGCCATCTTCGTCCTTCAGCGCATTGATCAGTGGCTCGACGGCCCGTTCGTCGCCTATGCGGCCCAGCGCCCGGGCCGTCTGCCTGCGGAGCCAGGCGTCCGGATTGCTCAGGGCGGCGACGAGTGGCTCGGTGGCCCGCGCATCCCCTATCTGGCCCAGCGCATTCGCGGCGATTCGGTGGGTCCAAAGGTCAGGGTCGTCCAGGGCGGCGATGAGCGGCTCGACGGCGGGGGTTCCTATCTTGACCAGCGCCTCCGCCACTTGCCGGCGCACGTGCGGGCTGTTGTCTTCCAGCGCGGGGATGAGGGCGCTGATGGCGTAGCTGCCGCCTATCTGGCCCAGCGCCCCGGTGACTGCCGCGCGGAGTTTATCATCCACGTCGGTCAGCATTGCGGCCAGGGGCTCGGCGGCTCGGGCGTCGCCTATCTCGCCCAGCGCGGCGGCGGACGCCCGGCGGACCCGCTCGTCAGCGTCTTTCAGCGCTCCGATCAGCGGCCCTACGGCCCGGGGGTCGCCTATCTGTCCTAGGGCGTGCGCTGCGCTCAGGCGGACCTCGGCATCGGCGTCGGCCAACGCGGCGTTCAGTGCTTCGGCGGCGCGGGCGTCGCCTATTTGGCCCAGAGCCTCTGCCGCGCTCGTGCGGACCTCGGGATCGGCGTCCCTCAACGCGGCGTTCAGTGGCTCGACGGCCCGCTCGTTGCCCATCTGGCCGAGAGCCTGCGCCGCTCCCATGCGAACGGTTTTATTTGCGTCGCCCAGGGCGGCGATAAGCGGCTTGACGGCCGGAGTTCTCATACGGACAAGCGCCCGCACCACTTGCGCGCGGACAGTGTTATCCGCGTCGTTGAGGGCCCCGATCAGGGGCTTCACGGCGAAGGTGTCCCCTATGTATCCCAACTGCTTGGCGGCTCGCCAGCGGACATAATGATCCTCGTCCTTCAACAGGATGGTCAGAGGCGTGACGGCGGGGGCTCCTATGTGGACCAGCGCGCTCGCTGCGGCCATGCTGAGCTCTGAATCCTCGCCGTCCATGGCGGCGATCAGCGCCAGGACGGCGCCCTTCGCGCGGGCATTGCCCAGGCTCCAACATGCGTCTCTCTTCTTCTTAGGCGTATCCGCCGTGCGGAGAGTCTTGATCTGGTCTTTGACCGACGGCGGCGCCTGGCGTTCCCACCGAAGCAGTGTGGCCCGCACATCGGGGTTCTTTTCGAAAAGGGCTTGCTCCGCCGCCGCCGCGCTCAGGTGGGTCATCCAGAGCGCCAGGACTGCCGTCAGGCACAACGCAGCTTTCCTGCGAGCGTTTCTTGTCATCGTCGCCCCTTTCTTCCAGACCATAGTGAGGCGCCTCCCTTGCCTGTCGCCCCATGGCTCTTGCGGCGCCATGCCAGCGCCTGCGGTTCTGTGAGCAGGGCTGACCTTCCATTCGGCTTGCATCTGTCGCAGGCTGGTCAAGAAGTCGTATTGTGAAGCTCACGAGTTGCTTTGCACCAGTTGCTGGCTGGCTGGGTCGAGTTTGCTGATGTCAGGGATCAGATAGCCGTTGCCGGCGGCGTCGCGGATGTAGATGCGCCCACCGCCCATGTTGTGGACGTCGTGGCGGCGTTTCAGCTCGAGCCGGCGCTCGCCGTGGTCAGTGTCAACCTGCCAGACCGGGATGTGCAACTCGTCTGAGATGTCCCGCACCCGGATGATGGTAGGAATGAAGTGCTGTTCGTTCAGTTCGGCTTCGACGGCGTTCCTTGACGCTTTGTCCAGCTTGTGCACGTCCTCGATCATGCCGATCTCGGCGCCGTCGGCGTCTTTGAGCAGCAGGTGCATGCCGCGTTCGGTTACGGGGAAGCAGGGCTCGACAAAGACGCCGCTGAGCTGCCCGAGTTCGGCAGAGCGGACCACGAGCCCTTCGCCCACGCTGCGCTCCACCTCGAGGTCGCGCGGGTCGAGAACGCGCAACATCTCCATCAGGTTGAAGGTCTGCGCTTCAGCAGAGGGGTTATTGTCATGTTGGTCTTCGCTCACGCGCCTGTCCTTCCTATTCCGACCACGTGGCAATGGCGGCCAGCCGGTTCTGCTTCTCGCAGAGGCCGGCGTAGACGCCACCGAGTTTGGTGAGTTCGTCGTGAGTGCCGCTTTCGACCAGGCGTCCCTCTTTGAGCACCAGGAGGCGGCTGGCGTATTTAAGGGTGGAAAGCCGGTGAGCGATTGCGAAGGTGGTGCGGCCGGCTATCAGGCGGCGCAGGGCCTCCTGAATCTTCTCTTCGGTTTCGGTGTCCACGCTGGCGGTGGCCTCGTCGAGGATCAGTATGCGGGGGTTCTTGAGGATGGCGCGGGCGATGGCTATGCGCTGGCGCTCACCACCGCTGATGCGGGCGCCCCTCTCGCCCACCAGCGTGTCGTAGCCCTCCGGGAAGTCCACGATGAAGTCGTGGGCGTTGGCGGCCTTGGCGGCGGCGACCACCTCCATGGACGTGGCGTCCGCTTTGCTGTAGGCGATGTTTTCGGCGATGGTGCCGCTGAAAAGGAATGGCTCCTGGGAGACGATGCCGATCTGCTGCCGCAGGCTCTCCAGCTTTACCTCGGTCAGGTCTATCCCGTCGATCAGGACGGCGCCTTCGTTGACCTTGTAGAAGTGGCAGATCAGGTTGATGACCGTGGTCTTGCCGGCGCCGGAGTGGCCGACCAGGCCGATCATCTCGCCGGCCTCCGCCAGGAAGCTCATGTCCTTCAGGATCGGTTCGTCGGGTTCGTAGCCGAATGTCACGTTGCGGAACTCGACCCGCCCCCGGATAGGCGGCATTTCTATGGTGCGCTCGCCGGTCTGTAGTTCCGGCTCGCTGTCAATCACCTCGAAGACGCGGTCGGCGCTGGTGGCGGCGCGTTCGAACTCAGGAAGCGCGCGGGCCAGGTCCATAACGGGAGGGTAGAAGCGGTACATCAGCCCGTTGAACGCCATAATGAGCCCGATGGTGACTACTTCCCCTTGCCCGCCAATGAGCATCAACCCGCCTGCCACGAATACCAGCAGCTGGCCGATGCCCGTGGCCAGACCGAAGATGGGTTGTAGAGTCACGTGCACCCTGGTGGCCTTCATCTCCTGGGTGAACACGCGGTCCATGATGCCCCCGAAACGCCCCGTCTCGCGGCGTCCCTGCGCGAAAGCCTTCACCACCCGCATGCCGGGGATCACGTCACTGAGAAAGCGGTTGATAGCTGCGTAGCGCCGCCACAGCATGTGGTAGATGCGGTGAATCTTGCGGCGGGCCACCTCGCTGGCCACCACCAGGATCGGAATCGGCGCCAGGACGATGAGCGCCAGCTTCGTGTGCATTTGCAGCATCAGAGCGACGATGAAAACGATCATCAGTACGTCGCGGATGAGGTTGAACAGGCGGTTGCTCAGGAACATGTGTATTCGCTGGACGTCACGCGTGATGCGCGACATGACCTGTCCCGTCTCCTCGTGGTGGTAGAAGGAAAGGCTCAGGCGCATCATGTGCGAGAAGACCCTGTTGCTCAGATCAACCACGATTCGGTTGCCGACCCATGCGCTGGTGTAGCCGCGCAGCGCCCCGATCAGGGACGGCGCCACCACCATCAGAAGCATGATGCCGCCGAACACCAGCAAGAGGTCGCGCGAGCCCGCCCCGCCGAAGCGGTACCAGAAACTCGTCTGCGGCGCCGCCGATGCCCCCTTGATAGCCGGTACGAAGACCAGGTCCATGATCCACTTCGACAGCAGCGGAGAGACGAGGCCGAGCAGAGTGACGGCCACCATTAAGGCCAGGCACAACACCACCAAGGCCTTATAGGGAAAGAGCAGTTTGACCATCCGCACCAGAAGCGTCCGCTTGTTCATGCACGCCAGGCACACGCCCAGCCGGGGGTCAATGGGGGCGCCGCACTTCTTGCAGACCGGTCGGTCAGGCAGCTTCAGCTCTATGTCAGCGACATTCCGGAGCGCGCCGGGGCCTTGCTCCTTTACTGTCTCCAGCACTTTGGTGATGGCCCGCAGCTTCCAGGAGGTCGTATTGCTGGAGCGCAGCAGATGTTTCCACCCTCCTCCGGTGTCCACGAACAGCACGTGGTTGCCCCTCATGTCTCGCAGGCGCACGTCCCGCAGCTCTTCAGGGGAGAACTCCAGCTTGATCCGGTAGCCATCGTCCGTTTCCGCCCAGGTCATGCAGCGCCGCTCCGTCAGAACGAGCCATTTCAGGGCGTACTGCCCTGCGATGTTCATGTCAACCGAGAAGGAGAAGATGAGGCGCTCGCCAGGGCCGAGCTCTTGCCGTACGAGTTTACCCAGCCCCTCCGGCAGCGGCTGCTGAAGCTCGCCGAGAGCCGGCCCGTCCCCGGCCGTGTTAAAACGGACGTAGGAAGCGGATGGGGACTCTATTTGTGTCCGCTGATCGGTCATGAAATAAAGAAAATCTGCTTTGCAGAAAGAGCGATTGGTTCTGACAGGCTGTGCCAGGAGGGGCGAGGCGCAGAAGAAACATTCTCCGTTATGTAATTTGCCGCGTCATGGTTGGCAGACAACCTCCCCCCATTGGACAAGTTACATCAGCATAATGGGCGGGTATTATTGGCAAGCGTCGCCCCACTGTCAAGGTTATTGCCCGAAAAGCCGAGAAAAGCCGAGAAAAGCCGAGAAAAGCCGAGAAAACTACAAAGAATGGCGCTTCAACCGGCGGCGCACAGCACCCTGTCCACCACTATCCGGCGGAAGTCTTCCGACAGGCTGCTGAAGTATGCGCTGAATCCCGTTACGCGCACGATCAGGTCGGGATACTTGTCGGGATCCTCCTGCGCGTCGAGCAGCTTCTGCTTGTCCATGACGTTCATGTTGATCATGGTTCCTCCCATCTCGAAGTGTGCCTTTATGAGGCTCTCCACGATCCGGGCGCCCTCATCGTTTCCATAAAGGCCGGGATCAAGTTCGATCTGCATCGGGCAGGTGTTGCCGAGCCCGCACTGCACGGAGCTGACTGCCGCCGCCAGGGCGGTGGGGGCGCCGTCTTTGCGGAATCCGGGATCGGGGTTCACCCCGTGGGAGACGGGCGCCCCCGCGCGCCGTCCGTTGGGCGTGGCGCCCAGCTTCTTGCCCATATCGATGGTGCTGGCCCATGAGAACAGGCCGGGGATCATCCGGTAGCCGTCCGGGGTCGGCTTCTCGGTCACGAGGGCCGTGAAGGTGCGGGCGATGCGCGCGGCGTATTCGTCCGCGCGCGAGCCGCCGGCGCCGTAGCGCGGGACGCTCTTCATCATGAGCCGGGCCTGCTCGCCGCCGGGGCCGCTCCAGTCGCTCTCCAGGTGCTCCATCAGGCGGGTCCACGTGAGCCGCCCCTCCCGCTCAACGCGCTGTTCCACCGCCGCGAAGGAGTCCGCAACGGTCGCCAACCCGGCCCCGTCCAGGCCCATATTGTAATATTCTACGCCTCCGTGCGATGCGTCCAGTCCCTTCTCGATAGGCCCGTAGCAGCAAAGGTCGAGCACCAGCTCCGGGAACACCTCGTGCATGTGCATAAGGTGGAAGTCCAGGCTCTGCGCGATGACGCCGACGGCTGCCCGCAGGCGCTCGACAAAAAGCTCCCACAGCCTCTGCGTGCTCGGAGCGGCGCCGGAATCCTCCATCATTTCGGACAATGCGACGCTGAAGACCCTCGCCATGTTGATCTTAACGCAGTCCATGAGCGTGTACTCCCTGCCGGGCACGCCGAACCAATGGCATCCCGAATACGCCCGCTCCCGGGCGAGACCAACCGGGAAGCCGCTGCGCTCCAGCCCGGCTACGACGTTGTCCATGCCCAGGAACTTGGGCGCGCCGAGCTTGTCTTCCAGCAGCATCTTGACGCCCCTGCGAAGCAGGTCCGGGTTTATCCCCTTGCCGACGCACACGCCGATGTTCGTGGGCGCCTGCAGGCGATGCGCGGCCTCTAGCGCCAGGAAGGAGACGGGATTCGTAACGTCTTGGCCCGCGCTGTCGAGGCCGCCGAGCTGGAGGTAACTCGTGTCGCGCAGCAACAGGCACGCGAGGTGGAAGACGGCCTCTTCGTCCGTGAGAATCCCTTTCGCCTTATCCCGCTCGTAGTAGGGCTCCAGCAGCGCGTCCAGACGCCCCAGGGCGCCGCTGCCGTTGTACATCCGGGCGATCATCAGGTACCAGGCCATCCACTGGCACGCCTCACGGAAGGTCTGCGGCGGCTCTGTCACCAGGCGGCGGTTGATCTCGGCCATTGTCCGGAGGTTCTCGGCCAGGACGGGGTCGTCCTCGGCCTGTGCCATCCGGGCCGCCTCTTCCGCATGGCGTTTTATCCAGTTCTGGGCGCCTAACACTACGGCTTCCAGCCCGTCGTAGAACTCCGAAGCGTCCGGCGAGTTGAGCTCGCGGTAATGGGCTATCTTGTCCAGCAGGCCGCCCCAGCCGGCCTCAAGCCCAATGCTGAGGTCCTGGCAGAAATGCTGCGAGGCCCCGATGCCGCTGAGCAACTGGTACTTCTCGTGCCGCTCCTTGAGGTGCGAGTAGTCGAAATCGGGGTTCCAGCTCGGATGGCGGGTGGCGCCGAAGTTGACCATGTAAGCGCCCGCAAGCGAACTCATCGGGTCTATGTAGAGGGGGTGCGCTTCCAGGAGCGCCCGGTAATTCTCGCCGCAGGCCTTCGGCCCGAAGAACCCTCCGCCGGGGTGATTGGACTTCGGCTCGAAGCCCTTCAGGGGTATGTCCCGAACGATTTGGTCGGAGCTGCTGCGCCCTTCCCTTGCCTCTCCTCTGTGCTCCGGCGGAGGCAGGATGATGGCCCAGTCATCGTGGTCCATCACGCCGAGTTCGCGCTGCTTTTCCCTTGTATGGGCCACCTTCGTCGCCCGCAGCGCGTCCAGACGTTGTTCGTAAGTGGACACTGACCGCCCGCCGGCGTCCGGCCGGGGCGAGTGGCTTTCCGGCGCCCGGTTCAGGACGTTGACGCCCAGCTCCCGGAGCCGCGCGATCCATCCGTCTACGGTTTCCTTATCCGGCGGCGCGAACGTGCGGCGGGCGGAGGTCATCATGCCCAGACGTTCGGCCTTGGCCGTGCCGAGCGGATGATAGGGCAGGATCGTTACGCCGACCAGGTTGGACATGCTGCGGCTCAGCTCGGCCACGGCCTCGAAATGCGCGTCGCGGTCGTTGAAGCTCGGAATGATCGGGAGGCGGATAAGGATTTTGGCGCCCCGCCTGTCGAGTTCCTTCAGGTTAGATAGAATCAGGTCATTCGAGACGCCCGTGAACTCGCGGTGTCGGTCGGAGTCGAGTTCCTTGATGTCGTAGAGGAACAGGTCTACGTAGGGCAGCGCCCGTTCGAAGCGGGCGAAGTCGCAGTGCCCGCAGGTGTCCAGGCAGGAGTGGAGACCTTCCTGTTTTGCCCGTTTTAGCAGCGCTTCGGTGAAATCAATCTGCATGAGTGGTTCGCCGCCGGAGACGGTGAGGCCGCCCCCGGAGACCTCGTAGAATGTCCTGTCGCGAAGCGCCTCGGCCATGGCCTCAGCGACCGTCACGTTCCGGCCCATCAGCTCCAGCGCCCCGGCGAAGCATTCCTCGGCGCACCGTCCGCAGACCTGGCAGAGGTCGCGCTCCAGCGCGTGGCCCTTCTCCGGGTCCATCGTGTGGGCTCCATGGGGGCAGACCTGGACGCAGCGGCCGCAGCCGATACACTTGCTCGGGTCGAAGGAAAGGACAGGATCAGGACTTATCCCCTCCGGGTTATGGCACCACGCGCACCTCAGGGGGCAGCCCTGCAGGAACACGGTCGTGCGGATGCCCGGGCCGTCGTGTATCGAGAAGCGCTGGATATTGAAGATCCGCCCGTTCACTTTAGCCTTCCATTTCGCGCTGCATCTGGGGCAGGATGTCTTTCAACCGCCGGCAGAGCGCCTTCGCTTCGGACAGCGTGACGGGCTGCTCCTCCCACGCCAGGAAACGGTCAATGCACTCGGCTATGACCTGCGCCTCCGGCAGATGCTCCAGGATGTAGTCGCGCCCCTGCGCGAGCTCCGAGAGGTAGACGCCGCGCCCGGCGATCCAGAAGCGCGCCATCACCTGCCCGGCATACAGCACCGCGAAGCCAAAGTCGTCCTCCAGCGTGGTGACGGTGCGGACCTTCTCGTTGTGCGCGACGGTGTCGAACCACTGCGGGAAGTCTTCGAACTTCTCGTCCAGTTCCTCGTCGGACAGGTCGCCCAGCTCCAGGAAGCTCGACACCTTCCTGGAGACCCCCGCCCACTGCTCGCGGAATCGGCGGGCCATGTCTCCCAGGATTGCCTCCCGGCTGGGATAGAGCTCCTCGCCGATCAGGCCCTGCTCTTGAGCGGCGTTCAACTTGGCCACGAACTCGTCGAAGTTCACCACCTCGTGGCCGCTGTTTCGGAGCGTGCGGGTCTCCTTGACCATCTTGTCCATGGGGCAGCTTTCACGCACGTGCACCGTCAGAAACAGGGGCCGATGCTCCTCGAGGTCAACGATCTTCTGGATTTCATCGGCAATCTCGCGCCGCACGTTGACGTAGAGCGCGCTGCAGAAGAAGGGCGCTTTGCCCCGTTCGATGCGCTGCTTGTGCGGCACGCCCCAGGCGCCGTAGTTGCGGATGAAGGCGATGGCGCCGGGCACGTGGCGCCGGTAGAGTTCGACCAGTTCGGTCGGCTCGTGCTCGCCCCAGTACCACGCGCCGTAGGGGTCCTGCGTGCCGGCGTAGATGACGTTCAGCCCGGTGAGGTCCATATAGCGTTCGCTGTATTTCAGGTAGCTCACCGGGTCGGGGTGCAGGTTGGGGTAGGTGTATCCGGCGCCGGAGAGCGACGCTATGGGGTAGTCGTTCTCGGTCATGGTGTTGAAGTAGTAGTGGAGTTGCCCCGGGGCCAGGTGGTAGAGCAGCATCTGCATCTCCCAGTTCATCGGTATCTGTCCCCGCTGGGGTTCGTCATAGTGGCCGCGGAAGCGATTGTTCATGCACCAGAGGGCGTCGCCGTCGCTGACGGTGAAGGTGATGTAGACCTTCTTCTCCACTTGCTTCTGCGCGTCCGAGAGGGTCCGCGGCGCATAGGTCGGCCGGGCGGGGATGCCCGCGTGAACGGAGAGGTTCGAGGCGCCGCCGCTGCACGTGGCGAAGCATCCGTTAAGCGACACGCGGGCGACGTGCTCGACCTCTGCTACGCGGCCGTTATACCAGCCCATCACGTGGCAGGGGCGGTCCATGGCCTGGTAGATGCGATCCGCAAGCGCCGCCTCCCGGCGATCCTTCATGCTCTCTGACACGTTGAACACGAACAGTTTGTGCGCCACCACGTAGTCCAGAAGCTGCGCCGCGCGCAGCGGCCGGTTGACGCAGATATACCGGTTGCACTGGTCGAAGAGGTTCTCGAAGGCCCACAGGTCGCACTCGTAGCCGTTGGCGAAGCGCCCGCGCAGGTCCTCTGCCACGTTCCGGGCCCAGTCATAGTCCTCCGAGAGTTTGCTCTGGAGAGCCGGCGTCAGCGGGAGCAGGCTGCGCTGTGCGCCGATCATGGCGGCCAGGTTGAGGGTGTCCAACAGCTCGGGATCGTAGAGGGCGACGCCCTCGATAGCGTCCGCGTGGCGCCGGAGCAGTTCGTACGGGTCCTCGACGGCCTCGCTCTGCACGTCGAACTGTTCGGCGTAGTAGCGGGGCCAGTGTCTGTCAGGCTCCCAGTGGAGGAGATAAATGCGGGGTTCCTCGCGGTTGACCAGCCCCTGGAGGACGGCGAACAGGGCCCGCTCCTCGTAGTCGAGCGGCTGGATGTCGGCCACGGCTATCTGGCGGGGCCGCGGGTTGGGCGGGAAGATATTCCGATACTCATAAGTCTTAGGCGCCATGCTCACAAACCTCCTCTGAAACTGATTCACATTACTTCGGATCCAAGACATGGAAGACACGAAAAATACTCACAGGGAAGGCTTTTACCACGACGACACAACGGACGCAACGAAACGGTCACGCATATGCGGGGAGGCTTGCGTCGCAGTGTGCACCCCCTGTCGGCGACGTGTCGAACGGTCTGTGGGGCCAATCTGAGCGGTCGCTCAGGTTCCCCTTTTGTCCAGTCCTTTGATTAGACCGCTGACCGTTTTCGCCATGACTTCCAGTTGATCCCGCAGCGCGGCATGTTTCCCTTCGCCCAGCAGACGCCTTCGGCGCGCCACTTCAAACAGAGGCACACACTCATGGATCGATCCCCTGGCAATTATGAAGAAGTTCTTGCGATCGGCTTTCGTAAAGCGGCCATTTCCTTCGGCCAGGTTGGCCGCTATGGAGAGCGCAGCGCGATTCAACTGATCGCTCAGGAAGCCATAGCCCCGCGGAAAGCCCTCAGTCAACGTCACAATCTCATCGGCGAAGCTGACGGCCTTTTGGTAGACTTCCAGTTTCTCGAACATGAAAGCCATGGCAGTTCCCTGATCAGGTGAGCAGTTGAGCAGGTGACCGCAGGCGAGCAAGCTATTAGCTGATTGGAACGGACGCTGCGAAGCAGGAGCCGTTTGGCCGTTTTCACCTGCTCCCTTGTTCTACTGCTCACCTGCTCTGCCAGCCTTCGCCCGGGGCGAAGGCTGGCTTCCCGGCCTGGACTCGAACCAGGAATGGCAGGACCAAAACCTGCTGTGTTGCCAATTACACCACCGGGAAGTGGAGTCGGGAGCGTGGAGCAACTCGCCCCGGCTATCTCTCTGCCATGAGGCCAGGCGGCAAGGTCGGCTCTTATTCTGCTGTTGCCGCCACTTCGGGTTCTGCTTCTTTTTCCCCGTAGAATTTCTCCCACAGGCTCTGCGGCGTGAAGAAGTCGTCCACCAGGATGTATTCTTTCTCTTCGCGGACCACGGCGCGGGAGACCTTGTCATAGACCTGTGCGATGCAGATGGTGCCCTTCAACCGATCCTCGCCGCCGGGCGTGCGTCCGAAGACGACGTAGAGCTCGTCCGGATGGATGTTCTTGTCCTTGCCGCCTTCGATGAAAACGAACTTATTCTCGGGTTCGACTGAGATGACCTTGCCGGCCGGCTGGAGTCTTTCCTCTTCGGCGGGCCCCTGGACCACTTTCCAGTATTTCTGCTTCCAAAGGGCGAGCTCATCTTCCAGGTCCGCCACGAGTTTCTTGCGGTTATCCACTTCTTGCTGGTATTTCTGCTGCCACGTTCTGGCCGTCTGTTGCGCTTCCTCGTCCTGGGTGACGAGCGCCTCATACTCCTTGCGCAGAGAGGTGATTTGGTCCTTGAACCTTTGTGCTTTGTCCCGATATTCCTCGCCCAGTCTCTTCTCGGTCGCGACAAGATTATGCTTGGTGTTCTTCAGCATGTTGGTCAGGGCCATGTTCTGGGCGTGCAGATCATCTGTCAGTTTTGTGAGCGTGCCGTATCTTTCTTCGTAGAACGCCAGCAGTCCGCTCAGCGTCTTGAAGGTTTCCTTGCCTTGAGATTTCATCTCCTGCTGGGCCGGGGAGTTCTCGATGGAGTCCTTCAATCCGGCCAGGCCTTCCCATCCGAGGGTGGGCATCACCTCATTTTCCAGCACGGCGGCCTCTTTCACTTTGTCGGCCACCGCCTGGTAGCTTTCCCTGGTGTAGAGCACTCCCAGTTCCGACTCCTCCGTGCTGGGAACCTCCCAGTTGTTCTCATTGAAAACTGAGATGACGGCGGATTTGAAGTCATCCTGGTTGGTTGCAAGGGCCTGCTGTGTCAGGGAGAGCTGTTGGTAGAACCAGATGCCGCAGCCTATGCCGGTGAAGGCCAGGACAACGAACACGACCAATGCTACGACAATGCCGGTTTGCGAGCCACTTTTTACGGCGTTCATATTCTCTCTCCGGGTTCAACGAACACACGCGCCTCCGCCAACCGCGTAGAGCGCGCAGGAATCATATCTGTTTCTGTCACATCCCGTCTTATATGGTTATACTGCGCCCGGCCCTTTGTCAACTAATATTGCTGATGTTCGGAGCGGAAACGCGCCTCGCTTTGAGTCGCGGGGCGTCCCTGTAGCGCCCTGCCGGCCGGTCTGCGCGCTCAGTTGACAGCAGCGAAGGCCCGCTTCAGAATAACCGCTGCGTGTCCATTCTACGGGTGTTTTATTGCCTATGCCTTCCCAGCAGGCGGACCAGTCTGAGAAGAGGATTGCCATTGTCGCGCTCAATCTGGCCGTGGACAAGACCTTCGACTACCTTATCCCCGAGACGCTCCGTGGCCGCGTGCCCGTCGGGGGGCGAGTGTATGTGCCCTTTGGGAACCGTCCCCGAGTGTTGGGATACTGCGTGGAGTTGAAGGCCGGCTGCCGCGTGCCGGACGCCCGGCTCAAGAGCATTCAGAAAAGCCTGGACGAAGAGCCGCTTGTTAGCCCCCTGATGCTCAGGCTGGCCCGCTGGATGGCCGCATACTACCGTTGTTCCCTCGGGGAAGCCCTTCACGCCACGCTGCCCGCGGCGGTCCGGTGGGCGGGAGGGCGTCGCAGGCTCCAGCACGCGTTCCTGGAGGTCCCGCTGGAGAAGGTCGGGCAGGTGGCCGACGATATCTTCGACCGAAGCCCCGCCCAGAGCAAGATACTGCGCGCGCTGGCGGCTGCAGGGGGCTCGGCGCCGCTGGCGCACATTCTGAAGTCCACGCGGACCTCCCGCGCTTCCGCCAGGGTCCTGCTGAGAGAAAAACTGATTCGCGTCGAAAAGCGCTTCGTGGAAAGCGAGTATCTCTTGGATGAGCTGCGCCGGGAGCCTCGGCCGCCGCATACGCTGACCTCCGAGCAGCAAGACGCATACCGGAGCGTCACCGCCAGGCTGAAGGCGGGGCATTTCGACGTGCTGCTGCTTCACGGCATCACCTCCAGCGGGAAGACGGAGGTCTACCTGCGCTGCATCGCAGACGTAGTGAAGTCGGGCAAGCAGGCCATCGTGCTGGTGCCGGAGATCAGCCTCACGCCGCAGAGCATCCGTCACTTGGGCAGTCGCTTTCCCCGGACGGCGGTGCTGCACAGCCGGCTGACGCAGGCCGAACGGCGCCAACAGTGGAAGATAATTCGCAGGGGCGAGGCCGACGTGGTGATCGGGGCACGGAGCGCAGTGTTCGCCCCCGTGCCGAAGCTGGGCCTGCTGGTGATCGACGAGGAACACGAGAACAGCTTCAAGCAGGACAGCGTCCCCCGGTATCATGCCCGGGACGTAGGAATCATGCGGGCGAAATACGACGACGCCATTGTGGTGCTGAGCTCCGCCACGCCTTCCCTTGAGAGCTACCGCAATGCCCGATTGGGCAAGTATACGCTCCTGACCTTGCGCCACAGGATCGGCCGACGCCGTCTGCCCCCCGTGGAGATTGTGGACATGCGTGGCGAGTGGGCGGGAGGCGGGCGTCAGCGCGTGATAAGCCGGCGTCTGGAGGCCTGTATGCGCCGCAGCCTGGGTGCGGGCCAGCAGGCGCTGCTTTTTTTGAATCGGCGCGGCTTCTCGCCGTTCCTTCACTGCATCCGATGCGGTTTCGCGCTGAAGTGCCCTCGCTGTGACATTACGCTGACCTACCATCGCGACATCAACGTCGCGCGGTGCCACTATTGCGGTTACCAGAGGCGCGCGCCCACCGTGTGCCCCGAGTGTGGGAGGGAAGGCATCAGCTACTCCGGCGCGGGGACCGAGCGCGTGGAAAGAGCCGTGCAGGAGATGTTCCCCGACCAGGCGGTGATCCGCATGGACAGCGACAGCACCACGGCCCGCCGGGCGCACGCCGAGAAACTGGGCGCCTTCGGCGCCGGAGAGGCCCGGGTGCTGATCGGGACGCAGATGGTGGCGAAGGGTCTGGATTTCCCCAACGTGACCACGGTGGGGGTGATCAACGCGGACGTGGCGCTGCACCTGCCGGACTTCCGCTGCCGGGAGCGCACCTTCCAGCTTCTTGCCCAGGTGGCGGGCCGCACGGGGCGAGGGCCGGCGGGAGGGCGCGTCATCGTGCAGACCTTCATGCCGGATGATCCGAGCATACGGGCCGCCGCCGGGCACGATTATCAGGCCTTCGCCGAATACGAACTTCCCCTGCGCCGGGAGCTGGGCTATCCCCCGTACAGCAGGTTGGTGCGCATCATCTGCCGGGGCAGGAAGCCGGAGCGGGTGGCGCGGTTCGCCGCCGAACTGGGCGCCGCCTGCCGCAGGCTATGCCCCGAGATAGATGAGAGGATTCGGGTGCTCGGCCCGGCGCCGGCGCCCAGAGCGCAGTTGCGGGGCCGCCACAGGCGACACCTGTTGATCAAATGTCCCGACGCTCGCGCTGTGCGCGAGTTCATGGAGGGGGCAAAGGGGCTGATGAAGGGCCCCTCCGGAGTGAAAGTCGTGGTGGACGTAGACCCGATATCCATGTTGTAGATAATGCTGCGCCACTGGAAAGAGGCGAAAAAAAGGTTTGACAACGGGGGTTAGATGCCTTATGATTTCGCTTCTCGCTTGTAATGCAACAACCGCGGAGGGGCCCAGGTCATGGGTTTTCCCGCCTAGTATCCGAAGCAGCTTGTGAGTGGAGTTCTACACCGCAGGGAGGAGGTGAACTCCATTTGAGACCGTCGCTGTCGAGCAGACAGACGCTATCTGGTTCGATAACACGATAACACACGGTTCCTGCAAGGAGTTTGGGCAATGAGCGTGAGTGAGCGAGAAGCGGAAAGTCAGGTTGCTGAAGCGCGGGAGTCGCTTCAGACAATGCGCAAGTCTATGGGCAAAGGCAAGCTCGTAAGGGGGCTGGCGCTGGTGGCCGGGTTTGCAGTTGTGGTGATGTATGTCTACTCCTTCGTTGTCATGGCCAGAGAGCTGTTCGAGTCTGACGCTCTCAAGAAGGAGGTCCAGGACAGGATCGAGATGGTCAATCCCCAGGGCACTCTCCAGAAGGTCGTCCGGCGGGTCGGGCCCGTTTACTTCGACGAGGCCCGCAGACTCGTGTCCCAGACGGATTTGGAAAGAGAAGGGATAAAGCAGTTGCGCCTTGCCTTCAAGGAACTGCGCCCGGCCCTGCAGGCAGAGCTGGAGCGCGTAAGTCCCCGCCTGGTAAAGCAACTCAAGGCAGAGGCCCAGAAGACCAGCGTCCAGTTGCAGAATCGGATGCAAAAGCTGCTCAACGACAGGTTGAAAGCCATCATTCAGCAGCAAGGGGACGCGGTCAAGAGCGGGACGAACATGTCCGAAGAAGAGCTCAAGATGATCATGGCCCGAATGATAGAAGCCAACCAACAGGCGCTGTTGAACGTTGTCAAGAAGCGATGGAGGGACAACCAGGACAGACTCGATCACATTGGGAACCTGGTCGCCGTCTTCCCCGAGATGCCCAAGATGAAGGAGGCGCAGCTGGCGCAGGAGGCGCGCGACGTCTTATTAGCGCTGTTGAAATTGAAGCTCCCCGATCATCAGGTCGACATCCTGCCCCCCGGGCCCACCAAAGCGGCGGTGCCTTCAACTATCTCCAAGCAGAAGCTGGAAGAGATAATACGCCAGGGAAGGGCGAAGACGAAAGCAGAAATAGAAAAGGGGCAAAAGGCGCTGAAAGAGGCCGCCCCCGAACATAAGAAGGGCGAGATGATCAAGAAAGAGGCGCCACCTGAGGTCATGGCCCCTGATGTCGCCCCGACCCCCTCCGCCCCGTCAAAAGCGGAGGTGGAAGAGATGATACGCCAGGGAAGGGCGCAGACGAAAGCAGAAATAGAAAAGGGGCGGAAGGCTCTGAAAGAGGCCGCCCCCGAACATAAGGAGGGCGAGATGATCAAGAAAGAGGCGCCACCCGAGATATCAACTCCTGGTGAGGGGGACTGACAATGAGTGACGAGAGAATGACTCCAGAACACGAATCCCCGGCGGGCGCAGTTCCAGAATCGCTCTCCCAAGAGATCGCGGCCCTCAGAAATGAGACCGTGGCTATGGCGAGAGCCGCCAGCAGAAGCTGGAAGATCACCGGCATCGTCTTCGTTATTGTGGTTGCCGTGATCGCCACTTACATGGGCTTCATCCGAAGAGGACTGAAGCAATACCTGAGCGCCGACGCAGTCGTCCAGATGGGTGTGAACAGGTTGGACGACGTGCTCAGCCAACACGGCGCCCCGAGCGTAACCTCCGGTGAGTGGGCGAACTGGGTGTCGGATCGGCTCGAAGAGAAAGCGCCAGAGTGGACGGAAGACTTCGTGCGCCCGCAGATTGAGCAACTGCAGAAGAGCCTGCCCCAGATGCGCAAGCAGCTCGTCGAAAAGTTCAAGGCACAGGGCGCCGCATACGTGGACAGCACGGTTGACTGGGCGGTGAAGGAAGGCCTTCCGGACATACGGAAGAAAGTCCTGGCGGAGATGGAAGGGCAGGCTAACGATGTGATGGACAACCTCGAGGCCCAGCTCGGAATCATCGTTCTGACGGCCCTCCAAGAACACCAGGATAACCTCAAGAATCTAAGAGCACAGGATTGGAGCCAGTACCGTGTCAAGATGGAAGCCGAGCTTGAGAGAGAACTCGGCCCCATACTTGACGAGGCCTTCCCCAAGATCGAGAACGCCATCGTCTCCGTTGAACAGCAGACGGAGGGTTTGGTCGCCGCTTACGAGGCAGGTCAACTGGCCCACGAGCAGGAACTTGAGGTACAGCTCATCCGGGTGATCCGCGCCTTGTTCAAGGGCAAAGCTGTGCAGCAAACGGCTGGCGCTGGCGGCATCTGAGATCAAAGTCCCCGCAAGTTACGGGGAAAACCGAGAAGGACGCCAGGTAGACGATGACGGCGCTACTGCTCCGGCGCAGCTTCAATCATACTTAACTAACGCGCCTCGGAGTTCGTCGGCCTGTAAGAGCGGCGCAGGATGGCCCGCGGGCTATCCTGCGCCGCTCTCTTTGCGCTTATGCGGAACGGCATTGGGCAGTCAGGCGGCAGGGCTCAGGGGGAGGTCCTTCCTGATTTCCGCCTTCTTTTCCATCCATGCTTGAATGCTTGTGGCGGGGGGTCTACAATCCTGGGAGTTCCGCTGAGATGCATAGCTGCGGTTTTTCGCGAAAACCTGGGCAGGAGGCCCGCGTGACAAGGAAGAAGCTCTGGTTTGTGCTCGGGGTGGTCGTGGTAGCGTTGGCGCTGCTGGCGGCGCTGCGTCTGTCTTGCAGGCTGCTGGTGGACTTCTGGTGGTACCAGGCCCTGGGGTATAGCTCGGTATTCCTGCGCATCCTGTTGACCAAGGTATGGCTGTGGGTGGTCGGATTTGCGTTGTCCTTCGGGTGCGTGGCATCGGGAATACTGCTGACCCGGGGCCGGACGGGCCCAGCGCCGGTGGCCTTCTACCGCTGGGGGACGATGACCGTGCAGGCGCCGTTGATGCGCCGGTTCGTCCACATCGCCTGCTGGTTGTTCGCCGTTGTGGTCGGTCTTGTGGGCGGCGGTGTGGCCGCGGGCATGTGGCATCGTGTGTTGTTGCTGCTACACGCCACGCCGTTCGGCGTGCAGGATCCGATCTTCGGCAATGACGTGGGGTTCTATGTCTTTGTCTACCCGATCTTGCAGGTGGCGCATCCGGCCCTGCAGGTTTTGGCGTGGTTCTCGCTGGCGGTTTCCGGCTTGATCTACCTGTCCTCCGGGGCATTCACGGTGAAAAGCGTGCGGGACTTCCCGCAGCCGGCGTTCCGCCATCTGGCCAGGATGTTGGGGGTGATCATGCTGCTCAGCGCCGTCGGCTACTTCCTGCAGCGCTACGAGCTGCTTTACAGCGAGCGAGGGGTGGCGTTCGGCGCGGGCTATACGGATGCAAAAGCGCGCTTGCCGGGCTATTGGATCATGATCCTGGCCAGCCTGGGGGTGGCCGTGGTCGCGTTCGCCACTGTGCGGCCGTCACGCATAAAAGCGTTCATGCTGGTGCTGGCCGGATGGGCCGGGTGCGCCATCCTGTTTCTGGGCGTGATGCCTTCGCTGGTCCAGTGGGCCAGGGTTGTGCCGAACGAGCTGGACATGGAGAAACCATACATCGAGAATGCGATCTCGATGACGCGCCTGGGATATGGCCTGAAGGAAATCCGGGAGACCAGCTATCCCGTGGTTGAGAATCTGAGTTACGCGGACGTGGAGCGGGAGCGGGACACGATGTCCAACATCCGCCTCTGGGATAAGCGGCCCCTGGCCCAGAGATACGCCCAGAAACAAGAGTTGCGCTCCTACTATAACTTCTCCAACATTGCTGTCGATCGCTATCGGCTCGATGGAGAGAACAGACAGGTCATGCTTTCGGTGCGCGAGCTGCAGAGCGGGAAGCTACCGAAGCAGGCGCAGACCTGGGTGAATACGCGGCTCCAGTACACGCACGGCTATGGACTCTGCGCCAGCCCCGTCAGTGAGTTCACCGAGGAGGGCTACCCCGTGTTCCTGGTGAAGGACTTCCCTCCCAGGGGCGATCCCGGGATGTCTATCGAGCGGCCGCAAGTCTATTACGGGAACCTGACCGACGACTACGTGTTTGTGAACACCAGGACAAACGAGTTCGACTATCCCATGGGCGCGAAGAACCAGTATACCACTTACGAGGGCAAGGGCGGGGTGGCGGTGAGCGGCGCTCTAAGTAAGCTGTTTTTCGCCTGGCAGTTCCACGACGTAAAGATACTTCTCTCCGAAGACCTGACGGCCGGCAGCCGGATTCTCTACCGTCGGAGTATCTCGGAGCGGGTCGCGCGGCTGGCCCCGTACCTCTTGCTCGACCATGACCCTTACGCCGTCGTCAGCGGCGGGCGCATTCAGTGGGTGCAGGACGCTTATACCGTCAGCGGCTATTGTCCGTACAGCGACCCGGTCCGCGGGCAAGGCTTCAACTACATCCGCAACTCGGTGAAGGCGGTGGTGGATGCTTACGACGGCACGGTCACGCTCTACGTGGCGGACCCCGAAGACCCCTTGATCCGGGCCTACCAGTCCATTTTCCCCGCCCTCTACAGGCCCATCTCCCAGATGCCTGAGGATCTCAGGGCCCATATCCGCTACCCGAGGGACATGTTCGACATCCAGGCCGACAAGTACCGTCTCTATCACATGCAAGACCCCCGGGTCTTCTACAATCAGGAGGACCTCTGGCAGACGCCTACGGAAGAATACATGGGCAAGCGTCCGATGGAGAGCTATTACATCACGATGCGTCTGCCGGACAGCGATAAGGCGGAGTTCCTCCTGATGATGCCCTTCACCCCTAAGGGCAGGGATAACATGATCGCCTGGTTGGCGGCCCGCTGTGACGGCGAGCATTACGGGGAATTGGTCGCCTTTATGTTCCCCAAGAGGAAGGTGGTTGACGGCCCGCAGCAGGTCGAGGGCTACATCGATCAGAATTCGGAGATCAGCCGCCAGCTAACCCTCTGGAGCCAGCGGGGCAGCCAGGTCATCCGGGGCAATCTGCTGGTGATCCCGGTCGCCGGGGGGATTCTCTACGTTGAACCCCTCTACATCCAGGCCGAGGCCGCGCCCGTGCCGCAGTTGAAGAGGGTTATCACAGCCTACGGGGAAAAGGTCGCCATGAAAGCGACCCTCAAGGAGTCTCTCCGGGCCCTGTTCGAGCAGGGGCTGGAGGCGCCGCCGGCGCAGCGACCCGCGCGGCCGACGCCCGGCGAGGTGAAAGCGCCGGCGCAGGCGGGCCCGCTCGTGGAGCAGGCGCTCTCTCACTACCGGAGCGCCCAGGAAGCTCTCAAACAGGCCGACTGGACGCAGTACGGCGCACAAATGCAGCAGGTGGAGAAGACCCTCCGCAAGCTGAAGCAGGCGCTATCTGAAGAAGGGACAAGGCAGAAAGAGGAAGGATGAAGGCCCAAAAGAACGCTTCCGCCCGCTGTTCTTAGTCGTTGCCGCCTGTGCCGCAAGCGCCGAGCGTAGGCTTGCCAACGGGCGGCCCCTGTTGTCTAATGGGTCGGGGCGGCGACATACTCTTGAGAAGGAGCGCCTCATGAGGCTTCGCTATATCTGTGCAGTCGTGGCGGTTGTCCTGGTGGTCTCCCCACAGCTCTGGGCGGGGGAAAGAGTTATCGTCGAACTCAACGACGGCTCGCAAGTAAAGGGGGAAGTCCTCAAGGAAGACGAGAAGACTATCTACCTGGAGGTGGCCGGCCAGGTTATCGCGTTCGAGCGGGAAAAGGTGAATGCCATAAAGACGACGGCCGGCGGTGAGGATGCGCGTCTGAAAGACCTCAAAGAGTTCAAGCTTTATAAAACTGCCAGGCGCTCCGTTAAATCAGTTGCCGCGCTGACCGAGGAGATGGGTCCCGCCATAGTTACGGTCAGGACGCCCATCGCCCTGGGCACCGGGTGGTTCTGTGACCCCAATGGTTACGTGGTGACGAATTGTCACGTGGTGGCCGGGGAGCGTTCCATATCGGTGACGGCCTTTAAGAAGGAGGAGGGACGCTACGAGAAGAAGGTCTATAAGAAGGTCAGACTCGTCGCCCTGGACCAGCAGCTCGACCTGGCGCTGCTGAAGATCGAGGACGAGCTCGACATGGAAGTGCCTCAGCTCTACATCGGAGATTCTACGGATATGGAGCAAGGGGACAAAGCCTTCACCATCGGCAACCCCATGGGGCTGGAACGCTCCATCAGCCAGGGCATCATCAGCAAGGTGAACCGCAACTTCGAAGGTCGCCTCTACATCCAGACCACCGCGCAAATAGCCCCCGGCAGCTCCGGCGGGCCCCTCTTCAACGAGAAGGGCGAAGTCATCGGCGTCACCAACATGGGCTATATATTCCTGGACGGCCTGGGCTTCGCCATTCCATCCAAGTACGTCAAGGAGTTCCTGGACAACGTGGAGGCCTTCGCCTTCGACGCCGACAATCCCAACAGCGGGATCAAATACATGGCAACGCCCGTGACCTCCACGGACGGCGCGCTCCAATTCACGGACAGCGACTTTATCAAGACCGGTCCGGGCGTTTCCTGCCTGACTCTGGCGGACATCAACGGGGACGGCGTCAAGGAGATCGTCTTCGTCAACAACAACAAGGGCGAGATCGGCGTCGTGCGCCTGCGCGGCAAAGACGAGAAGGAAAAGCTGACCGCCGACTACGAAGACATCAATCGCCTGCCGCCCAGCGAAAGGTTCAAGCTGGACACGCACGCGGTTAACAATAAGATGTCGTCCATTGTCATTGAGGACATGAATGGTGACACACGCGACGATATTCTTGTCTATGGCGACATTGACGGGCTCAGCGTGCTCGACCAGCAGGAGGACGGCACGTTCTCGTCGCCGCGCAAGATCGACGACCTGAAAATCTCCGGCCGCACCGACGCCTTGAAGGTCGTGGATCTGGACGGCGACGGCAAGAAGGATATCTTCGCGCTGGGCAGCGAAGAGATCAGCATCTACGACGAAAACGGGGAGCGGCGTTCCTTCCCCCTTAACGCGGCGTATCGAAATAATCTGACCGATTACCAGCTTCAGGACGTGAACGGGGACGGGCGGCTGGACGTCGTGCTCTTCTGCGCTTCCGATTTCTATGCGATTCACCTGCTGCTGCAGAACTCCGACGGCGACTTCGTGGAAGAAGAGTTCGTCCCGTGCCATCTGTCCGGGCCCGTGGTGCCCTGCAAAGCCGGGCCGCGCCAGCAGCTCTTCCTGACCCTGGATAAGGGCAAGAACCGCGTCAGGCGCCTCCTGCTGCGGCAACATGCCCCGGAGGCGAAGAAGGGGCGCGCCGCCTTCGCCGCTCGCGCGCTGAGTCTGGATGCGAAGCCGGGCACAACCTGCGATTTCGTCGTGGATGACCTCAACGGGGACGGCAAACTCGACATTATCAGCGCCAGCAAGGACGAGAACGACTTCCTTATCTTCGAGGCCGGCGCAGAAGGCTTCAAGCTACATCGCTCGCCCTGCCCGAAGAAGGTCGAGGGAATCCAACTCTACAAGCGAGCGGACGGCAAAACGGCGCTCTTCTGTTTCTCCGAGGAGGACAAAATCTTCGGAGTCAGCGCCGTCACTTCTGACGGTGTCACTTTCCCCAGGCCGATCAATACGGAAGGTCGCGTCCAATTCCTCTGGCTCGGGGAGGTGGACGGCGCTGAGAAACTTATCTGGATCGAGAAGGTGGATCGCAGCTACTTCATGCGCAGCCTTTCGGCCGACGCCATCTCCGAGAAGGCCCTCAACGGCGGCTCCGGAAGCATAGACGTCCAGCCGGACACCTTCCTCTTCGGAAAGGAAGAAGGGAAACTGGATGCGCGCCTGCCCAGCCGCCCGAAACAGATCGCCTTTGCCGATTTCAACGGCGACGGCGTCGCCGACCTGGTGGCCTATTGGGCCTACTCGGGCAAGGAAAGCCTCTACCTCGGACTCGGCCAGGGCCGCTTCAAGTCCATCATTATGGATGAGGAGTTCCTCGAAGAAAAGGAGGATAATCCCCTGCTTGTGGCGGACATTGACGGCGACGGCGGCAAGGAAGTGCTGTTGGTGCAGCCGGGCTTTGTCCGCGTCCTCAAAGTTGATGCGAAGAACAAACTGTACGTAGAGCAGCAGTTCAACTGGAAGTTCGACGAGGTGAGCCGGCTCATCCCCTACGGCGATCAGAAACCGCCCCGCTTCCTCGCGCTTACGAAGAATGCCGCAAAAGTGGTTCGGTTCGATAAAGAAAACTCCCGCTTCGAACTGGAGGACACGATTGACCTGGCCGGGATGGAGCATGACGATCTGAAAGTTGCCGATCTGGAAGGAGACGGGCTGCCCGATATCCTCATGCAGGGCCGCAACGCCGTCCAGGTCCTCCGGCGAAACGGCGCCCGGCGCGACGCGCAATCCACCGTAGTCTACGACGCAAAGCTGGATTACTTCTCCTACTGGGATCTCTACGCCAATGATCTCGACGGAGACGGGCGCGACGAAGTCATCCTCTTCGACAGCAAGAAGGCGATGTTCGAGATACATCGCTTCGGCGCCGACGGCGGGCTGGAGCCCATCTTTCGGCATCGCCTCTTCGAGAAAAGCATCAGCCAGCGGCGGGAGAGCGGCTCTCTTGAACTGCCGCGAGAAATGGTCGTTGGCGACGTGGACGGCAACGGCCGCGCCGACCTCGTGTTCATCCTCCAGGACCACATTGGAATCTACGCTCAGCGCCCCGGCCCGGCCCAAAAGAGCAAGGCCGGAGAACAGGGCGACAAAACATGATAGACAGATCGCTTTTCAGCAAAGGGAAGGGAGACCTGCTCATGCGCAAGTTTGCGATTGTTTTCTTCATCTGCTTGATGGCTTTCGGCGCCGTTGCCCGGGCAGAGCCCGCGGCCAGGCTGGCAGCCAGGCTGCCGGCCGACACTACGCTCGTTTACGCCGACCTGGACACGTCCGCCCTTCTGAAGATTGCCCCGGAAGGCATGCGGCTTGTCGACGCCGATAAGGCGGAGAAGATCACCTACCAGGTAGGCGAGATATACGCAGTGCTCCGTCAATTGGCGGCCAACTACGAATTCCAACCGGAACTGTTCGACGAAGTGGAGAGCCTGCGGCTGCATCTCGTGCTGATGCAGAAGGAGACGCCGGCCGTCCAGACCTATACGCAGAAGTTTCCGAAATTCGACCCGGATTCAGGGAAACTCATGGAAGGCGAATTCGAGGAACACACGTTCAAAACCGTCTCCTACAGTACGGCCTCGCTGGTGATTGAGACGCCGGCCGAGGATGTCGCCGAGGATTTCCTCACCCAGGTCAAGGGACTCTTTGAGTTCCTGAAGGAGGCAAAGCCCGAGGAATACAAAGATGTCCAGCGAAAGGACATTGACGTGGAGAACGGCGAGCTGATTGCGTTCTCCCCCGAGCCCCTGACCATAGGCCGGTTCGGGCGATTCATCATTGTCTCCTCGGACAATCCCAAACGCCTCTGGGGCGCGCTGCTGTCCAGCCCTGCGAAAAGCGTCGCGGACCTCCCGCTTTACCAGAAGCTGGTGGGGCAGGGGGCGCCGGCGCAGTTCGTCGGGATCGTTAATCTGAGCGGCCTCGTTCATCAACTGGGAGAGCGACTTGAAAGCAACCTGGAGGAGGCGAAGAAGAAAGCCGCCGAAGTCTCCGAGCCATCTTCTCCATTCTCGGGCGGCCAGTTTGAGCTGATGATAGCCCAGTCTTTCTACAACGCGTTCCAGCGGGCCAGCAGCATACTGAGCCTGGACAAGCTGCGCTGCGCCGGCGTGGCCGGCGGCGCCCAGGTAAAGGACGGTGTGATACTCTCGGCATCCCAGGCGCTGCTCTCTCATGACGAGCCGATCTCAGCGGTTCTCGAAGAGCTGCTCAGCGGCTCCGGTTCCCTCTCGCCGCCGGAGACGGGGAAAGCGGACAACGTGGCTATCATGGCGCGCCTGGACCCCAAGACTGTCTACGACAACGTCCTGAAGGACATCACAGGGCCCAGCGCCGCCACCTTCACGATGGCCATGCAGCAGATGAAGGCCCAGCTGGGCGCCGACCTGGCGGATATCGTGGGCGCGCTCGGCAGCGACCTGTACGTGTTCATGGACTTCGCCCGCAAGGAGATGGAACAGACCAAATACGTCGGCTTCAACGAAAAGACCGGCGAGTTCGAGACGGAGACCACCATGGTTCAGGCTGTCCTGCCCGAAGTCTCGCTGCTGTGGGGTGTCAGAGACGCCCACAAAGCCCAGGACACCCTCGCGGCGATCTTCACGCAGTTGTCCGCGAACCAGAGCGCGCAGGGCGCGGGTGACGTGATGAAGAAGCGCACCTATCAGGACGAGGACGTCTACTGCTTCGGCCAGCGCGTTACGGAGCCGGAGAGCTACCCGGATGGGACGACTTCTTATGCCCTGGCCGTTGTGGGCCGCTACCTGGCCGCCGGAAGCTGGGACCACGTCACCGGCATGATCCGCCGCATGAAAGCCGGGCAGCTCAAGAGCGACGCGCGGCTTATGGCCATCGTTGAACAACACCCCGACGCGAACCTGATAGTTGTCCAGCCCAGGGCCTTCCAGGAAAAGATGGAAGAGCTGGTGGCCGAGGGGCAGGAGGAGGGTTCAAACGCTTACGCGAAGATAATCGAGAAGATCGAAGAGGAAGGTCTCGGCCTCGAGGACAAAGAGCTCGAAGGGCGCCTGCGCACTGCTGTTGTGGAACTTGTCAAGACCTTCGAGGAGATCAGCAAGGCGGCGCAAGCGGGCGTGCCGGAGCTGAGCGTCATCACCGGCGCGCACAAAGGCGAGTTCTACGAAATCTCCACGCAGACGGAGTGGAAGAAGCCCTGAGGCCGCCGCATCGCACGCGTATGTCTATTATGTGGCACGGGTTCCACTAATGTGGGAGAATGCCAAGCATGGGTGTCCGCGAAGCCGCTGTGAGGGTCCTCAAAGAGGCTGGGACGCCACTCCACACGCGGGAGATCACCGAGCGCATTCTGGATCAGGGCCTTTGGAACACGAAGGGGAAGACACCTGCGGCGACAGTTGAGGCCCGGTTGTCCTCAGATATCAAGCACAGAGGCGATCACTCGGCCTTTGTCCGCGTGGCGCCCAGTACTTACACACTCGCGGAGTTCCGCGATGAGCCGTCTCGCCGGCAACAGGACACAGAACCTGCCGGCGAGACGTATTCTTTTACCGCCGCCGCCGAGAAGATACTCGAACGCTTCGGCGACAAGCGGCCCATGCATTATAGGGACATCACGGACAAGGCGCTTGAGCTGAACTGGCTGAACACCGAGGGCAAGACACCGGAAGCGACCATGTACGCGCAGATTCTCTCTGAGATCAAGCGCTGC
>JAGHAF010000119.1 GCA_021161675.1 Planctomycetota bacterium | reverse complement strand
GCTTCACTTGACACTGCCGGCGCAAATCGTCATCGTACAACATGGGCGAGCCCTCCGGTCTAAAGTTGGTGTTTTTTCGTCTAGAAGCCACCAACAAACCGCAGGATCGCCCCTTTTTCAAGGTCCGCACGGGGCGGACGGCGGGACAAGCGCGCCGCCAGAGGCGCTGCTTTTGCTTCGGTCGCCCTCGGGCTCCCTTCGCAAAAGCAGCGCCAACCCCTTCAAACACAATTTACACACAAGACTTTACACTATGCGCCGACCTATGTGACCTGGCGCCGGCGCGCTACGCCCGGGCAAACTGACTGCCGCGCTTTGCCGCCCGCAGCGCCCGTAGGGTAGAATGAGACCCCTATCATGAATATCCTCGGCATATCGGCGTTTTACCACGACAGCGCGGCCTGTCTGGTGCGCGACGGCCATGTCGTGGCCGCCGCAGAGCAGGAGCGTTTCAGCCGCCAGAAGCACGATTTCCGCTTCCCGCAGGACGCCGTCAATTACTGCCTGGAGGAGGGCGGGATCAGCCCTTCCGATCTGGACCTGGTGGCCTTTTACGATAAGCCGTTGCTCAAGTTCGAGCGGCTCCTGGAGACGTATCTGGCCTACGCGCCCGTCGGGCTTCGCTCTTTCAGCGCTGCCATTCCTCTCTGGGCGCGCCAGAAGCTGCACCTGCCGCGTGAAATAAATCGGAGTCTGGGCGGGCATTACAAGGGGCGCTGCATCTTTCCCGAGCATCACGAGTCTCACGCCGCCAGCGCGTTCTTCCCCTCTCCCTTCGAGGAGGCCGCCATCCTAACCTTCGACGGGGTGGGCGAGTGGGCGACGGCCAGCTACGGCGTCGGCCGGGGCAACCGCATCGAACTGACCCACGAACTCAGGTTCCCGCACTCGCTCGGGCTCCTTTATTCGGCTTTCACCTATTTCTGCGGCTTCAAAGTTAACTCAGGCGAGTACAAGTTGATGGGGCTGGCCCCTTACGGCGAGCCACGCTACAAGGACATGATCCTGAGCAGGCTGATGGACCTGAAGGAGGACGGTTCCCTCCGGCTGGACATGTCGTATTTCCGCTACTGCGAGGGGCTGAGGATGACCGGCCCTAAATTCGCGAAGCTCTTCGGCGGCCCTCCCCGGCGCCCGGAGGCCCGGCTCACGCAGCGCGAGATGGACATAGCCGCTTCCGTCCAGGCCGTAACCGAAGAGGTCGTCCTCCGCGCGGCGCGGCACGTGGCCGCCGAGACCGGCTTGAGAAACCTGGTCATGGCGGGCGGCTGCGCCCTGAATTGCGTGGCGAACGGCCGTATCCTGGCCGAGGGCATCTACGAGGGGCTTTGGATCCAACCTGCCTCCAGCGACGCGGGCGGCGCGTTGGGCGCGGCGCTGTTTGCGTGGCATCAACTCCTGGACAAGCCGCGCCGCGTCGAGGACGGCCGCGATCGGCAGCAGGGCTCCCTCCTCGGGCCGGCGTTCACGGATGGACAGGTGAGAAGTTTCCTCGACCACGCCGGCGCCGTCTATCACCATTACGATGACGAGGACGAGCTGCTCGGCGAACTGGCCGACCAGATTGCCTCCGGTAAGGTCGTGGGCCATTTCCACGGGCGAATGGAGTTCGGCCCGAGGGCGCTTGGCTCTCGCTCGATCCTGGGGGACGCGCGTTCCCCGAAGATGCAGTCCATTATCAACCGCAAGATTAAGTTTCGCGAGTCCTTCCGCCCCTTCGCGCCCAGTGTCCTTCGCGAGGACGCGTGCGAGTGGTTCACGGTGCGACCGAATGAGGACAGCCCATACATGCTGCTTGTGGCGGGGGTGCGCCCGCAGAAACGCCTCCCGGAGGATGACGCGCAGGAAGGCGTGCGGGGGATAGACCGCCTGCTGAAGGTGGTCCGTTCGAGCGTCCCGGCGGTGACTCACGTGGACTACTCCGCCCGGATTCAGACCGTGGACGCCGAGCGCCACGGACGCTACTATCGGCTGCTGAGGCGCTTCAAGGAGAAGACCGGCTGCCCCATGCTCATTAACACCAGTTTCAACGTGCGCGGCGAGCCGATCGTCTGCACCCCCGAGCACGCCTATCGCTGCTTCATGGCTACGAACATGGACGTGTTGGCGCTGGAGAACTACCTGCTTTACAAGCAGGAGCAGCCGGACGCCGAGGAGCACGAGGTTGATGAATACCTGGCTCAATTCGATCTGGATTAGCTGATTATGGCCATCGTTGAGATCAAGTGGCATCCGTCTCGCCGCGAGCTGCGGCAGTTCGGGCTCATCGGGCTGGTGGCGTTCGGGGCGCTGGGCGCATGGGTGTTCTGGCGGCATAGCTTCGCGTGCTTTCAGTTCGCGCCGGGCGCGTCACTGGCGCTGGCGGCGCTTCTATGGTCTCTGGCGGGATTGTGCGCAGCGCTGGCGCTGCTGGCGCCCCGGGGGCTGCGCCCCCTTTTCATCGGGCTGTCTCTCGTTACGTTTCCCATCGGTTACGTGGTTTCCCACGTCCTGCTGGCCGTGTTGTTCTATGGCGTCGTCACCCCTGTGGGATTGGTCTGCCGCCTGTTGGGGCACGATCCTTTGAACCGTCGCTTCGATCCGGACGCGGACACTTATTGGACCCCCCGCGAGCCGGCGCAAGAGCGGCAGCGTTACTTCCATCAGTTCTGAGAGTTGACTGCGCGGCGCCGATTTGATACGATCCATAATATGATGCGGTAGTAGAGGCGAATCCAGAAGGAGGTCAGCGCATAGCCGGGGAATCGAGCCAGGAGGACGAATTTCTCAAGGAAGCCAGGGCGGGTTCTAGCAACCTGCTGGTGGAGTTCTGGCGCTTCCTGAAGCACAACAAGAAGTGGTGGCTCATCCCTATCCTTGTTGCCATTTTGCTTATCGGTTTGCTGGTGGCGGCCGGCGGGGGCAGCCTGCTCCCGTTCCTCTACACGGTCTTCTAAGCGACGCGCTCCTTGCGCCAACAGCAAGAGGGCCCTTCAGTTGTCTGAGTTCTTCCCAGCCCGCTCCGGCGGTTTTTCACTCGCCTGTTGGAGATGGCCCGGAAACTCCCTGCGGAACTGGTCGAATTCTTTGCGAAAGGTTATGAATTTCCGGCAGCGCTTCTTCAGCGGCAGGTCGTCAGGATGCCGCTCCAGCTCTTCCAAACACCTTTCCAGCGCGCGATCAATGCTTTCCGGGTAAGTGTAATGCTGGAGGGAATGCTCCTTTTTCGCCGCAGCCGCCATTCGCTCCGCATGGTCGAGTTGATTCGTGAAGGGCGCCCCGGCTATCATCTGCTGCGAGATTTTGAACGCTATCCACCATCTATCCAGCCCGGTCAGCGCCAGTTCATCGGCCATCTGATCTATGCTCGGCGCCAGGCCGCCGCCTCTGCGTTGCAGAATCCATTCCGGCAGCGCTTGCTCGACCTCGCGGAAGATAGTCTTGGCCAGCAGGTAGTTGCCCTCGAAGTTCATGTGAACGTGCTCGTAGAATAATTCCGTTCCCGGGAGGTGGTGTGGGGTAAGCTTGCTCTCGGCAAAAGCGCGTTCGGCGTCCACGAGGCGCACGCCGTCTGCGCCGGCCGCCACCTCGCGGATGATGGCGTTGATGCGGCTGTCGGCGCGGAACTGGAGCGCGTCCAGGTCGCGGGCGAGGATGAATTCTTCCCTTGCGTCGTCGAACTTCTCCAGCGCCAAAAGGCAGCGTCCCAGCCGATAGTGCAGGTCGGCCCACTGGTCGTCTATGGAGGCTGCCTGGCGGTACTTTCGGATCGCCTCGGCGTATTTTCCGGCCGACTCCAGCGCTACGCCGTCCTCGTAGATTCTCTCCCACTGCCGCAGCTCGCGCTCACTGAGCCCGGCCGAGTGCATTGAGGCAAACGGCGCGCACTGACGCACGTTTGTGGCCACGGTGCAGAGGATGACCTTCGCGCCGCAGCTTCGCGAACTGCCGACGATATCTCGCAAGTTCTGCCGGAAATGCGCATAGACGCCCTCCATCGCGGGATCAACGGGGCTGAGACGCTCGTTGGCAAAGTCCGCCATAGCGATTCTGCCGCTGTCGTTCCGATCTTTGCTATTCTCCGTGACAAAGAGGCTTCTTATCAATTGTCCGACTTTCGTCGAGCGAAGCCAGAGGCTGAGACGAATCGTGCGCAACGAGGCGCAGAATCCGGAGAATATCGTCGCCGGCCCGAACGGGCCGACCACCTCGTTATTGCCCGCGTAGATGATGAATAAGTCCGGCTGGTAGCCGGCGCACTCCCGCGCGATCGGCAAAAGCACGTTGGAGTTTATGGCGGTCATTGCGGTGTTGACCACTTCGAACCGGACGCTCGGATAGCGATAGCGCAGGAACCGCTCCAGCATACGCGAGAAGCTGAAGGAAGGCGCGGGGAAACCTTCTGCGGCTGAACCGCCCAGGACGAAGACGCGATACGTGTCGTGGCTCTTAATGATCGGGAACTGCTGCGGAGTGGCTACCGGCCATCGATCATGCAGAAAGAACCGCCGGCCAAAGGCCGGCTGAATCACGTAATACCTCCCGTCCCTGGCGGGTTCAAAAAAGCGAGTATCATAGCCATAACGGGCTGCGCGGAGGCCGACCTCGCAGACCAGCAAGAAGACAGCAGGCGCCAGCGTCATCGCCGCAAGCCGGAAGAGCCACTTGCGGCGCCTGTTGGGTCGCTTCTGGGGTTGTGCTTGCGCGTCGGTCACGCCACTATCTACTCCCCCCCGGCCCAGAGGGCTTCTGGGCCGGGCAAATACGTCCTATAAGACTCCTAAGACCTATTTGTGTCTGCGCAGTGTCTCCAGTCGGCGCCGGCGAAAATCCGAGAATTCCTGGTAACGTATCTTCAGGAGCAGGTCGGAAGGGCGCCGCTGCATCCCCTCGCGACAGGTCGCCAGCGCATCGTCGATGGCTTCCAGGCGGATGTGACCCTCAAGGGCCTTTTCCCTGCTGCGGGCGGCGGCCAGGCGCTCCGCGTGGTCAATCTGTCCCGTGAATGGGGGCCGCTCCGTAAGCCGCGCCACGATGGTGGCGATGCGCCATTTATCCAGCCCTGTCCGCGCCAGTTCATCGGCCATCTGCTCTATGGTCGGCGCCAGGCCGCCAGCGCCTTGCCGAATGCTCTCCGGCAGCGCTTGCTCGACTTTCTTGAACACTGTCTTAGCCAGCAGGTAGTTGCCCTGGAAGTTCAGGTGCACGTGGTCGAGGAACAATTCCTCTCCCGGCAGGCCGTGAGGACTGAGCTCGCTCCGGTTGAAAGCGTCTTCAGCGTCGACGAGGCGCACGTCCTGTCCATTGCCGGCGGCCAGATCCTTGATGATGCCGTTGATGCGGCTGTCGGCGCGGAACTGGAGCGCATCCAGGTCGCGGGCGCGCATGAATTCTTCCCCTGCGTCCTCGAACTCCTCCACTTTCAGCAGGCAGCGCCCCAGCCGGTAGTGCAGCGCGGCCCATTGGTCGTCAATCCCCGCCGCCTGCCTGTATTTCTGGATGGCCTCCGGGTGTTTGCCTCCTGATTCCAGCGCTACGCCTTCCTCGTAGAAGCTCTTCCAGCGTTGGAGTTCGCGATCGCTCAGGTCGGCGCGGTGCATGGAGGCGAACGGCGCGCACTGGCGCACGTTTGTGGCCACCGTGCAGAGGATGACCTTTGCGCCCGCCCCACGCGCGATCCGAATGATGTCGAGCAGATTCCTGCGGAAATGCTCGTAAACGCGCTCAATCCTGGGGTCGGAAGGACGGACACGCTCGCCGGCGAATAACTCCATCATGCCTTTGGCGTTGCCCTGTTTCTCGCCCAATGGCTTCTTCAGGCTCAGCAGCGCGTTTCTTAGCAGTTGCCCGAACCTGGTCGAACGGAGGCGGATACTGAGCCGGATCATAGTCAGCGAAGGGCAGAAATTGGAGAATACCGTCGCCGGCCCGAAGGGGCCCACCACTTCGTTATTGCCGGCGTAGACAATACACAGGTCCGGCTGGTAGCCGGCGCACTCCCGCGCGACCTCGTAGACGAGGAAGGAATTGACGGCGTCCATTGCGGTGTTGATGACTTCGAACCTGGTGGTGGGATAGCGATGGCTCAGGAACCGCTCCAACATGCGCGAGAAGCTGAATGAGGACGCCGGAAAACCATCCGCGGCCGAGCCGCCAAAGACAAAGATTCGGTACGTGCCGGGCTTCTTCTTGACCGGGAACTGTTGCGGGATTGGCGTCGGCCCCTGCGCCGTCTGAAAAATCGGCAGCCTGAATACCGGCTGAGTGCGGTAGAAGGCGCCGTCCTCCGAAGGCCGGAAGAATCGAATCTCGTCCCCGTAACCGACCAGCCGCAGGCCGATCTCACAGACAAGCAGGAAAAGAACGGGCACCAGCGTGATCGCCGCAAGCCGGAAGAGCCACCTGCGGCGCCTGTCGGGTTGCTTCTGCAGTTGTGCTTGTGCCTCGCTCATTGCCGTATCTCCGATGGCTCAGCCCGACCAGCGGGCCACGTTGTCCAAGAGCCGGTCGGCCTGCGGGCGACCGGCGCATCTGGTTTCCAGCAGCAGGCCCGGGTGCGGGAGTTCTCTGAGCAGTGGCTCCACTTCGTCCGCCTCGCAGGTGATGTAGAGCAGTTTCCCCGCCTCGAGCACGTGCCGGCACACGTCGGTCCACTCCAGCATCGGCGGCGCGCCGGCCCCCGGTATCCACTGAACCCCCGTCAATTCTGGCAGCGCCAACAGCGAGTCCAGGTGCCGCACGGCGCCGGGCCCGTCCAGGTGATAGATCGTTCGACCGACCAGCTCCGTCTGCCAGCGGATGTCCGGCAGGAACAGCTCGTCGAATGCCTCCGGCGAGATCATGCAGGAGAAGTCGCACTGCAGGTCCACCGCCGGCGTGAGCGACCAGATGCCCATCCAGGTGATGCTGCCCGGGATTCGCTGGTGCATCAGCCCCACGCAGGCTTCGTAGTGACGCAGCCAGGCGATGGTGATCTTGTGGACGGCATCTTTGATGCGTTCGGGGTTGTCCAGCACGTCGAGGCCCAGCCGTTCGGTTCCTCGCAGGCGGGCGAGTATCTCGCCGGGGCCGTTCAGGTCGGGCAGGCCGAGCAGGTAGCGCCCGGGAGCGCGTTCAGCGCCGGCGCGAAGCAGGGCGACGGACTTACGCCACCAGGCGTTGTCGGGATCGAACTCCAGCGGGGGGGCCTCTTCCCACTTCTCGATAATCGGCTCCACCCAGGCGGTGCGCGTATCCAGGAAGTGCACGGGGGCGCCGAAATAGGCCGCCTGGATCGTAACCAGCCCCGTCGATATGGGGTACATGACCGGGGCGGCTTCACCGGCCCAGTAGGTGGCCGCCAGCCGCCGCTCCTCGCGCGGTATGACCTGCGCCGGATCGGTCCAATACGCTTCCATGTCCCCGGGCGGGGTGGGGCTCTCGTCCTGCTCGAGCGGCGCCTGTATCATAATGGGAACGCGATCGAGCAGCTCACCCTCCCACCATGCGTCTATCCTCCGGCGACAATCGGGCCAGTCCGGCTTGAATTCCAGTTCCATCCCGACCTCCACGGGCAGGTTTGAGCAAAGTGCGATGGTATCAGGCCCATGGGGCCGTGGCAATTGAATCGGCCCGGATCAGTCCAACCTGCGCGCCTACGCTTTTTCTGGGGCGCGGCGCCGGCTGAGCCACCCCACGCCGGCGGAGAGGATGAGCGCCGCCGTCGCAACGGCCACGGTGAGTAAGGCCGCTGTCAGCAGTTCCGCGTAGTCCTGCTCTGCTATGACGCGCAGCCCGCCGAAGACCCCCAGCAGAATGATGAGGGCCGGCGCCCGCGTCGTGATCGCTGGCCCGCTGAGGCGCCATAGGCCGGCACAGAGCCCAAGGATCACCAACACGACCCCCGCCAGCAGCAGTGTGCGGGCGGAACCCCTGACGCACGTCATCCGGGCCATAGCCGGTTCCCTGGGGTTCAGGATGAGGGACTGGAAGTAGAAATGCTCCGGCAGGACCGGCTTGCGGGCGGCGAACGCCGAGCCGGGCTGGCCGCCGCGTTTGCCCGTTGTCCTGGCCTGCATAACCATCGCGTTGGACAACACTTGCTGATTGGCGTGCTTCTCGATGGTCTGCCCGGCCACGGAACCGGCGCGTGAGAGCTCCCCGGTGGGTTTCAGCTGGCGCAGGGAGTCCTCGAAGTAGCCGGCTCCCGGCAGTTGCTCGAGCGTCCCGCTGGAACTGATGACGTGATATCCCCGTGGCAATTGCAGAACCCAGCCCAGCCGCAGGATGCGAACGCCGCGCAGCGACGGGACCTTGAGCTTGACGTTCTGCATCCAGCCCAGCGCGTCTCCGTTTAGCTCCTCCCACTGCAGCTCCACCCGCACGGGCCCCTTCACGCCCTGCGCGCGCGCAATCGGTATCTTGGTGACATTCTTTGCCTTGTTTGCCTCGTCGATCAGTGGGCGCACGCCCTTGCCGTTGACCAGTGCGCTCCACAGGCGGGCGTCTTGCGGCAGTTCGATCTCCAGGAAGGATTGGTACCGGCTGCGCACATCGGCCACGAGCGTGGTGATGCGGCTGCCCTCTTTGGTGAGAGTAGTGTCCAGCTTGCAGGTTTCCACGACGGCGGTCACGACGTCGGCCTCTTCGTGTTTCACGGCAGAGATCACCAGTTGGTAGGGATGCCCCAGGTATCGGAACGCAAAGAGGATGGGAACCGTTTCTCGCCCGATCTGCTCCGCCACGGAGGCGGGGAGCTTGCGGAACTTCACCGGGATTTCCTGCTCGTCCACGGGGGTGAGGTTGACGATCTCGTCGGCCACGGGGGTGAGTTCGAGCGACGGATCGCCGGTCACCGCGAGGTAGCCGATTTCGCGTTCAACCTCCGCCATCTCACCGACCACTTTGGGGCCGATAAACTGCCGGCGCGTCTCGTCCGCTTTCAGCTCTTTCGTGTACTCGAAGATGAGCTGGTAGGAGCCTTTCACCTCGCTCTGGAGCTCGACCCGCCATAGCTGTCCCTGTGGCTCCGCCTCGCCCGGGGCGGGCTTCTCCTCGACCTTCTCCTGTATCTTGATGTTCTTGCCTTTGATATTTGGCTTCGTGATCCCGGCGGGCAGCCGCACGAGGAACTCTTTGACGCCCGCATACTGGATGTCGAAGTCGATGGTTGCGGCGCCGACCAGGTAGTCTTCGCCGAAACGGATGTAGTTGAAAGTCTGCGCCTGTATCTTGGGGGGGATGCTGGTCACTTCCAGCTCCAGCTCCCACGGCGAGCGGATGACGCGGAAGGCCAATTTCGCGTTCCCGGCGCGCCGCAGCAGTGAAGGGGGCGTTTCCTGCACGTCCACGTCGTGCAGCCCGCCGGCCGTGCCCGTGCGCTTCAGACGGATAGACTCGTCGGTGCCGACGGCCACGTAACCTCGTTCCTGCTCCGTGCCGACGGTGTGAATGATCGGTATGGGCAGCTTGTCGGACTCGCCCGGAGGGGGCAGCTCCTTGCTGAGCAGCGTCTCGCTCTCGAACTCTATCGTCAGTTCGTTCACGGTCTTCTCGGTTAGCTGCACCGTGAGGGTCTCACTGGCGGCGTCGTAGCTGTAGTCCTCGACTTTCGGGCCGGAGATCACCATGTTGCCCCGCAGCACGGAGGGCACGTGCAGTTGGATCTGGAACACGCCGGCCTTCTTGATCCGGTAGTCGAAGACCGAGTGGTAGCGCAGGTTCTTGCGCGTTATCTCGATGTAGTGCTGGCATTGGGCCTTCAGTTCGGGACGGATGTGGCTGACGTTCAGCGCCAGCTCGTAGGGGAAACTCAGGTAGCGGAATCCGAGCACGGGTTCGCCGGCCCGCTGCTCCTGGATCATTCTCTGAAGCGGCTTGATAGACTTCAGCTCCCCTACGTCAATCTGGCTGATGCCGCTCATCGCCTGCGTCTCCACCGCGACCCCCGAGTTGGCCGAGATGGCCACGGCGCCCCATTGCCGCTCGACTCCCAGCAACTCCAGCGCGGGGAGTGGGACGTGCTGTGGATCTTCTATTTCGCTGTAAGTCTGCACGTTCAGCCCGTAGCCGCCCTCCGCTTTCGAGCGCAGGTCGATGGTGAGTATATTGCTCTCCGCGTCCAGGTTCTGATTGTTGATGTTGTCGCCTCGCAGGCTGACCAGCTTCATCCCGGGCGCCAGTTTCAGCTTCAGTTGGAACAGGCCGGCGTTGCGGATCTCATATCGCACGTCCCAGTTCTGGCGCAGGCGCTCCACCGACGCCACCGTCAGGCAGGAGACCTCGCCGTAGACCTTCGGCTTTACCGTGGAGATGCGCAGCTTCACCCCGTAGGGCCTGCTCAGATAGGCCAGGGCCAGCACAGGTTTCTGTTGATCGGGCACGCTGATCGAGGTCAGTGTCGCCAGGTCCACCTGTCCGATGTTGCTGCGCTCGACGATTTCGGCTTGCAGCCCCTTCTCCAGCGCCACGAGGAATGTTCCCTTTTGCCGCGCCACGCCGAGCGCGACGAGGTCGGGCGCCTCGAAAGTCAGCGGCACGGGGCCCAGAGTCTTCTCCAGCACCAGGGCTACGCGCGTCTGCGAGGCCCCCTGATCGGCCAGCGCCAGCTCCAATTCCCCCTTCCGCTCCGGATCGTCGGACATCCGCCACGTTCGCATGTTGGCGCACTTCACGCTGAGCAGGGAATAGCCCTCGGGCAGCCGGATTACGGCCGTGGACATCTTGCCCTGCAGCAGGCTGTAGTTGATCTCGGTTTCGACCCGCGCCACGCCCCTGGACAGGCTCAGCGTGGCCCGCTGCTCGGCGAACGCGATCGTTTCCAGCGCACGCTCCTCAGGCGCCGGCTCCCAGGTCAGCACGACGTCCGCGGCTCCAGCTCCGTGTATGCGCACCACGGTCTGCCCGCCGCCGGTTTCTTTCTGAACGGGCAGTTCCGGCTGCACCGTCACGTTCAAGTTCTCCCCAGGCAGGCTGACTTCGTAGACGGCGCTGAGGGCGTTCGCGGTGGGAATGCGGGCGCTCTGGACGGCGTCGACCGTGTGGATGGGCGTCGCGAACTCCAGTTCGACCTCGGCGGTTTCACAGCGCTTCAGCAGGATGCCCACCTGGTCTCCGAGTCGCATCAGGAAAGGCTTGCGGCGCAGCAGGCCGCCGTCTTTGACACTGGCCGACGTGATCGCCACGTTGCCCGAGACCAGCCGCGCCAGTGTCTCTTCCTTTGCCAGATGGCGTATGCGTAGCTTCATCGTTCCCTGCAGTGCGCCGGCCTTCGGCGTGGCGCGCGAGGTGACCTTCTCGATCACGTAACGAGCGGCCGGCGAGGGAGTGGCCTTTTGCTCGGCGGCGCCCGCCGCCGGGGCAACGGCAGCCAGTGCGCACAATAACGTCGCGAGCCATGTCCTTGCCCTGTTCATCGTCACCTCTCCTGGAGTTGTATTGCTAATTCGACTATGTCGTGTCTGATTTCATGTCTCTGATCGTGCGGGCCGAAGGGCGTAGCCGTAGATCAGCGCGACGGTCTCGCCCAGGAGGCACAGGCCCATTGTCAGCACGGTTGCTCCCGCCGCGGCGGACAGCACGGGCGGCCCCGCCGCGAGCGCCATAAGCGTCAACGCCAGCACTGCGCCTGCGAAACTCACGCCCGCCGGTCGCGAACGGAGCCTGACGACGCTGAAACCCACCAGCGCGGCAACCGCCAGGACGAGTTCGACCAGCAGAATGGCGCCCGTGTCAAACAGGCGGAAGCCCAGCTTCGCCCGGACGTTCCCAAGGAAGGGCTTCTCGAAGCGATAGGAGACGGTGTCCGGGATCGGGAAATCTATCCGGATCGGCAGCGCGCCCAGGCTGCGCCCCCCGCCCACCTGGCGCACCAGCGAGGCGCGGCTGGCTGGGAGCTGGAGTTCAGCCCTCTGCTCGGCCTGCCGGGGAGCGGCCTGGGGGCGGGCCAATTGCTTCTTTGCCGTTTTCGTCGGTCGCCCTTCGGATAGTTTAGATTCCAGTTGGGCGATGTATGCGTCTTGCTCTGCCAACTCCTTCGAGACGGGCAGACCGGTTCCCGCTCCCCGCGGCATTGCCTTTCGCTTAGGCGCCAGTTTGCCTGCTGCGCCCTTGCTGACGGACAGAGCATCGAAGGGAATGGCCTTCTGCAGGGCTTCCGCCATCTGGAGCTGCAGGCGCGCTGCGGAGTAATCTTCGTCGTGTTCGGTGGCGCGTCTGAATTGCTCCTCGGCCTCTTCATACTGTCCCTGACGCATGTAGGAGAGCCCCAGGTTGTATCGCGCGCGGGCCAGCTCCTCCCGGGCCTTCAGGCGCGCGCCCTCATCCTCACTTCCTGTTGTGATGCGGGCCTGTATTCGGGCCTTTGTCAAAGCGGGCGCCTTTTGCCTGCGCAGCGCGTCGCGCAGGCGCTTGTCCCCTATGTACGGGGTTATTTCGGCGGCTTTCTTGGCGTCCCGGCCGCCATGCTCCTGGCGGTATCGCTCGCAGGCTTGCTCGATTCTCTCGCGGTTCGCCTCCAGGATGGCCCTGTCGGCCTGCTCTTGGATCGGCCGGGCGGACGTCGGAGCGGCGGCCGGGGCTTGCTGCGCCATCTGTTGGAATGCTTCCTCTATCTCTCCGCTTGAGACGTCAAACCCCTGCACCGGGGCTCCCTGCTCCATCTGCTGGAATGCCGGCGCCGGCGCCAGATGTTCGAGAGGTACACCCCATACATAACCCGGCATTGGTTCAGGGACGGCAATCTCCTGGCTCGTCCGCGGGTTCTCGATGCGGCCGTCCGTTGCCGCAACCCACTGAACAGCGCCGTCGGCGAACAGAACGTTCGCCCCTTGCTGATCGGGGTGCAGGAAGAAAGCCACGGCTTCCCCCGGGTCTGCGTCGGGAGCGGCTGCGTTATAGAACAGCCGCGCGTCTTCGCCCCAGGTGGATTTCAGGACCCCCTCGTCCTCTATGTATCCCTCTTCCAACAGCGCCTGCATATCCGGCGGAAAGTCGCCGTCGTGAGCATCCCGATACATGGCAATGCCCAGCCCGATGTTGTGCAAGTTGCCGAGTTCACCACTTCTGATAGAAGAGCATTTCGCACGTTCCAAGGACGGCATGAAAATGCCGGCCAGGATGAGAACTATGCCTACGATAACGAGAATGGACAGAAGTGTCTTGGGTACAGGCATCACCTTCAGTATCTTGTCGAGTTGTGGGAGGCGTGCCATGACGCGCCGCCACAACAGCGGGATGAGTGGAAGCAGAACCACCAGCGCAAGCAGCAAGATCAGCGGCGTGGCGTGCTGCCCGATCCATTCGAGCGCCCGCGCGCCCAGGCCCGCCATCGGCGGCGGCGCGGAGACAGGTTTCTCCATGTTGCCCTTTACCAGGGCGATACGGCGGTCACGGGGCAGGCGCAGCGTCCATTCCAACTGCCCCACGCCCAGCCCGAGCGTGGGCAGGCGCAGGGAGGCGGGGCTCATCAGTGCGCCCGGTTTCCTCTGCGGCGCGGAGTAGGTAATGTCCAGGACGGCCATTCCGGCGCGGGCCGCCTTCTCGCTGCTCAGCAGGGGGATCTCCAGCTTGGCGCCTCCCTGGCGGAACGGCTTCACCGGTTCCCCGTAGACGTATGCGCCGATCAGGCGCGCCTCCGGGTCCACGCCGGCCAGGTCCACGGTGAGGAACTGCTGGTTGGAATTGGCGATGAAAAGCCGCAGGCGGTTGAGCGTCTCCTCGTTGTCTCGAAGCAGCGTGTCCAGTTCGGCCATCGGAATCAGGGCCCGTGCCATTTGCTGGTTGATCCGGTGGGCTCTCACCTGCGCGTCCAGTGTCCAATCGAGCTCCCGGTAGGCATAGGCGGCCAGGACGGGGTCGCTCGGCTGCCAGGACCATTCCGGGTAGTCCCGGGCGGCGTCCACCGCCCGCAGCGCGCGGGGCGTCGTCGGAACCTTGACGCTGACCTCGGGGTCTGCCTGCATGAGGAGCAGCAGACTCTCTTTCGGGCGCGCGCCCACGAGACGCACTGGTCCCAGCGCGACGGTCGAAGCGGCCCCACCGCCGGGCACGGCGTATTTCACCCGGCAGAGGAACGTGCCGGTCTGCCTGCCGCTGAGCTGCACCCGGCCCACGTTCTCACGCCACCTCGTGGTGAGCGCGTTCGGGACCTGGATACTCGGCGCGGAGGCGCCCGGCGGCAGCCGCAGCTCCAGCTCGCTGAGCCCGCCCTGTTCCACCGTGATCCTTAGCAGGACTGTGGCACTCGTCTGCGTAGCCCCGAAGCGCAGCGCGTTGAGCGCTTCGGCGGTGTAGACGGTGGGCACGGGCTTCTTTGTCAGCTCCATCTCCCAGTCGCTGCTGTAGCATCTGTAGAGCAACTGGTTGTCGAACACCTTCAGGTAGGCGGGGGCCTGGTCGGTGCGCACAGAGCCCAGGTTCATCTGGCCGTTCTCCAGGGGGCGCACCTGCACGGCAATGTCCGTGTCGATGCCGATCCATCCCTTAAGCTCCGCTTCGGTCAGGCGAATGCCGCGCAGCGTCAGCCTTTTCGGACCTGCCGGCCCTCGTGTCAAGACGCGGAAGTGCAGGCTGCCCTCCATCGGCCGCAGGAATCGAACGGTGACCCTCGACGGATCATCCCCCGAGTCCCACGTTTCCACCGCGGGCCCTTCTACGCTTTCCAGCGTGAGGTCCGGGGGCAGGGCCAGCTCCAGCGTCTCGACGGGCCGCTTGCTCACCGTCAGCAGGAAGAGCGCGTCGCGCTCGATGCGCTCCGGCAGTATCCGCGCGTGTTCCTGGATGCTGCCGCGGATGTCCACCCGGGTGGGTTCCGCCAGGATCAGGACGGCCGGCGCCGCGTCGCTGTAGCGGTAGGCGATAGCCGGACGTCGCCGGCGGAGCCACTCGGGCAGTTGCTCCGGTTTTACGCGCCAGCTCTCATCGCGGCCCAGCGTTCTGATCTGCAAATCGGCCTTGTGCGCGATTCCCATCGCGTAGTCGGCGGAGGTCGCGTCCACCGCCACCGGCGGACGCAGCTCCACCTCTTGTTTCCCGCCGGACAGGTATTCGGTTTCTATCACTACCGGTGTCTCGTCGGTTCCTTTCTCGTCCAGTTCGATTCGCAGGCGCGTGCCCTCCTGCGACCAGTCGCGGATCGGCCCCTTCACGCTGCCCGCCAGGTGGCCGGGCGGCAGGTCCAGCGTCACCGTGCCGCGCCGGGCTTTCCGGTCGGAGAGGAAGAGCTTATGGATGCCGTCCGCATCGAAGCGCGTTAGCTGATAATGGCTCTGAACCAATGCATGGCGACGCGCCTCGAGCGGAACGGCGCGCACCACCGCCAGCGCATCACGGCCGTGGACGTCGCAGGCCAGGCGCGCCCCCTCCGGCGCCACCTGGGTCGCGCCACGCAACTGCGCGAACATCAGCTCGTGCCGGGCGGCGTTGATGCGCACGCGCCCGCGCCGCCGTTGTGCGCGTTCGGATCCGAACAGTGGAACGTGAAGCAGCCGGGCCGATCCGTCGGCTTTCCCCAGGCCGCCCTGCAGGATGCACTGGAATACGACGCGCCCGCACTGGCGGCCGGGATATCGGATGTCCAGCCGGCCCTGGTGAATCCGCCAGGAGCCGCGAGGATCGAGCGAGACCTCGGAGATGGTAACCCCGTCAGGCATTCCGGCGGACATGGTCTGCGTGCCGGCGTCGGGAAGAGCGAAGCTCAGCCGGACGCGATCTTCGAAATCGAGCGCCCCTATGGTGACCGAATGCTCCTCCTGAAGCGTCCAGGTTCCCGCCATGGGAGGCTCTTCCCGCCAGACGCACCGGATCGAGCTGTCGGGGCCCGGCAGGATACGGAAGCGTGAATGCCGGCGGGAGGCCCGGAGCTTTTCAACGGACACCGATGGAAGCGCCTCGAGCGCGAGATTCTCGCCCGTCAGGTCAAGTTCGATGCTGCGGCTCAGGGCCGGTGGAAGGGGAATGGCGCATCCGCGGGCGCTGCGATCAACTTCGCTGATGCGCTGCCTGGCGCGCACCGTAACGTCTCCGCGCCACCTGGCGGGCACTGAGGCGGCGAGATCGCCTCTGTCTTCGCTGCGGTACACGACCAGCGAGTCTTCAGAGCGCTCGACGTCTTCAAGGATGCCCAGGCGGCGCAGCAGTGGCGTCTGGACGACTTCGTCGGTGGGGTTGCTCAGGCGGATCTGGTAGGTGAGCCGAAGGTAATCCCCCTCGGCGGCGCCGCTCACGTCCGCGCGGAGGCACGGGTTGATCTGTTGCTCGTTTGCATAGGCGCAGACTGTCAGCAGCACGAGCGCGCAGCAGAGCGATGCGATTCGACGCCGCCTCGTCCTTACCATAAGCTCACCCCTTGCCATTGCCCGCGCAGGATTCAGCTACTTGATAAGTTCCGTTGCGCCCCTAAATGTTCCCACTGTTTTTCAGCGGCCCGTTCCCACCTTTATCCGAGAAGCATTATACCACTCCGGTTTTCTCAATGCTTGTCGCCGCTCACAGCCAGTCTTCGCCGCTGCTGGAGATGAGGATGTGTCGCTGCCAGCCGGGGACCGGTTCGGTGAAGTCGCTGCGATAGTGTGCGCCGCGTGATTCTTCGCGCTGGCGGGCGCTCATGGTTATCAGGCTCGCCACCACGAGCATGTTCTGAAGCTCCCAGCCCTGGGGTTTGTCGAACTCCTTGTCCATCACGTAGCGGCGCCAGAAGGCGATCATCTCCAGCGCTTCGTCGAGCTCCTTGCCGGTGCGCACGATGCCCGCGTTGCGCCACATAACGCTCTTGAGCGAGTTTGCCACGTCGGTCAGGTTCAGGCGGCCGTAGGATGGTTCCTGGGGCAGGGCCTGCAGGGCGTGCAGGGAGAGGCGCTCCGGCATCTCTCGGAGCTTGCGCGCGGCCTCTTCGGCGCAGCGGCGCCCGAACACGAGCCCTTCCACCAGCGAGTTGCTGCCCAGGCGGTTTGCGCCGTGCAGGCCGGTGCAGGCCACCTCGCCCACCGCGAATAGATTCTTCACGTCGGTCCGGGCGAGCAGGTCGGTCCTGACGCCGCCTATCATGTAATGGGCCGCCGGGCGGACGGGGATCATGTCCTGCGCGGGGTCCAGTCCAAACCGGCGGCACAGAGCCGTGATGGTGGGGAAGCGGTTTTCCAGGTACTCCGAGGACATCGCAGTGGCGTCGAGGTAGACGTGTGTGTGTTCGGTCTGTCTCATCTCCTCGACGATGCTGCGGCTGACCACGTCGCGCGGCGCCAGTTCGGCGTCGGGGTGGTAGCGGGCCATGAAACGCTCCCCCGACCGATTGCGCAGCACGCCGCCTTCCCCGCGCAGCGATTCGCTTATCAGCGCCCTGGAGGCGCCCGCTACGTACAGAGTGGTCGGGTGGAACTGAATGAACTCCATGTCCTGAAGGGATGCGCCGGCCCGGAAGGCCATCGCCACACCGTCACCGGTCACGGAGGCGGGGTTCGTAGTCTCACGGTAGACGCGCCCACATCCCCCCGTGGCCAGAACGCTCTGCTTGGCCCGAACCATTATGAAACCGTGCGACGGACGCCAGAGCAGCGCGCCGTGGCAGACGCCGTCCAAAGTTAGCAGGTCCAGGGCGAAGGTGTTCTCCAGGACGTGTATGTTCTCTTTCTCGCGGGCTCGCCCCGCCAGGGCCAGACTGAGGGCCTTGCCGGTTGCATCTCCATTGGCGTGGAGTATTCGTGGGCGCCTGTGGCCGCCCTCTCGGGTCAGGGAATAGTCCTGGCCGGCGCGGTCGAACCTCAGGCCCATCTCTATGAGGTCTTTGATCCGCGCCGACGCCTCGCTGGTCACCACGCGGGTGGCCTCCTCGCTGCACAGGCCGCCGCCGACCGCCAGCGTGTCCTGGTAGTGCTGCTCCGGCGCGTCGCCGGCCCCGATGGCGGCGGCGATGCCGCCCTGCGCCTCGGCGGTGCTGCCCCCGGAGAGTTCGCCCTTGGAGACAAGCAGAACGGATACGTCGTCCGGCAGTTCCAAAGCGGTGGTGAGGCCCCCGACGCCGCTTCCTATGATCAGCGCGTCGGTGAAGAGCTGGGGCACGTTATGACTGCTGAAGTGCCGAAGATAACGGCGGTGCTTTAGTGCTTTTCTCATCTTTTTTTGCCTGCAAAACGCCTTGTAGTGTCAGTTAGCGTTCCTCTCCGAGCGCAGCCCTACAGGCTCATTATATGGTATGTCGCTCGGAAAAGCTTCCGGGTTAGCTCTCGAACAGGAGCCTGGGCGCAAACCCGATCCGATCGGCGCTGACGCATCGGTAGTTCACCCCGCCGCGGACGCCCTCAAAGGCGCGCGCGGCTTCATCTCCGTGCAAGTGTCCGTAGATGCAATGCCGCACGCCCGCGGCCTGAATCATGCGCGACAGCGCGCTGCCCTCCGATTCGCTCCGCGGTGGGTGGTGGAACATTGCGACCGCCACGTCCCAATCCAGCTCGGCCAGCGCGTCCAGGGACATGCGGAGGCGCAACATGCTTCGTTTCCAGTGGCCGGCGTCCTCTTCCTCGCGGTATTGCGGGTGCCAGGGAGGCCGCCAGCCACGCACCCCGCAGATGCCCACCCCATTGTGGACAGCCGCGTCGAATCGGATGAGGCGCATTGTTCCCCCCAGCGCGGCCCGCACCTTCCCCGGGCTTGAATACCAGTAGTCGTGGTTGCCCCGGATGAAGTACTTCACGCCCGGCAGGGAATCTATCAAGTCCAGGTCGGCCCGAGCCTCCTCCAGCTTCATTGCCCAGCTCAGGTCGCCACAGATGAGCACGAGGTCATCCTCCGCGACTGCGCGCCGCCAGTTGCGCTGGAGCTTCGTCTGGTGGTTGTCCCAGTCCGGCCCGAAGACGCCCATAGGTTTCTTGCCGGAGCTTGACAGGTGGAGGTCACCTATCCCGAAAACCTTCATGCCTGTGCGCCCCCGGAAGATGGACTTCCTGAACTGGCTCTACAGCTCCTGCTCGCCAACCTTGTTGCCGATTCCGCTCTTGGATATTGTGATCTTAACGTCTTTTTCTTTGTCAATACGCAGCACGACTTCGTCATCCTTTATCGTTACGATGCGCCCCTTTATCCCTCCGATTGTCACCACGTCATCTTTGGGCTGGAGGCCGTCGAGCATCTGTTGGCGCGCCTGCTGCCGCTTTTTCTGGGAGCGCGAGGTGAACCAGATGAACAGCATGAAGATGACGAGGATCGGGATGAAGGGCGCCAGTCCCGCCATCAGGCTTGGTGTTTCCACGGGGGCGCCCGCTCCGGCGCCGGCGCTCGTGGCTGCTTCGGCAAAGACCATCGCATGTGCCAGAAGGGCTGTCATGCTTGCGAATCTCCTCTAAGGTAACGTTCTGTGAACTCGTTTTGGAACGCGGCGAACCCGCCCGCCGCTATGGCCGCGCGGGCGGCCGAGAGCAAGTCCCCGTAGAAGGTGAGGTTGTGTATGCTCAGCAGAACAGGGCCGAGCATCTCACCCGTCCGGAACAGATGGTTCAAGTAAGAGCGAGAGTATAACCGACAGCACAGACAGCCGCAAGCCTCCTGAACCGGCCGGGGGTCGCCCCGGTGGGCGCTGTTGCGCAGGCGCACTCGTCCGTCGGGCGTAAACGCCGTGGCGTTCCTTCCCATCCTGGTTGGCGCGACGCAGTCGAACAGGTCAATCCCGGCCCCGATGGCTTCCACCAGGTCCGGCGGGAATCCCACCCCCATCAGGTAGCGCGGCCTGTCGGGGGGCAGAAGCGGCGCCGTAAACTCCACGACCCGCCGCCGGTGGCCCTCGCCCTCCCCTACGCTGACGCCCCCGACGGCATACCCGTCGAAGCCTATCTCAACGGTCGCCTCCGCGCTGCGCGAACGAAGTTCCTCGAATATGCTGCCCTGGACGATCCCAAACAGCGCCTGATCGGGCCGGGCGTGAAAGCGCCGGCACGCCGCCGACCAGCGCAGCGTGCGTTCGACGGCCTCCTCCGCCTCCTCCCGCTCGCAGGGGAATGGAGGGCACTGGTCGAGCGCCATCGCCACGTCGGCGCCGAGCTGATTCTGGATGCGCATGCACTCCTCGGGGCCTAGGAATATCTCCGCCCCGTCCACCGGGCTTCGGAACGCAACCCCCTCCTCGCTTATGCGGCGATGCTCGCTGAGCGAGAACACCTGGTAGCCGCCGCTGTCAGTGAGGATGGGGCCGTCCCAACCCATGAACTTGTGCAGGCCGCCGAGCCGGGCGACCGTGTCGGCCCCGGGGCGCAGCGCCAGGTGGTAGGCGTTGGCCAGCACCATCTGCGCGCCGCACTCGCGCACCTGGTCGGGCGTAAGCCCGCGGACGGCGCCTCGGCTGCCCACGGGCATGAATGCGGGCGTCTCGACCGTGCCCGAGCGGAGCCGCAGCCGCCCTCTGCGGGCGAGAGTGACGCCGTCGGTGGATGTGACCTCAAAATCTATGATTTTACTCGCCCCTCCTTGAAATCTAGTGAATGAACATCGCGTCGCCGTAGCTGTAGAAGCGATAGCGCCGCTCCACTGCCAGGCGGTAGGCCCGCAGGATGTTCTCCCTGCCGGCGAAGGCCGAGACCAGCATCAGCAGCGTGCTGCGGGGAAGATGGAAGTTGGTTATCAGGGCGCCCACGACGCGGAATTCGAACGGGGGGTAGATGTAGAGGTCTGTCCACCCGGTCTGCTCGCGCCAGGCCCGCTCGCGGGCGACGTATTCCAATACGCGGCAGGTCGTGGTGCCGGTGGCCACGATCCGGCGACCGTCCGCCAGCGCGCGATCTACGGCGCCGGCGGTCTCGCCGGGCAGATGGAACATCTCGGCCTCCAGGTTATGGTCCTCGATCCGCTCGTCTCTGACCGGGCGGAAGGTGCCGGGGCCCACCATCAGTGTGAGCATCCGGACTTCCACACCGCGCCTGTGGATCACTTCCAACATCTCTTTCGTGAAGTGGAGCCCCGCCGTGGGCGCCGCCACCGCGCCGGGACGATCCGCGAAGACTGTCTGATACCTCTCGCGATCAACCTGTGGAATGCGGCGGGGCATCCCGCGCGCATCGCGCGCCTTCTCGATGTATGGCGGCAGGGGCATGGCGCCGTGCTCCATGACCTGCCGGGCCCCCAGGCCGCCGAAGGAGAGCGTGACGTATCCGTCCTGCCTTTTCGCCTCCACGACGACCTCGAGTTCAGTATTCTCGATGGACAGCGCTTCGCCGGGCTGGAGTCGCTGCGCCCCCCTGGTCATGGCCAGCCAGTGGTCGCAATCCTGGTCCCCGTCCTGAAGGGGGCGGACCAGGAGCAACTCGATCCGTCCGCCGCTCTTGCGTCTTGCCTGGAGCCGGGCGGGGATGACCCGGGCGTCGTTCATCACGAGCAGGTCGTCGTCTCGGAGCAGCTCTGGCAGTTCATAGAAGCGCCGGTGCGCGGCCACGCCGCCGGCGCGCTCCAGCGCGAGCAGGCGTGACTGGTCCCTGCGCTCCGCGGGCAGCGCCGCGATAAGCTCATCGGGCAGTTCGTAGTCAAAAAGGTCAACTTCGGTCATCGGGGTTTCCATGCAAGCGACTTTGGACGGAACGGAAGCCGCTTCCTGATGTGTTCGTTCGCGCGCGGTCATCCCAGGGCGCAGGACTGCGGGCCGTGTTACACCGGCCGATCATACTATAAGGCCACCTGAAGGCAGGGGCAACGGCGGGGACCTGTGGTCGTTGCAACACGGGCCGTCGCGTCCTACCATAGAGGGTGCTAAGTCTGAGTTTGTGATAGGTGATAAGGTGCGCAGGATGAAACGCTGTGGCCGCCGGCTCCACGCGCTCCGCATTCTCCTGGTCGTGGCCCTACCGGCCGCTGCCCCGGGCGCAATGGCGGCGGCCCCGGGCTGGCAGCGCCCCGTCCGCTACACCCGCACCACGCAGCCCGCCTACAACGCCGATTACTGTCCGGCGGCAGGCAAGCTGGCCGTTACGGTGAGCCGCGATGGCGGCGCCGATATCCTGATCTTCCGGGACGCGCCTTCGTCCTTGACGCCGGGGCGAGACGCCGCCCCCCATTCGGCCCGCGACCGCTGGCCTCGCTTCAGCCTGGACGGCAAGCGGATGCTGTTCGTCTCCCACCGGCAGGACCCGGCGGGGGACATCTGGCTGAAGACAACGGCCCGGTGGCCGCTGAAAGCCAGGCTGCGTCGCCTGACCGACCAGGTCACCTCGGACGACCAGCCCTGCTGGCATCCCGACGGCCGGCGGATATTCTACGCCTCGGCGAAGGCGCTGGGCGAGCGCTACGAACTCTACGAGATGCAGCTCGGCGGGGAGGTCCGCCCCCTTACCACCTCCGGCGGGCAGATGCCGTCCTGCTCGCCCGACGGACGGTTTCTCGCCTTTGTGCGGGAAGATAAGCGCGGCGGTTCGAACATCTGTGCGCTCCGGCTCGCCGATGGGAAAGTGGCGGAGCTGACCGCTGGGCCCGAGATTGATCTCTGCCCCTGCTGGGACGCCGACGGGAAGCGCATTCTGTTCGCCCGGCGGGAGTTCGACACGGACGACAGCGGCCGCCTCGACCGCAAGGATGCGTCGTCCATATTCGCGGTTGACTTCTCGGAAGGTGTCTTTTCCGGCGACGGCGCGCCTGCGCCGCGCCAGCTCACCTCCTATGCCACTTCGGAGACATTTCCCCGCCCGTTGGCGGACGGGTTCCTCTTCACCATGAGGACGGGGGCGGAGAACGCGGACGTTTTTCGGCTCCCCGCCGGCGGCGAGATGCCGCCGCTTGGTGGGCCGTCCGCTTTCCTGAAGTTCGCCCGGAGCGTGGAGCGGCGGCAAGAAGGCGCGCACCATCGCGTCCTTGCCTGGCGTAACGCGTTGTGGGCGGCGAGGCGCGCGGGCCAGGCGCCGGCGGCCGTCGTCTGGCTCCAGCTCGGCCGCGCCTATCTTCAGCTGGGATGCTCCGCGCGCGCCCGGGCGGCATTCCAGAGCGCCGTGGATGGCTATCCCTCTTCAGACCTACAGACGGGCCTGGCCCGCCTGGAACTGCTGGCGCTGGAGAGGAAAGCGCTCTCCAGGCAAGACGAAGCGGGCTGGCAAAAGCACCTGGAGAGCGCACGCGGCCTGGAGGAACAGTTTCGCGCGCTCGCGGCGGGAGCCGGCCTCAACGTGGCAGCCGGGGCCCGCTTCGAAACCGGCCGATCTCTGCTCGAGAGCGGCGGATACGCGGAGGCGCTCGCCGCCTTCGAGGCGGTTCCGCTCGAGTACCCGCAGCAGGCCGGGGCCTGCGCGCGGGCGCTGCTGGGCCTGGCGGACGTCTATCGCGTCCTGAACGAGCCCTCCGCGCTGCGTGAGACCTACCTGCGCCTGCTGGAAGACTATCCGGGCCAGTCGTCCTATGGGCTGGAGGCGGCGCGCGGCGTTATCGCGACGATTGTCCGCCCCGGGGCGAAGTTGGGCGATAAGCTGGCCGGGCTGCGCCGACTGGTCGAGGAGCATTCCTCCCTTTCCCTCCTGCCCGCGCTGGCGCAGAACCTGATCGGGGACCTCTTCTACGGAGAGAGCGACTACGCGGCAGCGTTGAAAGAATACCAGCGCACGATCGAGCGTTTCCCCGCTGAGCGTCGCCAGGTCGCGGCGGCCCGGCTGGCGATCGGACATATTCGGCTTGAACAGGGGAACTACGCGCGGGCCGTCGAGGCGCTGGGAGGCGCCCAAGACGTGCCCGACGCCTTGAAGGAGAAGGTGCGCAGCGCCCTTGCCCGGGCGCTGCTGCTGAAGGGAGAGCGTGAGATTCAACTTGGCGACCCCGGGGTCGC
>JAGHAF010000028.1 GCA_021161675.1 Planctomycetota bacterium | reverse complement strand
GCGTCCTTACGTGAGCTACAAGATCACAGACCGCCTGCGCATTGACGGTGGGGCGAACATCCTGTTCGGCCAGAAAAACTATACCCAGTTCGCGCAAATGGAACACAACAGGAACGTCTACCTCGGCTTGCGCTACAGTTTCTGAGCCCCTCTGAGGGGTCGGTCACCGCCCGAGGGACGCTGCCTCTCCTCTCGCGCCGCCCGTCGCCGCTTCGTCCCGCGGCGATGACTCGTGATGCCCATACGCTGCGGTTCCTCCTGCGCAGCGGAGCGGGTCGCGACGCGAAAGACTCACCGGGGCGCACGGCTTTGGCCATGGCCCGCCAGGGACACTGCAAAGACGTGGCGCGGGCCATGCAGATCAGGCTGTAAGAGACGCATGAACGCAAACGGAGGCAAGCGTTCTGCGTGGTGAGTTTCTTACGCCTCGCGGGCTCAGCGCGGCTCCCAGAGGTGGACGTAGCGGCTGTCCGTCCAGCCGTGGCTGATGATGCCGAGCCGGCCGGGGGCGAGCTCGATAAGCTGCGCTCCGTCGTGGTGCTCGAATCGAGCGTCTATCAGGTGGCGATACCACGTCCTGCCCGCGGGATCGGCCTTCTTGTAAACGAACAGGCGGCAGCGCGCGCGGTAGGGATTTGACGGATCATGCTCCGCCGCCACGACTTCCAACTGGCCGTCCCCGTCCAGGTCGGCGACCGAAAGGGAATGGGGACAGCGGAGCTTGTCAATGACGTGCGCAGGCCACGGGCAGCTGGTGGGATCGGCGGGCTGCTCGAACCACGCGAGGCGCGAGAAGACCAGCCGGCCATTCTCGTAGTCCAGCGCTTCCTCTCCCAGGACCACGTCGGCGCGCCCGTCGCCGTTGATGTCGGCGACTCGGACGCGGGCGGCGGCGAAGTCTTCGGCGATCTGATGGGCGGTGAAATCGCCGTCTCCCAGGTTCTCCAGCCAGTACGGGCCGGCCATGAGGTCCACGCGCCCCGAGCCGTCCAGGTCGCATGGCACGATCTGTTCGCCGTAGGGAATCTCGGCGAGCACGCGCTTAGGCCACGGGCCGGCCGCCGGATCGTCGGGTATCTCGAACATCTCGGGCGGGTAGCCCTGCGCGGCGTTGTGGTAGCCGATGACGAGGGCCGGTCGGCCGCCTGCCCCGAGGGGCGCCACCACCGAACCGTGCGGCCAGTCGCCGGAGCCGACGCCGATGGTATGCTCTTGCCACTCGCCGTTGGCCGGGTCAATCGCTTTCAGCCAGCACAGCTCGCTGGTCAGGCGCTCGTACCAGTTCTCACTCGCCGGGCCTGGCCTGGTGGCGATGATTTCGTCGCGGCCGTCCCCGTCAATATCGTAGGCGCAGTGCGCCTGGTAGATGCCCGGGATTCGGCGCCGCTGCCAGCCCCCGTTTTCGTACCACCACGCGCCACAGACGATGTCATTTGCGCCGCTGCGGGTGTCATTTGCGACGCTGGCGCTGACGTTCATGGCGAATATGTCAGTGGCGGTGTAAGGTTTGTCCCGGTCAATGAGCCGGTGTTGGAATTGGCTCAATTTTGAGGGTTTTTCGCGCCGCCGGAAGAGCTGCACTTTGGGATATTTCCATTCTTTGCCGGCGATCTCCAATCGGCCGTCTCCGTCGAGGTCGAAGGGGACGGCTTCGTGGGTCCCGGCGCCCCTGTAAATGAGCTTGCGTTCCCAATTGGCGCCGTTGTCACGGGTGACAAACTCCAGCAGGCGCGCGTCGTAATTGTAGGGCGCGTCCCAGCCGCCGGACGCCATCTCGGCGACGAAGAAATGCGCCCCGCGCTCGCCCCGCCAGGAGGCCAGCGAGTGAGCGTACGTAAGGTCGTCCATCAGGCGATGCTCGACCCAGGGCCCGCCCGCCTCGCCGAGCCGGTTCTCGAACCAGCACAGCAGGCCGCGGAAGTATTCCGCCTCGCTGATGACGATGTCGGGGCGTCCGTTGCCGGTGATGTCCAGCGCGGTGGTGCGGCACATCTCCCGGAAGTTCGGGGCGAAAACGCGCCGCTCCCACGGCCCGCTCAGCGCGCCCCCGGCGGGGGCGTGATACCAGGCGGGGCCCGAGACGATCTCAAGCCGCCCGTCGCCGTCCAGGTCGGCCGCGCAGGTGCCGTCGGCGAAGTGCCCCTCGTCCACCACGTGCCGGCGCCACGGCCGGGTCACGTCGCCCGCGGGCTTGTAGATGAAGATGCCCGGCGTGTCCGTGTAAGCGGCGATGGCGATCAGTTCCCGCGCGCCGTCCCCGTCCACGTCGGCGAAGAGCACGTCGTGCGCGCTGCCCGTGTGGTTGGGTTCAATGACGTGCTTCTCCCACGGTCTGCTCAGCTCGCCCTGCGGCTTGTACCATCGAATCTGCTTTGTCTCGCCGGTGACTTCCATCACCAATTCAGGCAGCCCGTCGCCGTCCACGTCCTCCAGCACATTGCCGACGTGGAACTCGCCGTGGTCAATCAATCCCTTCTCCGCGGTGGCGGGCCTGTACCACCACAGGCCCCCGGCGCCCCCGGTGATCATCTCCACGTTGCCGTCGCCGTCCACGTCGCCGGCGGACAGGCTGCCCAGGTTGAAGGCCGGCGGGGCGGCGTCGAGAATCCGCAGTTCCCAGGGCTCATCTATCGTGTGAAACATGGTTTATCCTTCCAATTGAGTTGCTAACGTCGGCCTCGTTTGGCGGGGGCTATTCGGGCCTCGATCCCCTCCACGTCGGCAATACGTTGCCTGAGCCTCCCCCTCAGCTCCGCGCGGACGGACTTATGCGCTCGATCTCGCACCAGGTTATTGCGTTCGTGCGGGTCCGCCTCCAGATCGTAAAGGAAGTCCTCCACGTAGCGCCGGCTGTCCATGTCAGCCCAGCCGTTCTTGTCCGGCGCCCGGACGGAGTATTTCCAGCGCCGCGTGCGCAGCGCCCGCCCGACGTGACTCTCGCTGATCTGGATGAACACGTCGTCCCTCCAGTCCACGGCCGCTGCTCTCGCGAGGTCCTGCAGCGGGCGGCCCCGCATGTAAGGCGGCGGCTCGAGCCCGGCGACCTGCAGAAGGGTAGGGGGGAGATCAATCAGACTCACCAGCTCGTCGAATACCTGGCCGCCCCGGAAGCCCGGCCCGCACGCGATCATCGGCACGCGGACGCACGCCTCATGGCAGGCGCGCTTATACTCCCCGTTGCGGGTGCGGAAATGGCAGCCGTGGTCGCTGGTGAAGATGATAAGCGTCTCGCCGGCGATGCCCAGGGCGTCGAGTTCGCGCCGGATGCGTCCCAGGTTGTAATCCAGGCTGTTGACACAGCCCAGGTAGTCGGGATAGTTCTGACGCCAGTCGCCTTCGGTGCCGGCCAGGTCGCCGGGCACGTGGAAATCCCGAAAGCGCTCCTTTGATCCGTGGGGCCCCTCGTAGCGGTTATGGTCGTTCTGGTGGTGGGGCTCCAGGTAGGAAAGCAGCAGGAAGAAAGGCCGCCCGCGGCGGCGGGCCCGCAGGTAATCCAGCGCGAAATCCGTCTGCCGGTCGACGCGGTATCCCTTGAACTCGACCGTCTCCATCTCCGCGTTGAACAGGTGGCCGTCGTAGCCGTGGGAGGTGAACTCCGGCAGGTCAGCGGCCAGCCAGAAGTCCTTATAGCCGCCGCGGCGCTCGAGGGGGACCGCCCGGCTCTGATAGTCCTCCTCCGGGCCCATCCACTTGTTGGACGCCAGGTGCCACTTGCCGATATATCCGACTTCGTAGCCCGCCTCGGAGAGCCAATGGGCGATGGTCTTCTGGTCCTGGGGCAGCGAGATGTCATTGCGATAGCAGGCGGTCTCGGTGGCGTACTTGCCGGTCTGGAGGCAGGACCGTGCCGGCCCGCAGACGGGCTGACAGGTGAAGGCGTGCTTGAACCTGACGCCTTCCGCCGCGAGCGTGTCGAGGTTGGGGGTTACGTCCAGGGGCTGGCCGTACGCGCCGACGGTGTCCCAGCGCTGCTGGTCGGTGAAGAAGAAGATGATGTTTGGGAGTGTATTGCGTTCTGTCATAGTCGCGTGCTCCGCCGCTGATGCTATACTGAATCCTTATCGAATATCAACTGCTCAATGCTGTCCCACCGTTCGAGATGCTCACGATCCCGCGACTGCGACACTCACGGCCCTCATGCCGCGACGGTTCGACTTCGCTCACCGCCCTGAGCTTGTCGAAGGGCTGCCGGACGAAGGATAAGCCCGAATATTGACATGTCAATATTGGTTGGAGGGGGGTGGTGTTGAG
>JAGHAF010000058.1 GCA_021161675.1 Planctomycetota bacterium | reverse complement strand
GGGCTCATCGAGGGCGCACACGGCGGCAAGGGACTGGGAGATCAGTTCCTGCGCCACGTCGAGCGAACGCGCATACTGCTTCACGTGATTGACGCCGCTCCCGCTGACGGCTCAGACCCCGTGGAGAACTACAGGACGATCCGCGAGGAAATCGGGCTCCACGACTCCGAACTGGCCGGCAAAGCGCAGCTCGTGGCCGCCAACAAGATGGACCTGCCCGATGCAGCAGAAGGCTGCCGCCGGCTCAAGGAGCAGCTCGAGGCGGAGGTAATGCCCATCTCCGCCAGGACGGGCCAGGGGCTCGACGAGCTGACCGCCCGGCTGATAGAGATGCTCGATGAGGAAGCGTCAGGGCGTCCGGACCCCAGACCGACGCCTTGATGCGCCCGACTTCGCGGCCGGCGCGCCGATACACCAGGTCATAGGTCGTCTGCAGGTTCGTCCAGAACTTGGGCGTAGCGCCCAATGCCTGGCTGAGGAGCCACGCCGCCTCGGACGTTATCGAGCGCCTGCCATTAACGATCTCGCTCATCCGCTTGAAGCTCACGCCGATGTGCTCGGCGAAGGCGGACTGGGTGAGCTCCATCGGCTTGAGGAACTCCTCCAGCAGTATCTTACCCGGATGTGTCGGCTCTTTCGGGAGCCTGGCGCCCATGGCTTCACCTCGCTTCGTCGGATGTCAGTTGCAGTCATTTCCCTATGCAGAAGCGGCTGAAGATGCGGTCCAGCACGTCCTGGGAGGTCACGCGGCCCGTCACTTCGCCCAGCGCCTCCGACGCCTCCCGCAGGTTCAGGGCGGCGAACTCGTAACCGAGATCGTCGCGCACGGCGCGCTCCCCCTCTTCGATCTCCTCGGCAGCGCGCCCGAGCGCGCTGCGCTGCCGGGCATTGAAGAGGCAGTCCGCCGCAGAAGCGTCCAGGCGCCCCTCCGCAACAACCCGCCACAGCATGTCCCGGAGCCGATCAACGCCTTCGCCGGTGAGCGCGGACGCGTGCAGCATCTCGCACTCGAGCCCCATTCGCCGCAGATGTTCCTCCTCGACGACCCGCGGCAGGTCGGACTTGTTGATCACACACAGCAGGCGAGCGGCGTCCACGCCCTCCGCAATCTCCAGGGCGTCCTGCGGAAGTGGAACCGATCCGTCAATGACCAGCATGATCAGGTCGCTGGTAGCCGCGCCCACGCGGCTCCTGCGCACCGCCTCGGCGTCCGGGCCGGCCGGCCGGCGGGCCAGCCCGGCGCTGTCCAGGAGGTTGAAGGTCACTCCTTCGGCCCGTAGCTGTGCAGTGACGGCATCGCGCGTTGTGCCGGCCGTCGGATGGACTATCGCGCGCTCGGAGCCCGCCAGGCGGTTGAGCAGGCTGGATTTGCCGGCGTTTGGCGCCCCGCAGATGGCCACCGTCACCGCCCCCCTGCTGGCAAGCTCGCCCCTGCCGGCCGAGACTTCCTCCAGGATCGTGCGCCTCAGGGAAGCGCAGCGTTCCATTACCTCGCCCGCTCCGATCAGCTCGATGCCGTGCTGCGCGAAGTCCAGGGCGGCCTCAACCTGGGCGCGCAGTTCCGCTATCTGGTCCTGCAGCTCGGCGCACCGGCGGCTGACGCCGCCACCGAGCCTGGCGGCGGCCGCCGCCAGCTCCGACTCGCTGCGCGCGCGGATCAGCGCCAGCACGGCCTCCGCCTGGGCGAGGTCAATCCTGCCGTTGAGCATCGCCCTTCGCGTGAACTCCCCCGGCTGCGCCAGCCGCAGGGCGCCGGCCCCGCCGCTCAGAAACTCGTCCAGCAGCATGTCCAGCAGCGCGGGGCAGCCCGGCACGTGCAGCTCCACCACGTCCTCCCGCGTGTAGGAGCGCGGGGCCCGCATCACGTACACGAGCGCGGGGACCTGCGCGTCCGCCTCCGCGAGGTGAAGGCGGCCCCGGGTGGCGCTGAACGTGCGCCGCCAGTCGCCGTAGTCCCCATCCGCATGGAACCTTTCCGCCACGCACGCGAGCGCCTCCGGTCCGCTCAAGCGCAGGATCGCACGCGGCGAATAGCCGGCGGGGGTGGAAACGGCGAGTATCGTGTCGGGCGTATCCGTCACTGTCCCGCAGCCTTCAGATCATCGCAGCGAAGCAGAAACTTTTCGGCCTCCGCGTTCCAGAATCCGCCGGCCGCTTCCACGAGGCGCGCAAGCTCGCCGAAGATTTCCTTTTTCCTGCCGTCTTCGCTTTCGGCCCGTTCCCGGAACTTGTCAATCGGCGTCAGCGGCATTTCCAGATGAGTGTATATCAACTTCTTGCCGCCCGGGATATCGGGAAGATTGAGGATCGTTTCGGCAGCGGCGTTGAGCCCGCCCACGTGTGTCACCATCCCAGTGGGGTCCAGGCGCCCCTGGCCCATAAGTCGTAGCGCGATCTTCATATCTTCCGTGTTGCCCCCGCTGACGCCGGCTATGTGGCGCCCCTCGTAGTGGACGTTATAGAAGTTGACGCGCGCCGAGAACCGCCTGTCCGAGGGACCGGCGAAGAAGTTCAGGCAGCCGTTTCGGGCCAGCATCGCGTCCGCCTGCTCCACCAGCGCCTCACTCGGATAGAACACGAACACGTCGTCCATCATCTCGCCCCCGGTCAGGCCGCGCACGTAATCGAGGGTCTTCTCGGGGCCTCCCTCCAACTCGGCGGGGTTCAGGTATGCCAGTTCGATACCTTCCGCGGCCGCCTTCTCGGGAGGGAACAGCCTGCGCGCCCTCTCGAAGCGTTCCGGGTCTACGTCCGTGACCAGAACCCGGCGCGGCTTGCGCGTCCCGTGCAGCGCGAAGTCAATAGCCCCCAGGCCCATCGGCCCGGCGGCGGCCAGCAGCGCGCAATTACCACCCTCCTTGATGCCCATCCGGTGATCGTAAGTTCCCGGACGCCAGTGGTAGCTCGCCCGGAAGGCGCCGACAATGCAGGAGAGTGGCTCGGCCAGCGAGGCCTTGAAGAATGCGCCCGTGGAGCAGGGCAGCAGGCAGTCGCTCAGCATGACCTCCCGCGGGATCAATACGCGCGTGGCATTGCCGCCGACGTAGGGGAAGCTGTAACCCGGGGCGTCGAGGGAACCCTTGTACATCATGGCCGGCTGGATGCCGAACATCATGCCCGGCTCGAACCTGTCGCGCCAGTTGCGGCCCACCTTCAGCAGCGTGCCGGCGAACTCGTGTCCCACGATGGTGGGATGCAGGGCCACGTCATCGGGCACGCGCTTGTGCTCCGCGCCCTGCACGGCGGCCTTGTGAGACGACATACATATGCTATTGCTCACGACCTCGGCGAGGATTTCATCATCGGTCGGCTCCGGCAGTTCGAAAGTTTCCAGCCGCAGGTCCCGCTTCCCGTAAATCCGCAGCGCGGTGGTGGGTGTTCCCATGACATGCTCCAGCGAATGTGTACCCTGGTATCCACTTGATACCTTGCCGATGTGTTGGCCCGGACATTTCACGAGCGCTTTTCGTTTTCGCCCGCCAGATTATTATACCGATTCGGCCGCGGCGCAAAAGGGCGCGTCCGTCCCCCCGCGCTTTGCCTATGGAGATTGCGCGCCGCTCTTTGCGCCTCCTCGCAGGTCTGTTCCTCGGCTGGAGATACGAGAAAATGGGTTCGTTTTGCGAAAGCCCCGGTTCGACAGCCGTTTCGGGACATAACGGACATAGCGGACCCTGCGGACATAGCGGACCTGGGCCAAATTGGGAGTTTAGTCATTAGGACATTTACCCTATTAGGGAACGGATAACGGCGCCCACGGCGCCTGCTGTACCTACCGCCTATCGCCCCGCCTTCGCGAGGGCGCCAGCCTACTCCGCCAGCCTACTCCGCCGGCCCACTTCGCCGAAGCGGTTTCGGCTGCGAAGGCTGAAAAGTAGCCTTCGGCTACGAAGGCCGGATAGCGCCGCGCTTCGGCGCGCCGGCGGCTCCAGTGTACAGCCTGTTTTCAAGATTTGTTTTGTCAGAGACTCCCATTTTGCCCCGCCTGCGGGGCAAAATAGAGCAGGCGAGCAGGAGAACAGGGGAACAGGTGACAACGACGAAAAAACTCTGCGTTCACTGACTCCACTGAGAGTCCGCCAAACGCCCTCGCCTGCGCTCTCCTGCTCACCTGATCTGCCTCGCGGCGAAAACGGCCGCTACTGCCTGAATCGGAGACCCTGTATGAGCCCTACCAGCACAACTATACACAAGTTGCCCGCAAAAAGCAACTGAAAAGGTAAACCGCTGAACCGGGCGTTAGGCTTCTGCGTGCTCACAAAATGGCCTTTGCTGAACACGTGGTGGGGGGGATATAATGTGCTGCTGGTCCGTACGTTAAACCGGGCTGGAGACGGTGGCGGTGTCCGCGTCGGGGCAGATGATAGTGGGGTTTTGATCTGTCACGATGCAGAGCATTCTTTAGCTGCACAGAGGGGAGGTCTTAATGAACTACAATCTGCTTGACGAGCCGTGGATTCCCGTTCTTGCCAGCGACGGCAGCGTGCGTCGCGTGGGCATCAGGGACGCGCTCACGCAGGCGGGGGTGATACGCCAGATCGCAGCCAGCAATCCCATGGATCGCGTGGCGATCCTGCGCTTCCTGCTCGCGGTGTTGTATTGGTGTAGGGGCAATCCCCCGAAGAGCGTGGAAGCTACCTGCGGTGATTCGTTTCCTGCGGAATGGTTCTCGAAGCTTGAGGCCAGCAAAGACTGCTTCAACCTGCTTGGCGACGGCAAGCGGTTCTATCAGAGGTTCAAATCAGTCGAGAAACTCGCCGCGGATTACCTCATCCACGAGGTTCCCACAGGTACGAACAAATGGCATTTTCACCACGCAACCGACAAAGTTGATGGCTTGTGTCCGGCCTGCTGCGCTATGGGTTTGCTGCGGCTACCTTTGTTCGCCACATCCGGGGGACGGGGCAAGCCTCCGGGCATCAACAGCAAACCGCCTTTCTATGTCATACCGGTAGGGCCATCGCTTGCGGCGACTCTGCGACTGTCCTGGTTGCATGTAACGAACCTCGGAACGCCGACATGGGAAGGGCCGGATGTGAAATCTCCCAAGATGGGTGAAGTGTCCCTGCTGATGGGGCTGACCTGGTTGCCACGGTCCGTGTGGTTGGACGACCCGGAAGAACCCGAAGCGAGGTGCATCTCATGCGGACGCAGAAAGCGCCTGATCCGGCGCTGTGCGTTTGCCGGTATTGGAAGCATGAAACCGGACGAAGGCAGCCCGGGCCTAATCTGGCGGGATCCTCACGTGATTTACGTCACCACAAGGAAAGGCGACGTCATGTCACTACGCGCGGCGAATGTCCTCAAGAATCCTGCCCGCGGGGCCGGCCAGTGGGCTGAAGTTGCCGCCGGCGTACTCAACCACCAGCAAGCAACCGCCGCTGGTGAGACGACGAATTATACACGCCGCGCGTGGGTCGTTGGATTTGCGACCGTTCAGAATGACAAGTATTTGGAGGCTCTGGAAGGGCTAATCTCTTTCCCGAACTCCATCGTGGGCCAGCAGATTCCAGACACGGTTGAGAGGATCGAACGATGGCGCAAAGAGGGTTCAGCTCTTGTGCGCAGAACAAAACCACGAAGCAAGAAAGGTAAGAAAGGAGTTGTCCGAAAACATGTCGAGATTAGGCCGCTGGTGGCCGCCGTTCGCCCGCATGTCGAACACAAAGTGTCCGCTCACGCGGGCGAGTTGATTGCGGGGGCAGAAGAATCCTGGCAACAGGCGGCGCGTGAATACGGCCCGATGATGCGCGCCGTCGCCCGGTCCCTTTCCCCCGGTTTCACAACGGAGGCGCTCCAACGGCGACGGGAGATCGCACGGGTGTTGCCGGACATGAGCGTCAAGGCAAAATCAGACAAGAAACCCGGCCGGAAGAAAGGAGGAGACATGTGAGTGCAACGGAAGACTATATCAAGGTCTTGACACGGCTGAAGTCCGGTGATCTCGGGCTGCTGCGCACGCACGCCGGGAAGGGCCTCGACGAGACGGTGGACGGGTTTGACCTGTTCGCGGGCCTCTGGTGGCCGTTGCGCCAAAAGAACCAGCGGGCGCCCCGCCGGGAAGTAGCCTGGCTGGTTGCGAAACTGTACGCCTTCCGCCCCATCGCTCACTCGCCCGGCGACCTGCTTGCACGCCAACTGCGACGGTGTCAGCCCAACAGTGACCCGAGGGCCAAGGCCAAAGAGCGATTCGCACAAAAGTTTGACAGGATACTCGTCCTGCCGCTGGGAAAAATCGAACCCGCCCTTCAATGGGCGCTTGGCGTCGTCGCTTCAAGAGACCTGAAGCTCGACTGGGTGAAGCTGACGGACGATCTTTCCATCTGGGCACGTGAATCCAAGCGCCTTGAATGGGCGCAGCAATTTCTGGGAACAGACGAAAGGGGACAGTCATGTTGATCGAGATCCATGCCATTCAGAACCACAGCCCGGCCAACCTGAACCGGGACGACCTGGGCGCACCCAAGACCTGCTATTTCGGCGGGGTTCTGCGCTCCCGTATTTCCAGTCAGTGCATCAAGCGAAGCATACGCATGAGCAAACAGTTTGAGAAACTGCTTGGCGGCGTGCGTACGCGCCAGTTGGCCAGGCTGATAGCCGAAAACGTCTCAGGGAAGGCGGCCGTGAAGAAGCGTGCGGCAAAGATCCTCGCCAAGTGTGGCATCGCCCCAAAGGATGAGGATAGGAGTGACATGCTCGTCTACACAACTCGCGACGCGATCCGCGAGATGGCCAGTCTCTTGCAGAACGACGACGGGAAAACCAATGAGCAACTGGCAGAGGAATTCGGCAAACTGATCACGCAACGAACCACCGTGCCCGACATGGCCCTGAGCGGCAGAATGCTCGAAACGGGCATCCTCAAAGATACCACTGTGGAAGCCGCCCTTCAGGTGGCCCACGCGATATCCACGCACGAAGCCCGCCCGGAGGTGGATTACTATGTCGCCGCCGACGATATCCCCGGCGAGGATGCGGGCGCCGGCTACGTGGACGAGGCGATGTTCGCCTCGGCCTGTTTCTACAAGTACTTCGCCGTCCACTGGGAAACGCTGGTCGACAATCTGGCCGGCGACGAGCGACTGGCCGCGCACACCGTCGGCGCATTTCTTCGCGCTGCGGCGCTGGTCAACCCCACCGGCAAGCAGAATAGCTTCGCCGCCCACAATCCTCCCGACGGGATGCTCGTCGAGATAAGGGACATCCCGATCAGCTACGCGAACGCCTTCGCCAGGCCCGTCGTCCCGGGCCAGCGCGACATAATCTCCCAGAGCATCGCGCAATTGGCCCAGTATGTCCACGATCTGGATACCGGGTATGGCAAGCCGGACGAGCGGTTCTGGTTCTCGCCCAATCTGCGTTATCCTTTGAGTGTCGTGGAGAACGAGCGCGAGGTCGCGGTTCCCGCAAAGGATTACAAGTCGTTGGACGAGATGATTCCCGCCGTCATCGCCGCCATCGGCCACGACTGGGAAGCGGTTCAGAAGGTCATCGTTAACCCAGAGGTGGCCGTATGAGCGCCAATACAATCTTCCTTCGCCTCGAAGGCCCCCTCCAGGCGTGGGGCGATCAGGAATCCAAGTTCCTCATTCGCAGGACGGCCCCGGCACCGACCAGGTCGGCGGTGTTCGGCATGCTCTGCGCGGCCCTGGGCGTTCCCCGCCCGCTGGCCGGAGAGGAATGGCTTCCCAAGCTGCGCGCTTTGCGCATGGGCGTCCGCATTGACGTGCCGGGCATCCGCTGGTGGGATTATCACACCGTCGGCGCCGGCATGCAGATGCGGATTGCCGAAGGCAAAGATAAATCCAAGCCCGGCGCCATGCTTACGCGGCGGGAATACCTGTGCGACGCCAGTTTTCTCGTTGCCCTGCACGGCGAGCCAGACCTCATTGGCGAGCTGGAGGCCGCGCTTAGACATCCCAAATGGACGCTCTACCTGGGCAGAAAGTCATGTCCTCCCTCCCGTCCGCTGCTGGAGCATCCGGGCGGCGCTTTCCCCGATTTGGATTCCGCGCTCGCATCCGTCCCCTGGCGTCGGAGACTCAAAGGAGACCATGCGCCGAGAAGCGTGCAGTGCCTCCTTGATTGGCGGCCCACACCCGCCCAGCCGGAGGCGCCGGACGATGCCCTTGTCTGGTACGACGTGCCGCTGGCGTTTGATCCCCCGGCGCATTGCCCCCGGTTCGTCATCCGCAAGGAGCTCCGCGTGGGCCCGGGCGGCGAAGTCGGTGTCGCCAAGGAACCCGCACAGACTCTTACCCCGCGGCCGCCGCGCCCGCGCGCAAACTACCAGAACACCGAATACCGCAACGCCCGCGCCGCACGCCTCGCGGCAGACCACGGCCTGTGCGTCTTCTGCAAGTCTCCCGCCTCGACCGTGCAGCACGTCACCTACCGCCGCGCAGGCGGCGGCGAGTCCCAAGACGATCTTCGCTCGCTCTGCCGGCTCTGTCACGACGCCGTCACCATGATCGAATACGGCCTGGGCATGGGACTGGACCGCATTAACCCGGAGGAGCCGCGTTGGCGCGACGCGATCATCGAGAAGCGGGGCGAGATCATTCGATTCCGCTCGCTGGAGACCCGCCGTCGCCGCCTGGCCGCCAAGGAGGTGGAATAGCCATGTATCTCTCCTGTCTTCTGATTGACGTCGGCGCCGATCCCGATCGTCCGCGGCCCGCCCGTCTGTGGCTCCGCAACCTCTACCACGTGCACCAGCGCCTGTGCATGGCGTTCCCGTCGCCCGAACTCAAGACGGGCGATCCCGCGTTCCTGAAGCCCTATGAGCCATCCGGCTTCCGGCACGTGCATGGGCCGCGCACGGCCGAGCAAGCATTCCTCTTCCGCATCGACCCGCAGCCGGGCGGGCGGGTCGTCATTCTTGTCCAGTCTGCCGTAAAACCCGATTGGGGCTACGCCTTCCACAACGCCCGCCATTTCCTGGCGGCAGACCCCCTGATCAAAGAATTCAATCCCCGCTTCGAAATGGACCAGCGCCTGCAATTTCGCCTCGTCGCGAACCCGACGCGCAAAATTGACACCAAGAGCGGACCGAACGGGCGCCGCCGCCACGGAAGGCGAGTCCCTGTGCCCGTCGACCAGCTACACGAATGGCTCAATCGCCGGGCCGAGCCTTCCGGATTCGCCCTCGAGCGGCTCACCGGCATCCAGCCAGGCTACGTGTACTTCCGCAAGCCTGTCCACGATGAAGTGACGAAGGGCGCCGAGAATGCGCAAGGCGAAAACGCGGAACAAGAAAAAAGGAAAGGACAACGGCTGCGCTCCGCCCGCTATGACGGCATCCTCAGGATCACCGATCCAGCCCGCTTTCAGCAGACGCTTGTCAGTGGCATCGGCCCGGCCAAAGCCTTCGGCTTCGGCCTGCTCTCGCTAGGGCCGCCTCAGGCTCCTGCGGCTGACCCGGCAAAGGCCGGAGACCCCCAATGAGGAACTTGCACGCACTCCCCGCGTTCCGCGACGGACTGTCCTTCCTCTACCTGGAAAGAGGACACATTGACCGTCACCTCAAGGCCGTCGCCTACCATACCGAACTCGGCGTCACCCCCATCCCCGTCGCATCCCTGGCCCTGCTGATGCTCGGGCCGGGCACAACCATAACGCACGCCGCCGTAAAGACCCTTGCCGACAACGACTGCCTCATCGCCTGGTGCGGCGACGCCGGGGTGCGCTTTTACGCCGCAGGAATCGGCCGCACCCACAGTTCCCGAAATCTGCTGCGTCAGGCCCGGCTCGTCTGCACACCGCAGCTCCACAAACGCGTCGTCTACCGCATGTACGCCATGCGCTTCAAAGAACCAATGCCAGACGACCTCGAACTCCAACAGCTTCGAGGTAAGGAAGGTGTCCGCGTGCGCGAGGCCTACGCCGCCGCCAGCCGCCACTACGGCGTGCCGTGGAGCGGCAGATCATACAAACGCGGCGACTGGCGCGCCGCCGATCCCGTCAACCGCGCCCTCTCCGCCGCCAACGCCTGCCTCTACGGCATCGTCCACGCCGCCATCGTCGCCAGCGGCTACTCGCCCGCCCTCGGCTTCATCCACACGGGCAAGCAGCTTTCCTTCGTCTACGACATCGCCGACCTCTACAAAACCCAAATCACCATACCCGTCGCTTTCCAGGTGGCCGCCTCCAGCTCCACCAACATCGAACGCGACGCCCGCTACGGCTGCCGCGACGCATTCCGTCAAAGCCGGCTTCTGCAACACATAATCCCCGATATTGAGGTGGCCCTTCATGTTAGTGATGATGATGGAAAAGGTCCCGGCCGGACTCAAAGGACAACTGAGCCGGTGGATGATCGAACCGAAAAGCGGCGTCTTTATTGGGAACGTTTCCGCACGGGTCAGGCAGAGCCTGTGGGAACTGGCAACGAAGAAAACGAAATCTGGTGGTGGGCTCCTACAGATATGGAGCGCTGATAACGAACAAGGATACAAGATATGCGCCTTTGGCAGCACGTCGCGAGAAGTCGTAGACTTTGAGGGGCTCCAACTGGTGAGAGTGCCCTCAAAGGGCGCCTGAGAAGTGTATTCCCCACGCGCGTGGGGGTGAACCGCCCCAGGAGGTAGGATGATGGCTGGTTACGCGGTATTCCCCACGCGCGTGGGGGTGAACCGCTCTCCCCCGGCGCCAGGGGCCGCGCAACGGCGTATTCCCCACGCGCGTGGGGGTGAACCGCCATCCACTGGCTCAAAGACGTGGTGGCCGGCGTATTCCCCACGCGCGTGGGGGTGAACCGACGGCCACACCCTCATTTCTGATGGCGGGGGGTATTCCCCACGCGCGTGGGGGTGAACCGGCCAGCTCGAACTGCGCCCAGGTCAGGAGCCAGTATTCCCCACGCGCGTGGGGGTGAACCGAATT
>JAGHAF010000021.1 GCA_021161675.1 Planctomycetota bacterium | reverse complement strand
GTGAAGGTTCCGGTTGTTGATGCCCACCAGGTCGGCCTTGCCGTCGAGCGCCGCCTCGAGTTCCGCCTCGTCGTGAACCTCTACCAGCGCGTCCATGCCGAGTTGCCGTCCGGCCCCGATCAGGGCCTTCAGCGTGTCCGCTTCCAGCGCGGCGGCTATCAGAAGGAAGGCGTCGGCGCCGAGCGCCCGCGCCTCTATCACCTGAAGCTCATCGAGCAGGAAGTCCTTGCGCAGCGCCGGCAGCGCCACTTCCCGCCGGATGTGCGTCAGGTAGTCGGGCTCGCCCTGGAAGAACTCCCGGTCGGTAAGAACGCTCACGCAGGTCGCGCCGGCCCGCTCGTAGGCCCGGGCGATGGCGACGGGGTCGAAATCCTCCCGGATCAGCCCGGCGGACGGCGAGGCCCGCTTGACCTCGGCGATCAGGGATACGCCCTCCTCCTCGGCCAGCGCCGCGCGAAAGCCGCGCGTGGGCGGCGCCGCCGAAGCCGCCGCCTCCAGCCTTCGGCGTCCTCCCGCGTGGAGAGCCTCGATCTCCGCCCGCTTCGCAGTGCATATCCTGGCCAGTATATCCGGCATCTCGCTCATCGTTGCGCCTCGGGATGGGGCTCCGTTCGCTTTCGGCCCTTCCGGCCGACGGGGGTATTTTACCACGGAGCCGCGCAGGAGACGGAGATAAACGAAAAAAACGAGAAGGAGTTGGCGCGTAATTCACGAAGGGCGCCTGACAATTAACCACAACGACGCCCTTCGTCCCGCTCCCCGCGTCAGCGGGGCGCGCAGACCGATTACGACATTTTTTGCCTTGATAGTCATTCGCGGGGGCGATAAGCTCTACATTGAAGTGCGCAATACGCGCTGACTCAGCGGCGCAGTTGTTGATTTTTCTTGCGACTGCGCCGTGGAAGCCAGATTGAAAGAGGCGGCGAGAAAAGGGCGAGGCGTGGACAGGACGGTAGCAGGGATGGCTCGTCTTAAACGTCAAATCAAGAGGCTGAGGCTGGTTTGAGCGCTGCGTCCTGAACATGCTGAATCGCTGCGGCCTGCCCCGCAAGAAGAGAAAGGAACCGGGGAATGAGCACACGAGGATGGCTCTACAAAGTGGCCCGCCTGTTGGGCGACGTCAATGCTGTGAAGAAGGGCAAGGTCGGCCGGCGGATCGGACGCCGGGCCGCCGGCAAGGCCACTGGCAAGCTATTCCGCAAGCTGTTCAAGTAGGTAAAGCAGGGCGGCGTCGGGGCATTTGAGGATGCAGACGCGAAATGGTCTCACAGAATCTGCCCTTCGAGGCCCTCACGGCAAGCGGGCAAGAAACCAACGACGGAGCAGGTGAGCGCAGGCGAGAAAGTCTGGGGCTTCTGGCTGAAGGCTGCGAGGTCGGAAGGCGTCTTGCCTTTTCACCTGTTCTAGCATTTTTTCGGCGGGCGACGGAAAAATGGTGGAGGATACGGGGCTCGAACCCGTGACCTCGACAATGCCATTGTCGCGCTCTCCCAACTGAGCTAATCCCCCACCGGGGAGCCCCAGTGTAAACCATACGCCCCCGCCCCGTCAAGCTCACCGGACACGTCGCTGACGCGAAGAACGCGCACAAGAAAGAGACTAACCCGGATATTTCACGAGCCTTTCCCGTCCAGCGGGCGCTTTTGCCTCGCTGGGCGTCAACAGTGTGTCATTTTTCATTGAGCGCCTTTCGAGGCGGAACTACTTTTCCTGTAAAGAGTTGCAGACGAATCCGGAAAATGCTCGTGAAACATCCGGGCTAAAGCAGGGAGCGGTATAGCGCGACGTATTGATCCGCCATGCGGTGGGGGGAGAATATCTCGGCCCTTTTCTTTCGCGCGGCGATTGCGTTCTCCTCGTAGTCGGCCTCGGAGACGTCCAGCATGGCCCGCCCGAGGCCCTCCACGTCCTCGGGCCGCGTCCACCTTACCACGTCTCCTCCCACCTCGGGGAGCGAGTCCACCCGCGAAGCGATGCACGGAAGACCGGCGGCCAGCGCCTCCAGCAGCGTAAGCCCAAAGCCCTCCCACCGGGAAGGCATAACGAAGATGTTGAGGTCACTTAGAAATCCGGGCACGTCATCCACAAAGCCCAGCAACTCCACCCTATCGCCCACGTCGAGTTGCCGGGCAAGCAAGGCAAGTCCTTCCCGCTCGGGTCCTTCGCCGGCAATCTTCAGTGTCGCATCGCAGTGTTGGTGAGCGACTTCGGCGAACGCCTTAATCAGCACGTCAAACCCTTTCTGCTTGATGAGCATGCCCACGGCGCCGAAGGTCAGGCCGGGGCGGGGCTCTACGGCGAGAAACGGCGATATTTCTATCCCGTTGTAGATCACGCGGGTATCGGTTCCTTTCCCTCCCAGAGTCCACCAATGATGAACGACCGCCCGGGAAACGCAGACGTGCGCGTCCGGGACGTGAGCCAACATGCGCGCGACTGCCCGGCGCAGGGGCAACCGGCGCCGCTCGACGTTGTGATGGGTCCAGATCAGTGGCCGGCGCGGTCCGCTCATGCGCAGCAGCGCGCCGAACGTATTGGCGTGGAAAAGGTGGGTGTGCAAGACGTCCGGGGCCCAGTCGCGGATGAAGCGATGTAGCGGAAGCGCTTTCCAAAGCATCCATTTTTTCTCTATTCCGGCGCAGAAAACGGTGAATCCCTCTTGCTGGAGTTCGGCGCGCAGCTTCCCCTTTTTTCTGCCGCCCTCGAAGAGCCCGGCGACGGCGCACTCGTGCCCCCTGTCGCGGAGTTCCCTGACGAGTTCCAGTATCATGTGTTCCGCGCCGCTGTAGCGCAGGTCGGTTGTGAGTTGCAATATCCGCACGGATCAATCCTTCTCTTGCCTGTCGGCTTCGTCCATGTAGCCCAGGGCGCGGAGCCTGGCCTGGAGGGTCTCGCGGTCTGTGGACTCCGCCGGTTTGGATTCGTCGGCGGGGCGCTGCTCGTGGGGCCGCCGCCTCCTCATGTGGCTCTCCAGGAGCCGTCGCATGTGCGCAAGCTGTTCGGGCCTCTCGCGGGAGAGATCGCGCTTCTCTTCCGGGTCGGCTTCCAGGTCGTAAAGTTCGGTCTTGTTCCTTTCTTCGTTCCTGATCAGCTTCCAGCGGACGGTGCGGGCGGCCACCACGCGCGGCGAGTCGGAGACGAAGGTGCGGTAGGCCGTCTCGGCGAAGACTACGTCCCGCTCCGGGCCCGCCAGCATGGAGCGCCCTTCGAAGGAGGGGGATGGTTCGACGCCCCCCGCCTCGCAGATCGTGGGGGCTAGGTCAATCAGCGAGACGAGTGCGCGCCGCCCCACCGTCCCGCTGCACGGCGCTTTGACGATCAGAGGCACGCGGATCAGCTCTTCGTAGAGCACGTCGCCGTGGAAGCACGTGCCATGTTCGCCGAAGGCCTGCCCGTGATCGCTGGTGAGGAAGACGGCCGTCTCGTCCCAGAGCCCGTTATCTTGCAAGAACCGGAACAGCTCTCCGAGGGAGCGATCGAGATGCCGCACTTCCAGGGCATAGAGCTTGCGCAGGCGAGCAAGTTCGGCATCGTCGAGGCGGGCCGGATGTTTCAGCGCTTTCTCGCAGAGACGCATGGCTTCGACGCGGTCTGTCTCAGAGAGTTCGGGCAGGCGGGTGGCGTACGGCCAGTGGGGGTCCATGTAGTGGAGCCAGAGCAGAAAACGCTCGCCAGCGCCGCCCAGCCACCGGATGGCCTTTTCGGTGATGACCTCCGCCGGTTCGTGCGGCTGCTCCACAGGGATGCTGCGGCGTTTCCGGGTTCGGTAGAACCACCGACCGAGACCGAAGATGCGCGGAAAACGCCGGGCGACGAACCCGATGACGTTTCTACGGTTACCGGACGTGCCTGAGGATTGCCCCTGCGCCCCGGGCAGTGAGTCCCAGAAGGTGTCGAAGCCGCGCGCGTAGCCCCGTCCCCGCGAAAGAAGCGGGTTGGAGTGGAAAGCGGCCGTCTGAAAGCCGGCGCGCGCAAAGCACTCCCCCACAGAAGTGCGGGCGCCGAACGTCTGGATTGTTCCGCCGGTGGTGGGGTAGTTGGAGCCGAGTATGCCGGGGAACGAATGGGTGGTGTCCGGGCCGGTTGCGAATGCGTGCTGGATCAGTGCGCCGCCTTCGGCCAGAGCGTCAGTGGCGGGGGCGCGTTCGGAGGCGCCATACGCGCCGAGGAAGTCCGGCCGCAGGCTATCCACGGTGATGAGAATCAGTTTATTCATTGTCGCCTTCCTCACCGCCGCCGAAGATGTTTCGCAGTGTGGACGCGGCCAGTTTCCAGCATATCGTCCCCGCCGCGGCCAGGGTTTTGGGACTAAAGAACAGGCGAGGACAGATTCGGACGGCGCCTGCCAGGTCGGCAGCGGCCCCGCCGGGGCGTCCGCCGCAGGCCCGACGCCAGGCCCGCCAGCGAAGCCTCCGTCCACGCGCTTCGGGAAGGGCCCGGCGGACCTTCCGTCTCTCCGGCTCGGTCAGCATGTCAATGTATCGCGCCCGCACCTGCACGTCCTCGGCGGCGAAGTCGCCCTCCCATGCGCCCGTCAGGCTTCCGGAATGGATGCGGAAGCGGGAGAGGGTCTGTGACGTCCAGGCCGGCTCGCAGCCGCTGCGCAAGAGCCGCAGCCAGTATTCGTAGTCCATTGAAATGCGTAGTTCAGTGTCGAACTCGCCGGCTTCTCGCATCAGCTCGCGGCGCCAGAAGGTAGACGATTGGCAGAGGGGGTTGGTCACAAGCCAGCGCCATTTGCGCCTGGGGAGGGCGGCGGGCCACTTGTAGCCCGGTCCGACGCCCGGCCCGAAGAGGAGTCCGGGAGCGCTGAGCCACCGGACGGCGCCGTCGCTGAAGCGCCGCCCCACGTGGGCGAGGGCGCCCGGGGTATAGAGGTCGTCGGTGTTGATGTAGGCGACCACGTCGCCGGTGGCCTTCCGCAGGCCCTTGTTTATGGCCTCGCTCTGCCCGTCGTCCGGCTCGCTGACCCAGTAGGTGAGCCAGGGCGAATATTGCCGTATCACCTCCACCGTGCCGTCGGTGGAAGCGCCGTCAATGATGATATATTCCAGGTCCGGGTAGCCCTGCAGGAGGACGGAGCGGATGGTCTCTTCAACGAGTCCGGCGCGGTTGTAGGCGGGGGTGACGATGCTGATGCGGGGCCAGCGATTTCCGGCGGGTGGCTGCTTGGCCGGTTGGCGACTTCCTTCGGTCCAGGGCCATCCGGACTTGCCGTCCGGAGGTGTGGGCAACTCATTGAGTGTGGGGCAGCGCATGTATTCCTCGCGCCTCAGAGGGATTTGCGCACGGAGAGGGGCTGTCCGTCGCAGTCCTCGCCGGCTTGCAGGCCGAGCAGCGCGAGCGTGGTAGGGGCCACGTCAATAACACGGGCGTTATCCACCTCAAAGGCGATGTTGGACATTATAGTCCCGGGCACGGTCGCTGGATCTACGATGTGATCGCCCGCCCAATGCCGTTCGTTGCGGCTTAGCACGTTTTCGGCCACGCCTCCGATGGGTGTTTGCCAGCTCATACGATAGCCGGGCGCTGTGCCGAGCACCATGTCGGGAGCGTTCTCGAACTCGGGGCCCGAGTAGATATCTTCGCGGCGAGCCAGCAGGTCCACGGGACTGTTGCCCGTTCTGGCGTCCTTATACTGCCGAATTCGATCGGCGATCTTACGGGTGAGCCGGTCGGCCTCGGACGGGGCGACGATTCCGTTGCCCTCGCGGCCTTTCAGGTTCAGATACAGGCTGGTGAAGCCGCACCCGTAGGCCATCGTGTTGGACCAATCAACGAGCCGGTAGAGGGCTACTTCGTCATCGTTCAGGCCCGCCGGGGTCCTGGTGAGCGTCATGAAACCCTCCTCGACGAGCCAGGCGTTCAGGTCGAAACACGTGTTGAAACTGGTGAAACCGTGGTCCGAGACTACGATCAGCGCAGTATCGGGGCCCATCCTGTCCAGCAGGCGGCCCAGGAAAGCGTCCATCAGGATGTAATGATCCCGGATGTACGGGGTGAGCTGGACTACGCTCAGGTTTTCATCCATCTTGTTGTCGCGCCAGAACATGTGCTGGATGCGGTCTGAGGTGTCAAAAACGAAGGCCAGTACGCCGTCCTCGAACTTCTCAAACTCGTGCCAGAACATGCTGAAGCGTTCCTCGGTGATCTCGCCGCACTGCTGGGCGAACATCTCCGGGGTGATGGCGTTGTCATTGAGCGCCTTGGTGTCTTCGGGCATTCCCAGCGTGTGGTAGAGGCCGATCTTGCGCGCCAGATCGGCGGCGTATTCCGTCGGCGAGGCCATCGGCACAGCGGGATCCAGGGGATCGGGCTCCAGGGATGTCATGTAGAGTTTGAACTCGGGTCTGGACTGGAGCAGGTAGAACTTTACGATGCTCGTGATCTTCTTCAGCGGGCCGACGGAGAACTCCAGCCTGACCCAGTCGCTCCATTCGCCCGGGGCCAGTGTCAGGGAATTGCCGGAGACCGAGACCTCTGCCCGTCCGCCCACCAGTTTGAGCGTCATTGGGATTGTGGCTTCCTTCGTGCCGGTCATGCCGCGCACTGAGGGGCCCTGGGCAATGGTCTGCGCCCGTCCGTCAATGAGGTCAACTTCCGTCAGGCTTTCGGGTGGGACGTCAGGAGCGGAAGCGGGCGCGTTGGTGTAGAAAGAATAGCGGCCGAGCGTGCCCCGGATGCCGGGCACGCCCAGCCCGGAGAACATGCGGCCGTTGATCTGCTCGGCCGGGAAGGTGACCGGCCAGCGGATCACGCTTACCGGCACGTTGGCGTCCGTGAGGATATTCCAGAAGGCGGCGTTCTTTCTGGGCTGGACGTACTTGCTCGACTTGAGCAGCCCGCTTCCCCTCTGGCAGACGGAAAGATAGGGGAGTGGACGCTTCGGATCACGATGGATGAAATCAAATACGCCGTGCTTGCCGGGATTCGTGCCGGTGGCCATGCTGGACCAGACAACGGGGCTCTGGGACGGCGTGACGGTCCGAAGGGCGCCGCCACAGCCCTGTCGCCACAGGCGATCGAAGTTAGGGGCCGCGCCCTCCGCCCGCAGCCTTGTGACGATGCGAGGGTCAAGGCCGTCAATGCCGAGCAGGATCACTTTGTCGTATCGCGTCATAAGCTTATCTCCAACGTGGGGCCCTGGGGCTCGAAGGGCCTGCCATGCGCCGTATGAAACGGCGGCTGCGCCCGCAGCGACGCCCGCAGTCTTCAGGAAAGTGCGTCTGGATATGCCCATATGCTATTGTCCTTTCATCATAAGCGCCGACGTTTTCGCAAATAGCACATGTCAAGGATAACCCAAATCCTTCCGCTTTTTAAGGGGATTCGCCTCGGTGCGCATCAAACCGCCGTTGGATGGACTGTTCGTAGAGCGACACTTAGCGCCTGCGCTCAAGCGAGAGGCAGTAACCTTGCTCGCCCAGAGCGCGGCATCTTCTTGAGACGCTGTCCTTCTCCCGGTTGTGGGGCAGGGATCGGTGGCAGCCACAAGGCCGCCCGCTGTAACGAAGCAGATCAATTTCCGCCATCCATTCGTGAACGCGGAGCGTTAGCTCACAGGTATCCCAGGTCCTTCAGATTGCGCAGTGTTTCCTGCTCGGTGGAAGCCGCTCGCCTGCGCTTGGCTACCGGTAGGCCCTGGCGCCAGATGAATATCCCCGCTGTGCCCTCACCGGGACAGCGGGGGATCACGCCGAACGGGGCGTCGAGCGGACACCTCTGCGATGGGGCGATCAGTGGCGCGTCAGTAGCCGACACCCTGTCGGGTCCCACGTAAATGGGCAGTGGGTCCGTCCCCTGAGCCTGTATCTCGAAGGAGACTGCGGCCACTTCGGGCTCCGTACGGAATCGCAGCAGGTCGTCGTCATTATGGACATTGAGCCGCAATCGGAGGCTCCTGCCATCCGAGCTACGACTCACCTGATCATCCGACTCTAATCTCTCCCGCTCGACTTGGACAATGCGGGCCTCCGAGCTGATGGTTCCGACGATCAGCCCTGCGTCTTCACCCCCGCGTGCTGCCAGGGTGTAGCCCCGGCGAAAGATGTCCATGAGTTGATTGTGCAATTCCTTGCGTAACTCGGGCCTGGCGTACGCCAGGTTATGTTTGGCCGCGGGGTCCTTCTGCAGGTCGAAGAGGTTGTAGCGTTCGTACTTCTCGTTGGTCTCCACAAAGGAGTAGAAAACGTTCTTAGTGATTCTCGCACAGTGAAAGCGCGTAATATCGTAATCCCCCCTCTTGACGTCAGTGACGCGGGCCGCCCAATACTCGGGCAGATGTTGGCGGCGCCCCGTGTCCATGGTGGTCGCAACGTTAGCCAGAAGGTTGAAGCCGCGCATCTGGTGCGGCACGGACATGCCCGCCGCTTTCAGAAGCGTAGGAGCCACGTCCACACCACTGGCAATGCCCTTCATCCGGATGCCACCGTGTTTTGAGCCCGGGAGCTTGACCAGCAGGGGCACGCGCAGCTTCTCCGGGAACAGGTTACGCCCATGTCCCCATCGGCCGTGTTCATAAAGCTCCTCACCGTGATCCGACGTGATGACCAGCAGTGTGTCGTCCCACAAATTGCGCTGCCGCAGGTCGGCGACCAGTTCCTTGATGACCTCGTCCGTGTAGCGTATCCCCTCATCATAACGGGCGATAACGTAAGCAATATCCCGCGCCGTAAACCGCCCCTTATCTTTTTTCAGCTTCGGCACTTCCAGGATGTTCTCTGCCAGGCGACCATTGTATTCTTTGTCATAGAACCGCCTGAAAGGCTCCGGGGCTTCATAGGGGGAGTGTGGATCATAGGCGTGGATCCACATGAAGAACGGCTTTGCCGGCGCCTCGTCCAACCACTGCACGATGTCTTCTCGGATGTCCCCCAGTGGGTACAGATGCTCGTCCACAAACAGGTCGAAGCCCTGGTCGTAGTTGAACACCGGATGTCTCAGCAATTCATTCGTCACGAAAGCGCCGGTTGTGTAACCCTCCGCGCGGAACAGCTCGGGCAGACAAACAATGTCCCCCGGAAGCGCGTCCAGAGCAATGACAGTGCGATGCTCGATCGGGTGCAGCCCGGTCAGAAGTGTGCTAACCGAAGCCCTCGTCCAGCTTGACTGGCTGTAGCTCTCGTCAAAAACGACGGCCTCTTTCGCCAGTTCCTCAAGAAAGGGAGTCGTCTTGCGGCTGTAGCCGTAGAGGCTCGTGTGGTCGCGGCGCAGGGTCTCGATGGTGAGAAGGATCACGTTCGGCCTGCCCCCGGCGTTCTCGCCGATGAGCCGCGGGTCCGACACGTAGCACGTAGGCGACCCTGCGCTTCCAGATGCGCTTTCCCCCATGGACACCACGAAACGTAACGAGATGGGCTTGCCCTGGTAGGCGTCCAAACTCGCACGCACGCAGCGCCAGGGCGTAGCGGTCTGCTCCGCCGGACGCGCCAAGGTTGTCTTGAACAGCACATCTTCCTTGCCCTGTTGCCCGGAGGCGCGGAGCTCAAAGGTAATCGGCTCGTTTTGCTGCGCCTGCTTGGGGAACTCCGAGGCGACGTAGCATAGCAGGCTCTGGCGCTGAAGCGGGCGAACTTCCGTTTCCACCGTTCCGCTCTGTTCGAACACAAAGCAACTGCGGCTTACGTCGCCCAGCATCACCTTCTGGCGCGGCGTCTCCGGGCACTGCCCCTCCTTGAATAGGTGAAAGCGTTCGGCAGGTCGGACCAATTCCCGGCCCCGCTGCACCAGTAGTTTCTTGGCCTGCGTCATGTCACGGCGCCTTCTCCCCTCGTGCACCGTGGAAACGGCGCCGCGCAAAGAAATAAGAATAAAGCAGACGGCCGCTATCGCCACGACAATCACGACGGCGAGAGCGACAACGACCCACCGGAGCCGCCAGATGAACCCCAGCGCCCGCATGACATACGTGCGCGCAAACCCCAACGCCGCAGCCGCCAGCACCCCTATCATGGCGAGAATGGGCATGATGCTGGTGAACATGGCGCCGCCCGTGCCCGGATCAATGTACGCATCGGCGGGGCCGTCCCGGGACAGCAGTAGAAGGAAGGCTGCCATTATCCAGGCAACGGCGGTCCCGCCGCCGGTTCGATATTGGGACGTCCTCCTCGGCATTGGACGTTTCTCCATTCTCACGTGCGTCAGGTCCGGATGGCGCTTTCGCCACAAGCGGCGGCGTTCTCGCAAATAATGCAGGTCCAGGATAACCCAAACCCTTCTGCTCTTTAAGAGCCATTTGCGTTGTGGGTTGTTTTGGCCGTTCTGGGTTGGGGGTGGGGGTCTGGCCGATCCCATCCGACGGCTGTCTTCCGCGCAAGTCGCTGCCGAACCAGGGC
>JAGHAF010000103.1 GCA_021161675.1 Planctomycetota bacterium | reverse complement strand
TCTCCACGGGGTCTGAGCCGTCAGCGGGAGCGGCGTCAATCACGTGAAGCAGTATGCGCGTTCGCTCGACGTGGCGCAGGAACTGATCTCCCAGTCCCTTGCCGCCGTGTGCGCCCTCGATGAGCCCCGGCAGGTCGGCTACTACGAACCGCTCGAAATCCTGCGTCTCCACTATGCCAACCACCGGCTGGAGGGTGGTGAATGGATAAGACGCCACTTTCGGATGGGCCGCGCTGAGCTGGCTCAGGAGGGTGGATTTGCCGGCGTTGGGAAGCCCCAGCAGGCCAACGTCGGCCATGATTTTCAGTTCCAGGTGCAGGTTGCGCTCGCGGCCCGGCGTGCCCGCTTCGGCTTCCCGCGGCGTCTGGTGCATTGACGAGGCGAAATGGACATTGCCTCTGCCGCCTTTCCCCCCCTCGGCCACCGTGATGCGGCGGCCCGCCACGTCCATGTCCGCCAGGGTGATACCCGTATCCGTGTCGACGACGATTGTGCCCACCGGCACGAGGATGACCACGTCTTCGGCGTTGGCGCCGTCGCCTTTCTTGGATTTGCCGGGCCCGCCGCCGGGCGCTTCGTAGCGGCGCTGACTGCGCAGGTCCACGAGGGTGAGGATGCGCGGGTCGGCCTCGATAATGACGCTGCCGCCGTCTCCTCCGTCGCCCCCGTCCGGCCCGCCCCGCGGCACGTATTTCTCCCGCCGGAAGCTCACACAACCGTCAGCGCCGTCGCCCCCTTTTACGTAGATATCGGCCTCGTCAACGAAGCGCATAGACAAGCTCTCGTTGAAATATGGATGGAGGGTGGCTGTCGGGGGAGGCGATCTCAGGCGGGCGCTTCAGTCGGTCACCACGTTGATGCGCCGACCCATGAACTCCACAACGCCGCCGGCGGTGGCGAACAGGGTATAGTCCCTCCCGCAGCCCACGTTGCGGCCGGGCTTGAAACGCGTGCCCCTCTGGCGCACCAGGATGCTGCCGGCCTTCACGCGCTGGCCGCCGTAACGCTTGATTCCGCGGTATTGAGCGTTGCTATCGCGTCCGTTGCGGGATGAACCTTGTCCTTGTTTGTGTGCCATGGTCGCTCTCGTTTCTAATCGGAGTGAATCTCTCTGATGAGCACACGAGTGTATTTCTGCCGATGCCCCATTTTGGCCTGGCGCATCTTGACGGGTTGCATGCGCATCATGGTGAGTTTGGGGCCTTTCTCGTGCCGGATGACCTCGGCCAGCACACGGGCGCCATAGACGTCGGGCCTGCCGATCTTGACCTCGTCTCCGCCGCCGATCAGCAGCACCCGATCGAACTCCACAAGCTCGCCCTCGGGAACACCCATCAGGTCAACGCGGATCTGATCCCCCGTCTCGACCTTGTATTGCTTTCCACCGTTCTCTATTACAGCGTACATAGTCTACCCATAAGCATCTAAAGGGGTCAGCTTAGACGAACTACAATTATATCACACCCCGTTTGCGGTTTCAACTGCCGCCGCGACGTTTTCCACCGCCGGCGTTGACATTCTTCGCTTGACGGTGGACAATCCCCACACCTGAGCTGTACGGAGACCAAACAACTCGCACGATTCCGGAGGCGCAATGCACCTGTCAACCTCATTCTCAATGGAGCCGGACGCCGCCTGGGTGCGCGCTCATAACGCTGAGGCGACCGAGGTGGTCGAGGCATTCCACAACGACAAGCCCATCCGCGTCCCCGTGTTTTGTGGAGAATGGGCCGGCCAGCACGGGTTCTACGCCGACGAGATCGGCCTCGATTACAGGAGTTACTACAACGATCCGGAGGTCATGCTCCAGACCCAGCTCGAGGCCGCGCGGAGGCGACGCGAGATGCCAGTATACGACCTTGTGCTGGGCGAAGCGCCTGAGAGCTGGCCCGTATCGGTGGACCTCTGGCCGGTCGTCGCCCCTGCCTGGGTCGGTTGTGAAGTCCTTTACAGGGCCGACTCCGTAATCGCCCACCGCGGAATGCACCTGAGCAAGGAAGAATGCCGCGCGCTGGAGATGCCCGATCCGGTGACGGGACCCCTGGTCAAGAAATGCGGCGCTTTCCGGGAGACCATGAGGCAGCTTTGCAAGGGATTGACCTTTCTCGGGCGCCCGGTGGGACCGGTTGGGCACGGCGTGGGGACGAACGGTTTCTTCTCACTCGTTCTGGACATCCGCGGCGCCGACATACTGCCGGACATGTATGACGATCCGGACTTCGCAAGGGAGTTCCTGCTGAAGATCGCCACGTGGTGTGACAGGCTGGACAGCACGTGGGCCGAGATAGATGGAAACAGCCCCGGGGCGTTCCAGATCACGGATCACGGCATTGACATGCTGTCTCCTAAGCTGTACGAGGAGTTCGTCGTTCCGGTGGTGAAGGAGATGAACAGACGGCGTGGGACGAAGCCGCCCACGTTCTTGCACCATTGCGGACTGGGCCCGCACCTGTTCCCGGTGGTCAAGCGCCATTTCGGGCTGACGCACCTGGATTCGCTGACATTCCCCAGCCTGGATATTGCCAAAATAAGGAGGGAGATCGGCGAAGAGGTGTGGATCAACGCCTGCATCGCGGATGAGATCACGCGAAGCGGCCCGCCCGAGCGCATACGGCAGGCAGTAAAGGACTTGATGGACTCAGGGGCCAAAGGAGAGGGCCGGCTCTCGCTGCACGTCGGCGACATGCTCAAAGGAACGCCGCTGGAGCACAGGATCGCTTTTTACGAAGCCGTCAGAGAGTTCGGGACGTATTGAGGATGAATCCCGATGAATGCCACTGAGATCGCGACGGGATTGCACGAGATTCGCTTTTCGGATGCGTCCCTGAAACTGAACGCGCTGCCCATGAACAGGGATGTCCCGCCGATGGAAAAGCTCGCGGTGGACTACACCGTGGTCCGGCCCGACGGCTTCCTCTACGCGAGCGACCTGCTCGGCGTCGTCGGATTGGAATTGAGGGGCTGTCCGGCTGTCCCTCGAATCTGCTGGGATAATCGCGAGCACCAGTTCTGGGACGGGTTCCAGGGCAGTTTCGAGACGCGCAACGTCGTCGTCAATGAGCCAAGGCTGGCCATCGGCTGCGACGGGCGGTGCGCCGCCGTATCGCTCTACTACGTGGCCAACCACGTCCGGACGGCCATGCTATGGGAGATGCGTGACGGCGCTCCGCCCGGCGGGCGCCTGGCGTGGGACACGACGATTACGGTTCAAAATCTGACGGGGGCGACGCTGAAGAACTACGGGCAGTTCTTCGCCTGCTATCACCTTAGGAACACGAACTACTATTGGGACGCCAGCGGCGAGATAGCCGAATGCCCTCCCGACTGTTTCACTGCAACGGCCACGCCCCAGGACGCCCAGCGGCTGAAAGCGAGGGAGTACCACGAGCACGCCCTGCGGTATCTGGACGGGGCCGCCTGCGAGTATCGGCAGTATGCGAGGCCGGTTCTGCTCTCCAGGCGGCAGCCCTGGTTCGGCGGGGGGCGGCATGCCATCTTCGTGGAACCGGGCGTGTGCGCGGCGTTGATGACCTGGATGAGCCAGGCGCGCGACTACTACATTCGCCCGCCGGGCTACGATCTGGCGCCGGGGCAGTCCTTCCGGGCGCGGGTGCGCCACCTGATAGCCCCGCTGGAGAGCGTGGAAGAACTGGAGGGGCACTGGTTGGACTTCGAGCAGAGCTTGTAGCTCGGGATTACGAATAGGGGTTGATGCGCCCGCTCGGAGGGCGTAGGATAGACGGTGTTACGTGAAGCAATTCTCTGAGGTCCTTGACTTATGTGGTGAAGGAGGGCGCTATGAGACGCTATGGATTGGCGCTGATGGTTGCGCTCGGAGTTGTCCTCGTTTTCGCGTGGCCGGTTGCCGCCCGGAATCCAGGCGGCCAGTCCCGGCAGCGCGGGGAGGAAATCAAAGGCTTGCTGCAGAAGGCGGAGCAGCTCGAAAAGGCCGGTAAGCTGGATGACGCGCAAGAGCTGCGCGAGAAGGCCGAACGCCTGCGAGCCCGCGTCCACAAACCCGAGCGGGAACTACAGTGGGAAGCCGGGCAGCAGGTTCAACATCTCAAAATGCGCATTCAGACGCTGATGAAGATGGCCAAAATGGCCGAAGAGGCGGATATGCCCGAACTGGCCGACAGGCTCCGCCAGAACGCAGAAGAGACCGAGCAACAGATGCGAAAGCTCCTTGAGCCCCGCCGCGGTGGCGATAATCCCATCGAGAGGCGCAGGCGCGCACTGATGGATATGGCCCACATGGCCAGGGAGGCGGATATGCCGGACCTGGCCGAGAGGCTGGCCGGTCAGGCGGAAGCGCTGAAGGGGGAAGGCCACGAGAAAGAGATCGCCGGGCACAGAAAGGAGATGCTCGCGGAAGCCAGGGAACTGTATGCCAAGGCCGAGAAGCTCCAGGCGCAGGGAAAGGAAGACGCCGCCGCCGAACTGCGCCAGAAAGCCGCGCACTTCAGGGAGCAAGCCGCCCGCTTGGAGAAACCCGAGAAGCCGAAGCCGGCCCTGTCCGAAGAGGAGGCCCTCCGGCAGCATGTGCGCGCCCTCGAGCAAGAGAACCGCGAGCTGAGCCAGCAGGTGGCTCACCTGAAGGCCCAACTTGAGAAAGCCCAAAAGTAAAAGCACAGGCTCAGTGGACGCGGCTTGCTCGCACAGCGAGCAAGCCGCGTTCGCGTCTCTCTCACCTCTCTCGCGGCTACACGTTATGCTATCATGAAGACTTGCCGGGGAAACCGGGAAAGGTTCATGATGCGCGCCGAAGATGGAATAAGAGGATGGGAACTGGCCCGGACGCCGGTGGCCGTCGTTGATTTCGAGACGACGGGCTTGAATCCCGGACATGATCGTGTGATCGAGGTCTCGGTCGTCCGCATAGAACCGGAAGGGGAGCAGAAGCTCGTATTCGACACGCTCGTGAATCCCGGCCGCCCCGTGGCGGCCACGTACATACACGGCATCGCGGACGAAGACGTGCGCGATGCGCCGAATTTCGAGGAGATAGCCGGGGGGCTGGTCGGCGTTCTGCGCGGCTGCGTGATCGCCGCGTACAACGTGTACTTTGACATGAGATTCCTGAGATACGAACTCGGCCGGGTGGGCATGGAATGCCCCGTGCCGCACGTTTGCCTCATGTACATGCGCCCCATGCTCGGTCTGGGTAGCCGCTGCCGCCTGGAAGAGGCGTGCGAACTTTGCGGGATCCAATGGGGCCCCTCGCACCAGGCCGCGGCCGATGCGCTGGCGGCGGCGAAGCTTTGGGACGTCTACCTGACGGCGGCGTCTCAGCGCCGGGCGACGACGTTCGGGGATATCGCACGGTTCGGGTCGTACAAATTCGTGAAGAGCTTCCAGCACTTACCTTTTGGATATTCCGCCGTGGAGAAACTGAACTCAGGCGGGAGACTCAAGTCCCGATGGAACCGGCGTTGGCGAGGCGCCGGGCCAATTCCTTGAACAGGAGGCGGACAGATGGCATTCAGAGCGCTTTTTCTTTCTCATGCCCCCGATGCGGACAAAGACGTGCACAGATGTGAGATCAACACGGGGATGTATCGCCTCTGGACCGTGGTCGTGCGTGGACAGGACGAGGCCGTGGAGGTCGCCTCGCAGTTCGCGCAAAAGGAGGGTATTGACGCCGTCCTCCTGTGCCCCGGCTTCACGCACGCCGACGTGGCCGAGATAAAGGCAGCCGTCGGGGACCAGGTCGCCGTGGGGGTCGCCAGGTGCGACGGCCCCGGCGGCAGGGTCTCGGCCGCGGCGAGAAAGCGGGAAGGCTACGGGGGCTGAGCCGCCCTATTCTAGATCCGGCAGGAATATCCCAACCGCGAACAGGGACGGCGCCCCGGGCGTCCACACGGCGCATGCGCTGAAGAGCCGGATTTTCTCCGGGACGTGCCAGAAAAGCAGAAAAAAGGTCTTGACAAAGCCATATAGGAGTGATATACTCCTCTTTTAGAGGATATAATCCGTCCTGTTTTGGAGGAACGATGGCCGTCATAACGCGAGAAACGGATTACGCGCTCAGGGCGTTGATAAGGCTGGCACAGGGTCCAGGGGCAATTCCAGTCAGGGCGCTGGCCGAGCGGGAGGATGCGCCGGAGCCATTCCTGCGCAAGATCATGCAGCGCTTGCACCGGGCCGGCATCGTGAAGAGCTATCGAGGGCCGTTCGGCGGCTACGCGCTGGCCGTGCCGTCAAGTGACATAACGTTGCTGCGTCTGCTGGAGACGGTGCAGCAGCCCCTGGTGATGAACGAGTGTTTTGTGAAGCCGGAAATGTGCCATCGCGTGAAGTTCTGCCCCGTCAGGCGGCGGCTCGCCGAATTGCAGGAAGATCTGAACACGGAATTGGACGATATACGTCTCAGCGACCTGGTCAAGGATCAACACGACGGAGGCGCGACGTCATGAGCCCTCTACGATGCCCGGGGCAGGATTCCCGGTTCTTCAAGTCCGAGGACATAGCCGAGTTGGCTTGTCCCCGCTGTGGCAAGCCCGTGGAGTTCTGGCCGGACGAACTGGTGAGGAAGTGTCAGGCATGCGGCTACCGGTTCGCCAATCCCGAAAACTCGCTGAAGTGCTTGCAGTGGTGTCCTTACGCGGCGCAGTGCATGGAGGCGATGGGCGGCGAGAGCGGCATTGCGCCGCTTCGCGAGGAGCTGATCGAGCGGATGAAGAAGACCTTCGGCGAGGACACGGCAAGGATCAGCCACGCGCTGGCCGTGTTGGATTTGGCCGAGCGGATCGGCATGATGGTAGGAGCGATGCCGATGGTGTTGGTCCCGGCTGCGATTCTGCACGACATCGGGCTGTCCGCGCTGCAACCGGGGGAAGATCAGGAGAGTCATGGGAGGAAGGGCCGGCGGATAGCGACCGGGACGCTGGCGGACATGGGCTTTCCGGAGGCGGTTGAGCGGGAAATCCTTGACCTGATCGAGCGCCACCATGAGCGCGAGTGGATGAACACTGCGAACGGCGCGGCGTTGTTCGACGCCGACCTGGCCGTGAACCTGGCGGCAGGCGCCGACGCGGACCGGTGGGCCGCGCTTGAGCGCGAGGCGCTCACTGAGGCCGGCCGTCAGACCGGCGCCGCCTACCTGGGGCGGCGGCCCTCCGGCGAGCGCTGAAAGAGAGAGAGGCGGACAATGACGGTAAGGAAGATAGTCCAAATAGACGAAGAAAAGTGCGACGGGTGTGGGGACTGCATTCCCAATTGCCCGGAAGGCGCGCTCAAGATCGTTGACGGCAAGGCGAAGCTCGTCCGCGACCAGTATTGCGACGGCCTCGGGGCGTGCCTGGGCGTGTGCCCGCAGGATGCCATCACTATCATTGAGCGCGACGCGGATGAGTTCGACGAGGAGGCGGTTGCCGCGCTCCAGGCCCGGGGCTCCGCCCGGCATGCGCAGGAGCACGGAACGCTTCACCATGGCGCCGTCTGCCCCGGCGCAGCGATGATCGAGACGTTTGCGCAGCAGCAGAAGCCGGCGCCGGTGGAGGAAGCGGGAGGCGAGCGTCCGAGCGCGCTCACCCACTGGCCGGTGCAGCTTGACCTGGCGCCGGTTGACGCGCCCTTCTTCGACGGCGCCGACTTGTTGCTGGCGGCCGACTGCACGCCGTTCGCTCTTGCGGACTTCCACGAAAAGCTGCTGCGGGGCAGGAAACTGCTGGTCGGCTGCCCGAAGCTGGACGATTCGGCCTATTATGCCGAGAAACTGGCGGCGATCTTGAATCAGAACGACATCCGTTCGCTCACGGTCGTGCACATGGAAGTGCCCTGCTGCTTCGGGTTTGCGGGATTGGTCGAACGCGCTCTGGCCGCCAGCGGAAGGCAAATCCCTGTGGAAGAAGTCATCGTCAGCGTGCGGGGCCGGATAAAGCAAAGGCGTGTCCTGGCGGAAGCGGACGAAGCCATGGCGCTTGGCGAGAGGGTCGCTTTGGATGTTCGGGAGCCGTAGAAAGGTCGAGATTATGGAACCCGTTTCAAGAGGACGGCCATGACTGAAAAGTTGAACAAGAACTCGACCGTCGGCGACGTGGTGGGAACATACCCCCGGACTCGCCAGGTATTTGATCGCTTTGGGATAGACTGCCGTTCCGGCGCCGAGCGCGAACTCCAGAGCGCGGCGCAGCAAGCAGGTCTGACGGTTGGCGCCCTGCTCGCCGCCCTGAGTCTTGCCGTCAGCAATTCGGCCTCGGACGATGCCCCCGGCGGAGCCGGGCCGGCCTCGACACTTTCGGGGTTGGTTGACTACGTCGAAATCCGGCACCATGCGTTCCTGAGGAGGGAACTTCCTCGCCTGAACGAACTCATGCGTGGGGTAATCAAAACTCGCGGCCCGGGAGACGGCGAGTTCCTCTTTGCCCTCCAAGATGCCTTCGATTCCTTTAAGGCACAGATTGATCTGCACCTCTTGAGGGAAGAGAACGTTCTCTTCCCATACTTACGCCAGATTGACGCTTATGCCCGGGGCCTCGGCCCCGACCCCGTTGTCTACCGGGGGAGCGTCAACGGTCCCATTGGGCAGATGGAGTCCGAGCACGAGGACGCAAAGCGGTCCCTGCAGGAAATGCGGAATCTGACTTCGGATTACGGCCTGCCCGCCGATGCGAGCGAGAGTTTTCGTGCGCTCTACGAGGGCCTTGAGGCCCTGGAAGCCGATCTCCAGGAGCACATGCGCCTCGAGAATAACGTGGGCAGGTTCGTAGAAGACATGCGAGAGGCCACAGCCGCCAAAAAACGGATGGAAAGTGATCTGCGTATCGCGCGCGAGATACAGAACAGCATCTTGCCTCACCGACTGCCCAGGTCCTCTATGGCGAGTAAGGTCGCTCTACACGTCAGGAGCCTTGCGGCCCGGCAGGTCGGCGGCGATTTGCACGAGTTCTTCTTCAAAGATGAAAACACACTGGTATTGGCCGTGGGAGACGTTTCAGGGAAAGGGGTGTCGGCGGCTCTCTTAATGACCATGGTATGGGTCACCCTCAAGACATTCGCTCCCCAAGAAAACTCCCCGGCGGCCATGCTCAAGCGAATGAACCGGGCCCTGCTGCAGGCCACGGGTCTGTCCAGGTTCGTTACCTTGTTTCTGGCCTTTTACGACACTCAAAGCCAGGTTCTCCGCTTTGCGAACGCCGGCCATTGTCCTCCCATCGTTGGCCGGCTGGACGGCTCAACGGAAGTGTTGAAGTCAACCAGCACGGCGCTCGGCGTACTTGATGAGCTTGAGTCAACGGAGGAACAGATCCAACTCGTTACTGGCGACAGAGTTGCCGCTTATTCGGATGGGATCACCGAAGCGCGCGCCGCCGGCGGAGAGTTGTTTGGATTCCCGCGACTTAGAGCCCTGATGGCCGATGGCGCCGCCCTGAGCCTTGACACTCTCTTGGATAATTTGATGAGTTCGCTGGAAGCGCATCAGGCGGGCCAACCCCAGTCTGACGACATGACAATTTGGATGTTGGAGGTAGAATAGCGTGGGATGGCTATCGGCTGGTACCGGTCCGTTTCCGGCCCGGGGCGTCAGGAAGGAGCGGATGGATGCGGAAGACAGTTAGGCGCACGTGCGGACCTTATAAGGGAGAACCCGAATCATGGTGACGAAATTGAAAGAGGGCGTCTATTGGGTGGGCGTCGTGGACTGGGACGCCAGGCATTTCCACGGACAAGAGCTTTCTATGCGCAGGGGGACCACGTACAACGCATACCTGATCTGCGATGAGAAGACCGTGCTGGTGGATGCCGTCGCGGAGCCCTTCCAGGGCCAGCTCATCGCCAATATCAGCGAGATAATCGCGCCGGCCGAGATTGACATCGTGGTCGCCAACCACTCGGAGAGCGACCATTCGGGGGCTCTGCCGGCCGTCCTGCGCCACGCGCCTGACGCCGCCGTGGTCGTATCGAAGCGAGGGGCGGAGAGCGTCGAGGGCCACTACCACCGGCCGTGGAACTTCAGAAAAATGCAAACCGGCGACAGGATTGACATCGGCCGCCAGGAGTTGCTCTTCGTCGAGGCGCCAATGCTGCACTGGCCGGACAGCATGTTCACTTACCTGACGGGCGACAATATTCTCATGTCGAACGATGCGTTCGGCCAGCACTACGCGACGGCTCTGCGCTTCAACGACCAGGTCAATCAGGACGAGCTCTACGAGGAAGCGCTCAAGTACTACGTCAATATTCTGACTCCCTTCAGCGGCGCCGTGGCCCGGAAGATTGACGAGCTTCTGGCGCTCGGCCTTCCCGTGGACGTGATTGCGCCGAGCCACGGGGTGATATGGCGCTCAGACCCACTCCAGATCGCGAACAAGTACAAGGAGTGGGCGGCCCAGAAGCCCGAGAATAGAGCCGTGATTCTTTACGATACCATGTGGAACGCCACCAGGCGGATGGCGGAGGCCATCGGCCAGGGCCTCGCCGAGGAAGGCGTTGACTGCAAGTTGATCCACGTGGGCGTGAGCGACCGCAACGACGCGCTCGTCGAAGTGTTCAAGTCCAGGACTATCGTCCTGGGCTCACCCACGTTCAACAACGGATTGCTGCCGGGCATCATGCCGATTCTCGAAGACATCAAGGGGCTGAAATTCAAGCACAAACTGGGCGCCGCGTTCGGGTCCTACGGCTGGAGCGGAGAGGCGGTGAAGATAATCGAAAAGCACTTTGAGGACAGTAAGATTCCCCTGGCTCGGGAAGGAATCAGGTGCAAATGGCGGCCGCGCTCGGAGGACCTTGCAGCCTGCCGGGCCTTCGGCAAAGCGCTGGGCGAAGCGACAAAGAGTGACTGATCTGGTTTCGCGTTTCCATGGACGAGTTCCCGAAAGGAACACTAATGAACATGTTCTGTTATCAGTGTGAGCAGACCGCAAGAGGGACCGGTTGCACCGTGCAGGGAGTCTGTGGCAAAGACGCCGATACGGCCGCCCTGCAAGATCTGTTGGTCTACGCCGCGAGGGGGCTCTCCGCGTATGCGCACAGGGCGCGGCAACTTGGCGTCAGCGACCGGGAGATTGACGTCTTCACAATTGAGGCGCTGTTCTCTACGATTACTAACGTCAACTTTGATCCGGAACGTCTGCGGGAGCTCGTCATCAAGGCGGCTCGTCTGCGGGACAGGGCCAGAGCCATGTACGAAGAGGCCTGCAGGAAGTCCGCTCAGGCGGCGGAGGCGCCTGGAGGGGCCGCCGCCTGGACTCCTGCAGGCACGGTCGGCGGGCTTCTCGAGCAAGCTAAAGAAGTAGGTGTTGCGAAAAGCATAGAGACCCTGGGCGAGGACATCTCCGGGCTACAGAACCTCATCCTTTACGGCCTCAAAGGCGCTGCGGCTTACGCCGATCACGCCCAGATACTCGGCAAGGAGGACAATGGAGTCTACGCATTATTCCACGAGGTATTGGATTCCCTCAACCGGAGCGACGCCGGCGCCGAGGAACTGCTGGGCATGGCGCTGAAGGTCGGCGAGCTCAACCTGAAGGTCATGGGCCTGTTGGACGCGGCGAACACCGGCGCCTACGGCGACCCTGTGCCCACGGCGGTGCGCATAACACCGCTCAAAGGCAAGGCGATCCTCGTCTCGGGGCACGACTTGAAAGACCTGGAGGAGCTGCTCAAACAGAGCGAAAACAGGGGGATTAACATCTACACCCACGGCGAGATGCTTCCCGCGCACGGTTACCCCGGGCTGAAGAAATACGGGCGCCTCGTGGGCAACTACGGCGGCGCCTGGCAGGACCAGCGCAGGGAGTTCGACGAGTTCCCCGGCGCCATCCTCATGACCACCAACTGCATTCAGAAGCCGAAGGACAGCTACAAGGACAGGATATTCACCAGCGGGCTGGTGGCGTGGCCGGGCGTCGTTCACATCTCCGACCGCAATTTCGCGCCGGTTATTGAAGCGGCGCTGGCCGCCGAGGGGTTCAAAGAGGACGGCCCGCAGAAGACTATCATGGTCGGTTTCGCGCGAAACGCGGTCATGAGCGTGGCGGGCAAGGTCATCGAAGCGGTCAAGAGCGGCGCCATCAGGCGCTTCTTCCTCATCGGCGGCTGCGACGGCGCAAAGCCCGGCCGTAGCTACTACACCGAGTTCGCCCAGGCCGTCCCGGAGGACTGCGTAATCCTGACGCTGGGCTGCGGCAAGTACCGCTTCAACAAGCTGGACTTTGGCGAGATCGGTGGTATCCCACGGCTGCTGGACCTCGGCCAGTGCAACGATGCCTACTCGGCCATTCAGATTGCGCTGGCGCTCGCCGAGGCCTTCGAGTGCGGGGTCAATGACTTGCCGCTCTCCATGATCGTTTCGTGGTACGAACAGAAGGCGGTCGCCATACTGCTGACACTGCTGCATCTGGACATCAGGGACATCCGCCTCGGGCCGAGCCTGCCCGCCTTTGTTACGCCGGCCGCGCTGGAGGCGCTTGCGGACAAGTTCAACCTCATGCCCATATCGACCGTAGAGGAAGACCTGGAAGCCATCCTTGGTTGAGGACGGAGACGGCAGAGTGAATACTGACGCAGCGCCGGCGATAAGCAAGGATGCGCTCGAGGAGCTGTACACCAGGTACAACCGCCGGGAGATGGCGCATCCCGACCCGATCGAGTTCTTGTACGGGTATGAAGACGTCCGTGACCGGGAGATAGTGGCGCTGGTGGCCTCGTTCCTTGCGTACGGCCGCGTCGCACAGATACTCAAGAGCGTGCAGCGTGTTCTGGCGCAGATGCCAGAGCCGGCGATCTTCCTCGAACGGTCCTCACCGGACACGCTCAGGAGGGCATTCGCCGGCTTCAAGCACCGGTTCACAACCGCCGAAGCGCTTGTGGCGCTGCTTGTCGGCGCCAGGCGCCTCATCCACCTGTACGGCTCGCTCGGCGCTGCGTTCGGGGCCGGGCTATGCGACGAACATGAAACCGTCCTGCCGGCGTTATCGGCTTTCGTATGCGGGTTCACGGATGGAACGGGCGCCCCTCAAAACTCTCCTCTGCCCTCTCCGGCTCACGGAAGCGCGTGCAAGAGGCTCAACCTCTTCCTGCGTTGGATGGTGAGGCGCGATGCGGTTGATCCTGGAGGGTGGGTTGACGTGCCGCCCTCGAAACTCCTCGTCCCGCTCGATACGCACATGCTCAGGATCAGTCGGGCGCTCAGGCTCACCCGCCGCAAACGGGCGGACATTCGGACGGCCCAGGAGGTGAGCGCCGCCTTCAGGCGATTCTCCCCGGAAGACCCCGTGCGTTATGACTTCGCCCTCACCCGGCTCGGCATCAGACGTGACGCCGACCTGGACGCTTTCCTGGCAGACCGTCTGAGATTGGAGGCAACGTAAATGCCCGACTTGCTTCTCAGCTTCGTCGAGGGATTCTGGGCTGTGCTGGGCGAAATGGCCCCGTTCCTGCTCTTTGGCTTTCTGATGGCCGGCGCGCTTTACGTGTTGATCTCCGCCCGCGCCGTTGAGCGGCATCTGGGCGGAAAGGGCATGCTGCCGGTCGTCAAGGCCGCCGTTTTCGGCATACCCCTGCCGCTCTGTTCGTGCGGAGTCATTCCGGTCGCCGCGTCCCTGCGAAGGCACGGCGCGAGCCGGGGCGCAACGGCGGCGTTCATCATCGCCACTCCGCAGACGGGCGTGGACAGCATCCTGGTGACGTTCAGCCTGTTGGGCGGAGTATTTGCCGCGTTCAGGCCGCTGGCCGCGCTCGTGAGCGGTATCATAGGCGGCTGGCTGGTCGGCTCGGCGGGCGGCGCCAGGGACAGCGAACCCCCGAGCGCCCGGGCGGGCGGCGAGGATAGTTACCGTGCCGGCGAGGGCACAGGCGGGAGGGCCTTACGCGCCCTGCGGTACGGCTTCGTTTCGCTGCCACGCGACATCGCCAGGCCCCTCGTCCTGGGGCTCGTAATAGCAGGAGCGATATCCGCCATAGTGCCGGACGACTATTTCAGCGGGCTGCTGGGCGGCGGCATCGGCCAGATGGTGGTGATGATGCTCATCGGGATTCCGCTTTACGTCTGCGCCACGGCGTCCGTGCCGGTGGCGGCCAGCCTGATAGCCAAGGGGATATCGCCGGGCGCGGCGCTCGTATTTCTGATGACGGGCCCGGCCACGAACGCCGCCACGGTGGCCACCGTCTGGAAAATCATGGGCCGGCGCAGCGCGCTCATTTACCTGGCAACGGTGGCGCTCGCCGCGCTTGCATCGGGACTGGCGCTCAACTACATCATGGCGAGCGGGAGCGTGCCGCTCGCCGCCCCCGCGGCATGGATGCTGCCAGCCCCAGTGAAGATAATCAGCGTCTTCGCGCTGCTGGCCATCCTGACGGCGACGTTCTTCCCACGTTCGAACCGGCAGGCGAGCGCGCCATTGCCGGACAAGATGAAAGCCACTACAATCAACATTCTGGGAATGCACTGCGCGCATTGCGTGGACAGCGTTACCCGTGCGCTTGAAGAGTGCGTGGGCGTAGAGTCGGCGGACGTTGACCTTCGCAGCGGCAAGGCGGTCGTGCGCGGGAATGATTTCGACGCTGACGCGCTGCGCTGTGCGGTCGAGGGACTCGGATACTCGGCCGACCTGGCGGATGGCGCCGAACATAACGAGGTCTGATGATGACCAGTCAGACGGACAAAGTTGTTGTAGTCGGCGCCGGAATGGTTGGCAGCACGTTCGCGTACGCCCTTCAATTACACGGCGCGGCACGGCAGATCGTCTTGATTGACGCGGATAGGGAACGGGCGGAAGCCGAGGCGCTCGACCTCAGCCACGGCGCGTTCTTCACTCCACCGGTAGACGTTCGGGCGGGCGATTACGGTGACTGTCGCGGCGCGGACATTGTCATTGTCTGCGCGGGCGCGAAGCAGAAGCCGGGACAGTCGCGCATGGACCTCGTCGGGACGAACATTGGAATTTGCAGGTCGGTTGTGGAAAACGTCGTCGCGCAAACGCGCGATGCGATCCTGCTGATAGTCACAAACCCGGTGGACGTCTTGACGCGCGCCGCGCTCAAGTTTTCGGGGCTTCCCAAACGGCGTGTGATCGGCTCCGGCACGGTGTTGGACAGCGCCCGGTTCCGGTACCTGCTCAGTCAGCACTGCCGGGTAGACGCGCACAATGTCCATAGCTACGTGCTGGGCGAACACGGCGACAGTGAAGTTGTAGCGTGGAGCATCACTAACATCGCAGGTCTGAAACTCGACGATTATTGCAGGAACTGCCCTCACAAATGCGCGAAGGTGGAACGGGACAAGATCGCCGACCGGGTGCGCGACTCCGCATACCACATCATTGAGGCGAAGGGCGCGACCAACTTCGCGGTCGGGCTGGCCCTTGTCAAGATCACGACTTCGATCCTGCGGGATGAAAACAGCGTGCTGACGGTGTCCACGCTGATGAACGGACAGTACGGCATTGACGATGTCTGCCTGAGCGTCCCGACGACTGTGAACAGAGAGGGGGTGGATCGTGTTCTGTCTCCTGATCTTTCCGAGTCTGAGCTGGAGGGATTGCGTTCATCGGCCGACGCGATAAGGGGAGTGCAGCAAAAGGTTGGTCTCTTGTAGAAAGGAGTGAGCAGGTGCAACTGAAAGGCTCGCAAACCGAGCGTAATCTCCTGACGGCATTCGCCGGGGAGTCGCAGGCCCGGAACCGCTACACCTACTTCGCCAGCCAGGCGAGGAAGGACGGCTACATGCAGATCTCCGATATCTTCACGGAGACCGCCGACCAGGAGAAAGAACACGCCAAGCGCGAGTTCAAGCTCCTGCAAGGCGGCCAGGTGGAGATCGGGGCCGCGTTCCCGGCCGGCGTGATAGGCACAACGGCCGAGAACCTGGAGGCGGCCGCGGCAGGCGAGCGCCACGAGTGGACGGAGATGTATCCCGGCTTCGCCGAAGTGGCGCGCCAGGAGGGATTCGAGGCGATTGCGAGTGTCTTCGAGGCCATCGCCGTCGCTGAGAAACAGCACGAGAAACGCTACCTCGATCTTCTGGCCAACATCGAGGCGGGCACAGTGTTCAAGAAGGAGCAGCCCGTAGTATGGCGGTGCCGCAATTGCGGGTATCTGCACGAGGGCGCCGAAGCGCCTGAAAGCTGCCCGGCCTGCGAGCACCCTCAAGGCTACTTCGAGCTGCTGGGCGAGAATTGGTAGACGCGCCAGTGGTCGCAGCGGCGCTGAACCCGCTGTCCATATGGTAATGGACCGCTTTCGTCGGCGTTGCGCCTCCTGCCTCCGGCAGGAGCCGATAAGGTGATCAAACAGGCTATGGCCTGTTTGATTCATACATCATACGAGGAGGGTGGCAAGATGACGGAAAGGCTTCAGATTTACAAGTGTGAGATTTGCGGCAACATCGTGGAGATGCTCCATGAAGGGGCCGGCACGCTTGTGTGCTGCGGCGAGCCAATGGAGCTCTACGAAGAGAACACCGTGGACGCTGCGGCGGAGAAGCACGTCCCCGTGATCGAGAAAATCGAAGCTGGCTTCAAGGTGAAGGTGGGCGGCGTGGCCCATCCCATGGAGGAGCAGCATTTCATCGAGTGGATCGAAGTCCTCGCCGACGGCAAGGCGTATCGGCAGTTCCTGGCGCCCGGCGAGGCGCCTGAAGCATCGTTCAGTGTGCAAGCCGAGAGCATTGTCGCGCGGGAATACTGCAACCTGCACGGGCTGTGGCGGGCCTAGAAGCAATTGGCGCCGCCATGTGAGGGACAGGTTAAGTTCTTCGATAAGAAGGAAAAAGGAGCAGAGCAATGAATTTGGGGTTCAGCGCGGGCGAGATTTTTGAGATAGCCGAGCAGATCGAGAGAAACGGCGCCAGCTTCTACCGCAAAGCGGCGGATGGAACCGACGAGAGCGACATGAAACGAAAACTGCTCGAACTCGCTGAGATGGAAGACGATCACCTGGCCATTTTCACGGCTATGATGGACGAACTCTCAAACCTGGAGCGAATCGAGCCGGTTTTCGATCCGGACAACGTGGCCGTGCTGTATCTGCAGGCCTTCGCGGACACACATGTCTTCAACGCAAAGGCCGACCCCTGCGAAAAGCTTACCGGCAGGGAAAGCCTTGAAGATATCCTGAGCATGGCGATCGGGCTCGAAAAAGACTCGATCGTGTTCTACGTCGGCATGCGAGAGATGGTTCCTGAGCGGCTCGGCAAGGACAAGATTTACCGCATCATCAAAGAGGAAATGAGCCACGTCGTCATGCTGACTGATGAGCTGTCGGCCCTGTGATCAGCAACGGCATGGCGCGAGCGTACCAACACGCAGTTGATTGAGCCGCGGGCTAGATAAGGGCCTCAGTCGCAAGCCGGGCCGCCGTGGGGATCGTCCGGTGCGACGGTCCCGGCGGCAGGCTCTCGGCCGCGGCGAGAAAGCGGGAAGCCTACGAGGGCTGACCCACCCTATTCCACGTCCGGCAGGAGCATGCCAACTCCGAAAAGGAACGGCGCCTGGGGTGTCCACACCGTGTATTCGCTGCCCTCGATGAAGAGCCAGCCGTCCACGACACGGCGGTAGAATCCCATCTTCGCCTTGTCGGGATAGAGGATACACTGGCCCGACTCCCAATAGTTGGTCGGCCCGAATATCAGGATGCCGGGGTGGGGCTCCAGCACTCCGTCGTCGGTGCAATTCAGGTTGCACGGGTCCATCGGATAGACGCTTCCGGCGCCGGTCATCCAGCTCATCTCGCTCGGGTTCATGCCCAGTGAGAAGTCGGTGCTGGTGGCCACCGCGTCGAGGTATTTCTGCTCTCGTGTGAGCAGATAGGCCCGGGCGGCCGGTTCGATGTTCGAGACGAGGCCGGAGGTGTTGCCCCAGCCGCCGCCCTTTGGGGTGGCGGCGCGATAGCCTTTCCTGCCGTTCTCTTCGACCCATTCGACGTTCCTGTCAGCGGCTCTCAGGAGCTCTTCCTTCATCTCCTGCCTGACTTCGGGGGCCACGTCGCGTTTCGTCATCATCACTCCCCACAGGACGCCCCACCGGGAGATTGAGCCGGCGACCCCTCCGCGCGCATCCTTGTAGCGCTGGAGGAACGCATCCAGGTACTCACGCTCGCCCGTGGTCGAGTAGAGCTGCCCGGCGGCCCAGCACCATGCGCTCTGGAACTGATTCGGGCTCGCGTTCTGGCCCCCGGCCTGTCCCAACGACCCAAGCGGTTCGTCCTTATGGGCCACCGCGTAGGCATACGCCCTCTCGGCCCGCCGCAGGTAGCGGGCGGCCCGCTCCTGGTCGAACGGCTTGAACAGGCGCGCCGCCTGCGCGAAGGCGGCGCAGGCCGAGAAGCTGAAGTAGGCGCTCACCTTCCGCATGAAATAAGGCAGCGGGTCCCTGCCCATGCCCTGCCCGGGCACGGGATGGGTATAACTTTCCATGCCCGGCGCCACCCCGCCGTCCAGTCCCTGCACCTCGGTGGCGTAGTCCTGGATGTACTCCAGCGAGAGCAGGTTCCAGGCGGCCTCGTCCAGGATGTCCGGCACGCCGTTATGGTTCTCCGGGATGTTCATCTGCCCGTCATAGAACTTCTTCGGACAGCCTTCGTAGAGTGACATGAGCAGTTCGGGCACGTTGATGTGCATGGGGCGCAGGTCGTAGTCGCCGGCGTCGTAATGGCCGCCGTGTATCTCTCTCGGACCGTCGGGGACGTAGTAGTCCGAGTTCTCGTCGTCGGGGTCCTCCACGCCCTCGTCGAACGGCGGAGAACCGAGGTTGTCCTTCGTCACGTATATCTTGTCGTGCGCCATGGGGCGTTCCCACTTGCCAGCCCACGGCTGCTTCATCTCGAAACCGGAGCGCTGGAAGAATATGCCCGTGTGGCTCACCCGGTACATCTCCTCCGCCGCCGCGTCGCCGTTCAGGAAGGGATAGGAGCGGCCCAGGCCGTCGACCCACACGTAGAACTTCCCTTCCTGGCGAAAGTCCGAGATATCCAGCACGTACAGCTTGTCAAGCCCCTGCGGGTCTCTGTCCGAGACCTTCACGATCGGGCCCTCGTAGACCTTCCTTGCGGTCTTTGCATCCCTGACCTCGAACGTCTTGAAGGGCTCCAAGTCCACCGGTTCGCCGTCGCCGAGGTAGGACGAGAGGTAGATCAGCTTCTTTGTGGCGGCGTTGGAGTAGCCAACCTGGTTGAGCTTGAAGCTGGGGTTCGGCGTCTCGTCCAGGGCGAATGACATGCTGCGAGTGAGCTTGTCCGATTCCGGAAGGATGTCCCCGACAAGCTCCACCTCGTACGTCGCGCCCAATTGGAAGGGGAAAGGCATTTCCAGGTGCAGCCAGTGGTCCACGTAGAACCGGTTCTGGTGGGGGCCGATGTCACGACAACGGGCGGCCTTCGAGAACCGGCTTATCTTCACGGGATGGACGCCTTCCCGGAAGTTCGGATCATCCTTGCTGCTTATGACGTAACTGTCCGCGTCCTGGAACTTGCGGGGCCTTGCCATGTGGTCCACGTGGAGGGTGACGATTCGGTCGGATCGGAGCGTCACGTCCCAGAGCCCTTTCGTCCATATCTGCTCGATAAGTTTCTGGTTCAGTTCTCGGTTCTCTCCCCATACCGAGGTGAAATACCCGGCGGGCGGCTCTGGCGGTCTTTGGGGTTTGCCAAGCGTCTGCCGGTCCAGGGAGAAGTCCTTGTCGGTGATCGTGATGGCGGCTATGCCGATCACAGTGGCCCCCGAGCTTTCCAGGCTTATGCCGGTGATCGTCTTGTCCGGGTTCGGGTTTTTCCATTTCAGCGCCCAGAAGGCGACCGGAACGTCCCAGCTGTGGCTGACCGCGTTTTCGCCCTGGGTTACGGGCCAACGCACCGCCGTGGCGTACTTCAGGACAGTCTCGGCGAAGTTCTGGCCGCCGAGTTTCTCGAATTGCGTCGGATCGCACTCCGACTCCTTCAGCAGTTCGGGCGCGTCCGCGTTAGCCTCCTCGTAGCTATCCCACCAGGGGCCCTGGAACCACCTGTCCAGTTCCTTTCCCTTGCGCAGGTCCAGTTCGGCGACACCGCCGTCGGCGTACTGGAGCTTGAGCTTGCCTCCGGATTGGACATCGTTATCTTCTATTCCCGGTTCGGAGTGCATGACGAAGATAAACTTGCCCCGGGCTTTCAGCCCGGTGAGATTCACCGTCCTGGGCATGTCGGGCCAGACATCGTCCGTGCCGGTCATCAGGAGGTTCTTGCCGTTGTTTGTCGCGGGGTCCACGAAGTCGAAGAAGTACCCTCTATGAAGCTTCGCGCCGAAGTCCAGGGGAGGATAGGTGTGGAAATCGTTCATGCCGCTGTCCAGCCAACCGCCTTCTCCGTTGCCTTCTATCCCGTCGTCGTAGCAGGAGGAGTTCATGACGTCGCGCAATTCCACGACGATGTGTCCTTCGAGTTTTTTCTGTGAGACTTTCAATGCATCCGCCTCCCTGATTGGAAAGGAACAAGAGACCAGCGCCAACACGATCAGAATCGAGACCATTAATCTACGCATCGACGGTCCTCCAGTTATTTGGCATCCGGCAGAAGAATTCCAACTCCAAACAGGAACGGCGCCTGGGTCTCCCAGACCGTGTACTCGCAGCCCGGAATGAAACGCCATCCGTCCACAACGCGACGGTAGAATCCCATCTTCGCCTTGTCGGGATAGAGAATAGACCGGCTGTCCTGCCAATAGTTGGTGGGCCCATAGATCAGGATGCCGGGACTGGGTTCCTCCACGTCATCGTCGAAGGAGTTTATGTTACACGGGTCCATGGGACAGACGCTCCCGGCGCCTGTCATCCAACTCATCTCGCTCGGATTCATGCCCAGTGAGAAGTCCACGCTGGTGGCCACCGCGTCGAGGTACTTCTGCTCTCCGGTGAGCAGGT
>JAGHAF010000113.1 GCA_021161675.1 Planctomycetota bacterium | reverse complement strand
GTCCCCCGAGAGGCGTGGACCAGCGCGAATGGGAGATTGGTCGACTCCACGCACCGAAGCCTCGAAATTTTGTCTTGACACGGCTCACTTCATGGGAGGCATCTTCATGAGTATCTTCGTGGTTAATGCTTTTTTTGCTGTTCTCAGTGGTGAAGGTGAACGCCTGGATTGTGTGGCGACTTTTGCTGCCGCTTAGAGCTTTTAATGCGCATATTTGCCTATTACGGGGGCTCTGACAAAACAAAACTCAGGCGAGACAGTAGAAAGGAGACCGCAGGAGAGGATATCTCTTGTATTGCTCGGCGCGTTTCGGCCGGGCCGTTGTCCGTTGCCGTTTTCTACTCTCTACTGCTCTCCTGCTCTATTTTGCCCCGCTTGCGGGGCAAAATGGGGGCTTTCTGACAAAAAAATCGCGAAAATAGGGTATTGGATGTCCGCACTGTCCGCCGGGCAAACATGGGAGGGAGCGTTTTCAGGCAGGGCGTGCCGGAACCCCGTGCCGGGGGTTGACATCGCTGCTGGCTTCCGGCAGACTATGCCGTCATTTCGACACCGATCTGCGGCAAATGGCGATAGTGTGTAGCGCAAGAACTTTGGGCGCGTGAGGATAGGCGAATGGAGACACGATGAAATTACACCATGACTTGCACGTGCATACCTACTTGTCCGATTGCTGTCAGGAGAAGGAACGCCAAAGGCCGAGGGCGATCCTTTCCCTGGCGGAGGACATGGGAGTGGCCGCGATTGGCTTTGCGGATCACCTGTGGGTGAACCCAGAGCTCACCCCAAGTGATTGGTATCGTCCTCAGGATGAGAGCCAGATATCGAGGCTTCGCGAAGATTTGGCCGGCATTTCCACCGATGTATGCGTGCTCGTCGGCTGCGAGGCTGAGACGATCGCCCCCGGTAAGTTCGGCATAACCCCTCAGTTTGCGGAAGGGTTGGACTTCGTGTTGCTGGCATGCAGTCATTTCCACATGAGGGACTTTGTTGCGCAGCCTCAAGGCAGCACTCCCCGTCACCTGGCCGACCACATGCTCAAGTTCTTCCGCTCCGCCGTGTCAAGCGGGCTCGCCACGTCAATCCCTCATCCGCTGGTCCCGTCTGGCTATATCGACCAATTCGACGCTGCGGTTGAGACGATGCCGGATGCAGAGCTTCTTGATGCGTTCGGCGTGGCGTGCGATCACGGGGTGGGCATCGAGATAACAACTGGCTTTCTTACGCCCCCGACAGGCGGGCCGTTCTCCCCCGAAACACCCATTCGCATCCTCTCTCTTGCGAAGCAGGCGGGGTGTAAGTTCACTCTGGGTTCTGACGCTCACAGCCCTGAAGGACAGAAGAGGTTGCCGGAACTTGCGGGGCTCACGGACGCGGTAGGCATAACGGACGAAGACATACTAATGGTGCGGCCCAGGCGGGAGCTGTAAGGGGCGCGCCAGGCTCTGTCTGAGAAATCGGCTGTCGGACAGAGAGCGAGCGAATTCGTGGCTGGCAAGGACGCCGAAGCAGGCATATCCATGTGATATGTCGATGGAGGCGGGACGCAGCCAGGCGCGAATGTAGCCGCTCGAATCCAAGTCCGGTTTTTCAGACAGAGCCTATACCTCTCGCCTTGCAAGCCCGTTAGCAGGAGGCCAGAATGAAACCACTGGTCATTTTGTCAATGTTCATCACTATGGCTGCGCTGTGCAGTATGGGCTGCACGTCATTGGCGCGACAGACGGAGGGAAAGATGGGACAACACGCGGAATCGTTCGTGAAAGAGATAACGACGACTGTGCGGTCGGACTACTTGCTGTATCTTCCTCAGCAGTATCAGACTTCGAAGAAACAGTGGCCTCTTATTCTGTTCCTTCATGGCGCGGGGGAACGCGGTGAGGACGTCAGCAAGGTCGCAGACGTAGGCCCGCCAAGACTCATTCGCATGGGGAAGAACGACTTTCCTTTTGTCATTGTCTCACCTCAGTGTCCGGAGAATGATTGGTGGACGAACGACTTGCAGATTGACACCCTGAACGCACTGTTGGATGACGTTGTTTCGCGCTACCGCATCGACGAGGACAGGATCTACGTCACCGGCCTCAGCATGGGTGGTTTCGGCACGTGGCGCCTTGCTGCTGCGTATCCCCATAGATTTGCAGCGATAGCGCCGATTTGTGGCGGCGGGAATCCGGAAGACGCAGCCAGTATCGCCCATTTGCCGGCGTGGGTTTTCCATGGGGCGAAAGACCCGGTGGTGCCTATTGCGAAGGCAGAGGAGATGGTCGAGGCCCTGAAGAAGGCCGGCGGCGACGTCAAGTTCACCATCTACCCTGAGGCGGAACATGACTCCTGGACCGAAACGTACGACAATCCCGACCTTTACAAGTGGTTCCTGAGTCACAGTCTTTCGCACGAGAAGTAGAAGAAGAAGCAATCTCTTCCTGCAAGGCAGGTCGAGGACATGGCGGCGTGGCCGCGCCGACGCCCCCCCTTGCGCTTGAACTATCGCGCGGCCTTGCTATAATTGGATTTGAACTGGCGGTGGCCCGTCGGCCGGTATACCGTGCCTGTTAATGCCGTCGGCGGGCGCTGTTATGATTTCCTTTCCGACTGGAAGCCCGATCGGGACGCCCCCGTTCCAATCCGGAGGGGTTCCGGCGAGGGCCGTTCAACCTGCGTTTTTTGTGATGGTTCAGTGCCATGTTTGAGACAGTCAGCAACTCGCTCGGAAGCTTCTTCGGCAAGCTGCGGCGCAAGCCGAAGCTGACAGCGCAGAACATACAGGATGGCCTCAAAGAGGTCCGACTGGCCCTGCTGGAAGCTGACGTGCACTACAAGGTGGTCAAAGCGTTCATCAGGGCCGTTCAGGAGAAGGCGCTCGGTGAGGAGGTCATCCGGGGCGTCAATCCGGCGCAGCAGATCGTCAAGATCGTCCACGACGAGATCGAGGCGTTGATCGGGCCGGTGGACACAACGGCGCCCATGGCCGGGGATGGCCCCACCGTGCTGATGCTCTGCGGGCTGCAGGGCAGCGGCAAGACCACCACCTGCGCCAAGATGGCGCGGTATTTAAGTGAGAACTACAAGTGCCGGCCGCTGATGGCCGCCGCCGACGTGCAGAGGCCCGCCGCCATTGATCAGCTCGAAACGCTGGGCCGCCAGATCGGCGTGCCGGTGGTAAGCGATCGTGGCGCCAGCGCCCTGAAGGTGGCGATGCAGGCGCGACTGAAGGCGGCCAAGGAGGGGCTGGGGCCCGTGCTGCTGGATACCGCGGGTCGGCTGCACATTGACGACGATATGATGAAGGAGCTGCGGCAGATCAAGAATCGGGTGAAACCGCATCAGATATACCTCGTGGCCGACGCCATGACGGGCCAGGACGCGGTGACCAGCGCGCTGGAGTTCAACCGGCAGATCGAATTCGATGGAGTGATCCTGACCAAGCTGGACGGCGACGCGCGCGGCGGCGCCGCTCTTTCCATAAAGGCCGTCACCGGCAAGCCCATCAAGTTCGTGGGACTGGGCGAGAAGCTAGACCGTTTCGAGCCGTTCCATCCAGACCGCATGGCGGATCGCATCCTCGGCATGGGCGACATCGTAGGCCTGGTGGAGAAAGCCGAGCAGGTAATAGAGGAAGAAGACGCCAGGCGGATGGAGGAGAAGCTCCGCAGAGCCAGCTTCGACCTGGAGGATTTCCGCAAGCAGATACTTATGCTGCGCCGCATGGGACCGCTCAGGGACATACTCGGCCACCTGCCGTTCATCGGCGCCAGGCTGGGGGATATGGAGTTCGATGAGACTCAGATCGGTCGCATCGAGGCCATCATCAGCAGCATGACGTCCCAGGAGCGCGCGCGCCCTCAGATCATCAACGCCGGCCGTCGCCAGCGCATCGCCGACGGCAGCGGGACCGATCCGGTGGTCGTGAACCAGTTGCTCAAGCAGTTCAAACAGATGAAGAAGATCATGCGGAAGCTGGGCCGCGGCGACATGCAAAGCATCGCTGACGCGATGCCACCGGGATTCGAACAGATGTCAGGACAGAAGTTTCCGGGCTAGGACGCTCGGATGCAACCCTATGACCGTTAGATCGCAAAGGCACAGATGGTAAGAATCAGACTGACAAGATGTGGACGCAAGAACAAGGCTTACTGGCGCCTCGGGGCGTTCGATTCCCGGACTCGTAGGGACGGGGAGCCCATCGAGTACCTCGGCTCTTATGATCCTCATCAGGATGCCCCAGAAGAGAAGCTGAAAATCCATCGGGAGCGCGTCGAATACTGGCTCAGCGTTGGCGCGCAGCCCAGCGAGAGCGCCTCCCGGCTGCTGAGCAAAGTGGGCGTGGAATGCTGAGGCGTCGCTAAGCGGGCCGCCGGCGTAACCCACCGGTCTTTGCCCCGCGCCGGGAAAGAATGCAAGATGTCCGCCGATGAAAATCGCCCGCTCAGATTCGACGTGCTGACCCTCTTCCCCGAGGTGTTCGAGCCGTTCTTGCGCGCCAGTATGCCAGGTATCGCCCGGCAGAAGGGACTGGTCAGTTATCATCTGCATGACATTCGCGAGTACAGCCTCGAGAAGCATCACAAGGTGGACGATCGCCCCTACGGGGGTGGGCCGGGCATGGTGCTCAGGTGCGGGCCCGTGTTCCGCTGCTACGAGGCGGTTCGGGCGATGGCCGAGCCGGCCGGACGCCTCATAATGTTGACCCCGCAGGGCAAGAGATTCAACCAGGATATGGCGCGGGACCTGAGCCGGAGCCAGCGGGCGCTGCTGTTGTGCGGGCATTACGAGGGCTTCGACGAAAGGATTCGACAGGGCCTGCCCGTCGAGGAGGTGAGCGTAGGCGACTATGTGCTCAGCGGCGGCGAGGCGGCGGCGATGGTTGTGCTGGACGCCACGGTTCGGCTTGTGCCGGGCGTTCTGGGCCATGAGGATGCGACCAGCCTGGACAGCTTCGCCGAGGGATTGCTGGAGCATCCGCAGTACACCCGGCCGCCGGAGTTCCGCGGGATGAGCGTGCCCGAGGTCCTGCTCAGCGGCGACCACGCCAGGATCCAGCAGTGGCGCCGCCGCCTGGCCGAGGAGCGCACTCGCGCCAGACGAGCCGACCTTCTACAGCATGAAAGTGAGGAAACGGAGACGAGCGATGAGCAAACAGAATGACCAGCCCAAGGGCCAGGACCTGCTGAGGATGGTGGAGAAGCCCTATCTGAAGGATAACATCCCGCCCTTCCGCGTGGGTGACATGCTGGACGTGGGAATCCGCATCCGCGAGGCAGGCAAAGAGCGCGTCCAGACGTTCCACGGGATCTGCATCGCCCGCAAGGGCGGCGGCATCCGTGAGACCATCACCGTGCGACGCGTCGTGCAGGGCCAGGGGGTGGAACGAATCCTGCCCCTGCACTCGCCCAGTATCGAGAGCATCAAAGTGGTCCGACGGGGAAAGGTCAGGCGCGCCAAACTGCACTACCTGCGGGAGCGCGCCGGCAGAGCCGCCCGAGTGCGGGAAGATTTCAGAAAGCGGCCCGAAGACAAGAAATAAGGGTGCAGGCGAGATTATCAATTATGAGTTCTGAATTACGAACGGCGCCGTCGCTTTTGGCTTTGCCGTTGCTCTTCGATTTCATCCTTCATAACTCATCCTTTTGCCTTCTTTAGCAGGTATTCGTTGATGGCGGCGGCGGCGCGTTTGCCGGCGCCCATTGCCTGGATCACCGTGGCGGCGCCGGTCACTATGTCCCCCCCGGCGAAGACCCCTTCCATGTTGGTCTGCCCACTCGCCTCGTCCACCGTGATGGTACCCCACTCTGTGATCTCCAGGTCCGGGGTGGTCTGTGGGATCAGCGGGTGGGGGCGATTGCCGTAGGCTACGATGAGAAGTTCGGTGGCGAAATCGAACTGCGATCCCTCGATCGGCAGGGGGCGGCGCCGGCCGTCCTTGCCCGGCTCGCCCAGCTCCATCCGCACGCAGCGCAGCCCGCGGACCCAGCCCGCCTCGTCGCCGAGGACCTCAATGGCGTTGGTGAGCCACATGAGCCGGATGCCCTCTTGCTGGGCGTGCTCCAGCTCCCCTTCTCTGGCGGGGGCTTCTTCGACTGAGCGCCGGTACACGATTCTGACCTCCCCCGCGCCGAGGCGAAGCGCCGTGCGCGCTGCGTCCATGGCCACGTTCCCACCGCCCAGCACCGCCACCCGATCCCTGAGCAGGACGGGCGTCTCCGAGTCGCGCCGCCAGCCGCGCATCAGGTTCACGCGCGTCAGGTATTCATTGGCGCTGAGCACGCCGTTGAGATTCTCGCCCGGGATGCCCCCGAAGATTGGATACCCTGCCCCGGAGCCGATGAAGACGGCTTCATAACCCTCCTCGAAGAGCTGCTGGATGGTGGCCGTCTTGCCCACCACGAAGTCGCATTCGATCTCGACGCCCATTGATCGGACAAGCTCCACTTCCCGGGCGACGACGTCCTTCGGCATTCGGAAGGCCGGGATGCCATACTGGAGCACGCCGCCGGGCTCGTGGAGGGCCTCCAGTATGGTCGGCCGATGGCCCATCCGGGCAAGTTCCCCGGCCGCGCTCAGCCCCGCAGGACCGGAGCCGACCACCGCGACCCTGCGGCCGGTGGATGAAGCTACAGTCGGCTTCTCGACCTGGCCGGATTCCCATTCGTAGTCGGCGGCGAAGCGTTCCAGGTTGCCGATGGCCACCGGATCGTTCTTCTTTCCCAGCACGCAGAGCCCCTCGCACTGGTCCTCCTGGGGGCAGACGCGGCCGCAGATTGCCGGCAGGGCGTTATCTTCCTTCAGTTTGCGCGCCGCGCCGGTGAAATCCTCCTCGGCGATGCGCCGGATGAAGGCCGGAATGTCAATCCCCACGGGGCATCCGTCCACGCAAGCGGGCCTCTTGCACTGAAGGCACCGTTTCGCCTCCATTACGGCCTGCTCGGGCCTGAGTCCCAGGGGGACTTCCTCGAAGTTGGCGATCCGGGACTCGGCGGGCTGTTCAGGCATGGGCTGGCGGGGGATTTCAGTGACGCGCTGCGCCCGGCGGCCCGCCTCAAGCATGGCTTCCTGGAGTTCAGTATGCTTGCGGTCGCAGGTGTGAGCGGGCTGATACTCGGGCAGTGCGCGCGCGCCGCACTCATTGTCGTAGAGGGACAGCCGACGGCTCAGCTCGGCGAAATCCACCAGATGCCCGTCGAATTCGGGCCCGTCCACGCAGGCGAACTTCGTCTGTCCGCCGACCGTGACGCGGCAGCCCCCGCACATGCCCGTGCCGTCCACCATGATCGGATTCAGGCTCACAATGGTCTTCACGCCGAAGGGCCGCGTGGTCTCGCTGACGGCGCCCATCATGGGCACCGGCCCCACCGCGTAAACGGCGTCCACGTCGCTCCCGGGAGAGCCGAGCATCTCCTTGAGCAGGTCGGTTGGGAAGCCGTGATGGCCGCAGGAGCCGTCGTCGGTGGCGATCTTCAAGTCGTCGCAGAGGCCGGCGAGCTCCTCTCTCAGTATGAGCAACCCTTCGGTTCGGGCGCTGATAATGCCGGTCAGGCGCTTCGAGGTGCGGGCAAGGGCGGCCGCGATGGGCCAGATGAGTGCGATTCCGACCCCTCCGCCTATTGCGACTGCGTGCTCACAGGGCGTGATGTCGGTTGGCTTGCCCAGTGGGCCTACCACGTCGGCGATGCTGTCGCCCGGCTCCAGGGCGGCCAGCCGTCGGGTGCTCCGGCCCACGGCCTGGAAGATGATGGTGATGGACAGCGCTGCGGGGTCAGCGGCGGCGATGGTCAGGGGGGTTCTCTCGCCGTGTTCGTCCGGGCGGACTATGACGAATTGTCCCGGCCGACGCGCCGCGGAGATGCGAGGGGCATGGACGGCCAGACTGTAGATGTCTTGGGTAAGCCTTTCCTTCTGTAATATCTCGAATCGCATGCGGCCCGTCCTCATCCAACGTGGCGTGGTGTGCTGTCGCTGTCCGTCCCTCGCGAAGCGGAAGGAGGACGAACCCCGGATTGTAGCGCGCGCGCCGCGGGCTGACAAGTTTGCGCCCCAACCGAGCCATTTGCGTTGTGGGTTGTTTTGGCCGTTGGAGGCTGGGGGTGGGGGACTGGTCGATCCCATCCGACGGCTGTCTTCCGCGCAAGTCGCTGCCGAACCAGGGCTTTGTCTGCTTTTCGGCGCTGCCGCCCGACTTTGAGGCAGACTCTCCCTATAAAGGGCCCACTTCGGCCTCCAGGGCGCGCATCAGGGC
>JAGHAF010000065.1 GCA_021161675.1 Planctomycetota bacterium | reverse complement strand
AGGCAACCTCTTTGCGGGTCCGGCTAACCTCTTCGCTCAGCTCGACGATGCCCGCGATGTCTTCGTCCGTCTCGGTGGGAAGGCCCACCATGAAGTACAGCTTCACGTGCCGCCAGCCCTGGCGGAACGCCTCGAGGGCGCCGCTGAGCAGTTCTTCGTCCGAGATGTCTTTGTTCAGGACGCGGCGCAGCCTCCGGCCGGCCGCCTCGGGGGCCATCGTGAGGCCGCTCTTGCGCACGCGTGAGAGCACGTCCGCCGCGAGCCCGAGCTGGTCATTAACGCGGAGGCTGGGGAGCGTAATGTTCACGCCGCGCGGCTCGGCGAAGGCATTGACGGCCTCCAGCAGCCGGGAGAAGTCGGGATAATCGCTGGAGGAAAGCGATGCAAGGGCGATCTCGTCATAGCCGGTGCTGCGGTAGCTCTGTTCGGCCAATCTGCAGAGTTGCCCTATCGAACGCGGCCGCACGGGGCGCCTGAGCATGCCGGCCTGGCAGAACCTGCACCCGCGGGTGCAGCCCCGCATGATCTCCAGGGTGATCCGGTCGTGCACGGTCTCCACAAATGGCACGATGGGCGCGGGAGGGAAGTCCGCGGCCTCGAGGTCCGCGACCTTCGAGGCGCGGACGCGCTCCGGCAGGCCCTCTGCCGTTGGCTGAATGCTCCTGAGCCTTCCTTCCGCGTCGTATTGCGGCGCGTAATAAGAAGGGGCGTAGAGGCGGCCGATCTGCCGGGCGGCTTCGAGGATGATATCCTCTCGCGCAGCGCCCGCCGCTTTCGCCTCCCGCAGGAACCGGGCGAACTCGACGATAATCTCCTCGCCATCCCCCGGCAAGAAGAGGTCTATGAAATCGGCCATCGGCTCCGGGGCGCACGCTCCCGGCCCTCCGGCGATAACGATGGGGTCCGCCGGCCCTCGCTCGGCGCTCAGGAGGGGAATGCCCGCCAGTTCCAGCATGGCCAGGACGTTGGTGTAGAGCAGTTCGTATTGCAGGCTGAAGCCGGCGACGTCGAACTGTCGGACGGGCCGGAAGCTCTCCAGGGCGTAGAGGGGTATGCCGCGCTCGCGCATCTCTTGCTGCATGTCAGGCCAGGGCGCGTATGCGCGCTCAGCCGCCGCCCAGTCCAGGCCGTTCAGGATGTGGTAGAGGATCTGGTAGCCCAGGTGGGACATGCCGATTTCGTAGACGTCCGGGAAGAGCAGGGCGAAGCTGACCTCGACGCCAGCCGGGTCTTTGCGGACGGCGTTGATCTCTCCGCCCAGGTAGCGGGCGGGGGTCTGCACGCGGGGAAGGAAGCGATCCAGGGCCTGGTGGATTGCTTCAGTGTCTGTGAGTTGGGTTCTCATGAGGGCCTTTCCTGGGCCGGATCATAGGATCGGCGATGGTGCAGATGAAGCGTGGGCGCCGGACTTCCTATCTGTTCTGCTGCTCTGCTTCCTGGTTGACGGCCCGCTGGAAGTATTCGAGCACCATGCGAAGGCCCTCGCGGCGGTCAATCCGGGGCTCCCAGCCCAGGACCTGGCGGGCCCTGGTGATGTCGGGCTGCCGGACCTGGGGATCGTCCTCTGGCAGGGGCTGGTAGACGATCTCGCTGTCGGAACAGGTGATTTCAACGATTTCGTCGGCGAGTTCACGGATGGTCAATTCATCCGGGTTGCCGATGTTCACCGGATCGTGCTGGTCGCTGTCGAGCAGGAGCGCGATTCCGCGCACCGTGTCCTGGATGTGACAGAAGCTGCGGGTCTGGGAGCCGTCCCCATAGACGGTGAGGGGATTGCCCATGAGCGCCTGTCGGAAGAAGGTGGGCAGGGCGCGGCCGTCATAGAGCCGCATCCGCGGGCCATAGGTGTTGAAGATGCGGGCGATGCGGGTGTCCACGCCGTGGTAGCGGTGGTAAGCCATGGTCAGGGCTTCGGCGTAACGCTTGGCCTCGTCGTAAACGCCCCGGGGACCGACGGGGTTGACGTTGCCCCAGTAGTCTTCCGGCTGCGGGTGTCGCTGCGGGTCGCCATAGACTTCGCTGGTGGAGGCCAGGAGGAATCGGGCGTCCTTGCTCTTCGCCAGACCGAGCGCCTTGTGGGTCCCCAGCGCGCCCACCTTCAGCGTCTGAATGGGGTACTCGAGGTAGTCCACCGGGCTGGCGGGTGAGGCGAAGTGAAGCACGTTGTCCACCCGGCCGCCGACGTGGATGTACTCCGTCACGTCGTAATGGATGAAGGTGAAGTTCGGATTTCCAAGCAGGTGCTCGACGTGCGAGGCGGCGCCGGTGAGCAGGTCGTCCAGGCAGACTACGTCATGTCCCTGCTCCACGAAGTAGTCGCACAGATGGGAGCCGATGAAGCCCGCGCCGCCGGTGATGACAGTTCTCTGTTGCATGTAGCCCGTCCCTATAGCTTGTGGATGTGATCTTCGTTGTAGTTTTTCAGCGCATTTCGGCTGTCGAGTATCAGCGGCGCCTCACGGACCACGTAATCCCAGTCGAAGGCGCTATGATCGGTGACGATCAGCGCGCAGTCACACTCTGCCAGCGCTCCCTGCTCCAGCGGCGCGCCGTCCAGGCGGGTCCCGTCCGGCAGGGTCAGGGCGGACACATGGGGGTCGCTGAAGGTGATGCGCGCGCCCTTACGGCGCAGCAGGTCAATGATGGTGAGGGCGGGGGACTCGCGCAGGTCTGAGACGTCCGGCTTATAGGTCACGCCCAGGATGTGAACGCGGGAGTCGCGCACCGGGCGGCCGGCGTCGTTCAGCAGGTCCGTCAGCCTATTGACGATGTAGTGTGGCATGGAGGAGTTGATTCTGCCGGCCAGATCGATGAAGCGCGGCTCGAAGCCGAGGAGCCGGGCTTTCCAGGCCAGGTAGAAGGGGTCAACTGGGATGCAGTGACCGCCCAGGCCGGGGCCCGGATAGAACGCCTCGAAGCCGTAGGGTTTGGTCTTCGCCGCATCCACCACCTCCCAGACGTCCACGCCCAACTGCTGGCACATCAGCGCGAGTTCATTGACCATGGCGATGTTGACGCTGCGATAGGTATTCTCCAGTAGTTTGACCATTTCGGCGACTCTGCTGCTGGAGACCGCCACGACCTGATCGACGATCAGGCGGTAGAACTCGGCGGCGGCCTCTGTGCAGTTCGGCGTGACCCCGCCCACAACTTTCGGCACTTTCCTGATGCCGTAGTCCTGGTGTTTCGGGCCGGGATCGATTCGTTCGGGGCTGAAGGCCAGGTAGAAATCGCGCCCCGCCCGCATCCCGCCCCGCTCCAGGCGCGGACGCACGAGCTCTTCGGTGGTGCCGGGGTAGCTGGTGCTTTCCAGAACCACCAGTTTCCCCGGGGACATGTGCGCTTCGATCGCCTCCACGCTGCGCACGATGAAGGAGAGGTCGGGCTCCCCCGTCTTTCGCAGCGGCGTGGGCACGCAGATAAGCACAACGTCCGAGGGCCTGACGGCTTCGTAGTCAGTGGTCGCCGTGAAGTGGGCGGCCTCCACCTGCTCGCGCATCTGCGCGTCGGAGACGTCGTCAATATAGGAGATGCCCTTTCGTATGGACGCCACCCTGGCCGGGTCCAGGTCGATGCCCACAACGCGGTTCAGGGCGCGGGCGCAGCGCAGCGCCATGGGCAGCCCCACGTAGCCGAGTCCGGCAACAGCTACGCTGAGCCGTCCGGAGCGCGCTTTCTCGCGGAACTGCGCGAGTAATTCGGAGGATGGGGGGGCAGCGGCGGGCATTGCTTAGTCCTCCGTCTCGACATCCGGCTGCGGGCGGGCCTTTGGGGGGACCCATAACTGCCGCGGCAGATCCATCATGTAGACCTTCTGCGTCCACGTCGCGCCCTCGGGCGCGTTGTCCAGGCTGCTGAAGCATTTCTGCATCGTGGCGCTCAGCACGTCGCAGTAGTGGATAAGGATAGCTTCGGGTGTGCGCGGGAGCACGGGGCTGCCCCATTCTGGCTTGCCGTGGTGACTGAGGATTATGTGCAGCAGCAGCATCTTGGTGCGGGCGGCGTCCTCACGATCATCCTCTGGCCCCCGGGCTCTTACGGCGCTGTCCCATATGTTGCTGACCATGGATGCGCTGATAAAGATGTGATCCAGCAGTTGTCCGGCCTCCGTGTGCTCGCTGATGCCGGTGACAATACGGTAGGAATTGATCTTGCCGATGTCATGCAGCGCCGCTCCGGCAAGCATCAGTTCCCTGTCCAGACGGGTCGGGAATAGCTGCTCGATGCTGTCCGCCAGCCGCCAGACCTCCAGGCTGTGCTCGATAAGGCCGCCCCGGTAATTGTGATGGTGGAAACTGGCCGCGGGGCTTTCTTTGAACGCGCGGGCGAAGCTCTGGTTCTCGTGAAACTGCGTTAGGAGCCCTTTCAGGTATGGATTGCGGAACTCGTCGCGCGCCCAATCGAACATCTCCTCGAACGCCGCGTCCACGTCAATGTCCGTCGAACGAATGTGGGCGGACAAGTCGTATTTCTCGGGCGAGAGAACGTCGTAGCGCTGTATGTTGAGCTGTTTCTGGCCCCGGTATTCGTCAACGCGGGCAAGCACTTCCAGGCCCGAACCCGCCGTTATCTCGCCTGCGATGTTATCGCTCCATACCTTGCCTTCTATCTGGCGCCCCCCCTTGGCGTTCAGGATCAGGCTGTAGTACCGCTGGCCCCGGCGATCAACGCCGAGATCGGCCTGGGCGACGAGGAAGACTTCATCTGTGAGAAGCTGTCCCGGCTCGAGGCGCCTTACGTCCATGTTGCTCTCCGGGCGACAGGATACGGTTTGAGTGGACTCAGAGTGAAGAAACACCGTAGCCTGCAGGGGCGGATTTGTCAAGCGCCGGGCACGCGCGGCCCCGATTGCAGGTGGAAAGTGCGGAGCATTGCCTATAAGATATCGGGATAGAGTTCTGAATTCTCTCTCGCTTACCCCCCGCGCGCGATGGCCAAACAGGACGCACACGTAGAGAAGGTGCTGCTGCTGGCGCCACAGATGGAGGCTCGAGGCACCAGCGAGTACATCGTCAATCTGGCGGCCGAGCTGATAAGATTGGGCGTCCAGGCGGCGGTGTTCTGTGTGCCGGGGCCAAGCGTGCAGATACTGCTCCGAGAGGGCGTGCCGATTCGGACATTCGATCGGCTGGATGGGCTGAAGTTCCGCCTCCACCGCAAGAGGCTCCTCGAGGCGGTTCAAGACTTTGGTCCGCAGCTTGTGCATGCCCAGAGCTGCCGCGCCGCCGCGGCGCTCGGTTTGCTCAGCAAGAGCATGGATATCCCGCTCGTGCTGACTGTCCATGGCGTGCCGCGCAGGGCGGGCGCCGTGCGGCGCGTTGCGCGGCGGGTGGACGGGCTGGTGGTCACAACTCATAGCGCCCGGGAAGCGCTGGTGAACCGCTGCAAGGTGGATCGGCAGAAAATCGAGGTCATACATAACGGCATAGACATGGACCGGCTGGCGGAAGGCGAGATACTGCCCATCTTCCGCTCCCAATCGCACGTGGTCGGCTCGGTCGGGCCGATTGAGCGGCATCGCGGGCATGAGCTGTTTATCAAGGCCGTACGCCTGCTGGTGCAGAAAGGCGTGGAAGGGCAGTTTGTGGTCGCGGGCATAGGCCACGCGCTGCCGCAGCTGCGCAGGACGATTGACGAGCTGGACCTGGGCGGGCGCCTGACCCTGGTGACCGACTTCACCGCCTACGAGCAGGTGCTGGACGCGCTCGACATCGTCGTGCAAAGCTCCCTGGTGGATGTCTCGGGGTTCAGCATTCTGGAGGCGATGGGACGCGGACGGCCCGTTATCGCGTTCAACACGGGCACCGCCTGCGAGATCATCAAGGACAGCCACACCGGACTGGTGGTCCCCAAGGGGGATGTGGATGAACTCGCCGCGGCCATAGAGCGTCTGATAACCGACACGGAACTGGCCCGGCGTATGGGCCGGGAGGCCCGCCGGAGGGTAAAAGAGAAGTTCAGCATCCATACCATCGCCAGCAGAACGCTCCAGTTCTACGGCGGCGTGCTCACCCGGAGGATTTCCGGCTGAGCGGAGGAACGCCATGTCCCCGGACAGCCCTTTCAGCGATGCCGAGCACGAGGTGAAGCGATACGAGTTCGAGGTCGCGGGGCGCAACGCCGGCAGGCGGCTGGACTCCTACCTGGCCGCGCGGTTCCCAGAGTACTCCCGCACCTTCATCCAGGAGATGATAAGGGCGGGCCTGGTCACCGTTAACGGCCGGACTGTGAGACCCGCCTACGCGCCTTCGATCGGTGACCAGGTGGATGCCCGGATTCCAGAGCGCCCCCGCGACGAAGCCCCGCCGCAGGATATCCCGCTCGATATCATCTACGAAGATCGCTGGATCGTGGCCGTTAACAAACCGCCGAACATGGTCGTCCATCCGTCACGCGGGCACCAGACAGGAACGCTCGTCAATGCGCTGGCGCATCACTTCGAGCATCTCAGCGAAGTATCCGGCCCGCTGCGGGCGGGTATCGTGCACCGGTTGGACCGCGACACCAGCGGCGTCATCCTGGTGGTGAAGGATGACAGGGTGCACGAGGAGATCGCCCGCCAGTTCGAGCAGAGGAACGTACAGAAGGAATACCTGGCCGTCTGTGAGGGTCGGCTCGAGCTGGACAGTGACTTGATTGACCTGCCGATCGGCAGGCATCGGCGCAATCGCCTCAAGATGGCGATTGGCGGCCTGAAGGCCAGGACGGCGCAGACGGTCTATGAAGTGGCCGAGCGGCCGGGGAACTTCAGCGTTGTGCGCTGCTTCCCGCGCACCGGCCGGACCCACCAGATCCGAGTTCACCTCCATGCGCTCAGGCATCCGATCGTGGCGGACGCGCTCTACGGGCGCCGTGGGCGGCTCTACGAGTCAGACCTTACCGGCCGAGAGCACCAGCCGGACGAGGCGCCGCTGATCAGCCGGCAGGCCCTCCATGCCCGGCGGCTTACCATCGAACATCCGGTGCGGGGGGGCCGGCTTACCTTCGAGGCGCCGGCGCCGGAAGACATCCGGCGGCTGCTGGATGCGCTGAGGGAGCACGGGGCATATTCCTGAGCCCTTCGTCGCGGCGTCAGGGCGGAAGGGGAAAGTCGAGACGGTTCGCCCCCTCTACCATTCGTCGCCGCCCGGCGAGAAACTGTCGGTAGAGGCGCTATCCAGGACGTCTTCATCCACGAAAATCGGGGCCCCCTTCTGCACGGCGAGCGCCATGCCATCGCTCGGGCGGGTGTCTATGTCGTAAATCCGCTCGTTCTGCTCGAGTATGAGCCGGCCGTAGAACGTGTCGTTCTCAAGGCTGCTCACGATGAGGCGCTTCACCTTCACGCCCAGTTCGTCCAGCACGTTGCCGAACAGTTCATGAGTGAGGGGGCGCAACGGAGGCTCATTGTTAACAGTCCTGTGGATTGCCCAGACCTCGAAAATCCCGATGGCTATGGCCATTTTCCGGTCGCCGTCTTTTTCCTTCAGCACCACTATCTGCCGATCGTTGGTCTCGCTCATGACGATCCGGCTGAACTCGCACTCGACCAAACCCATCTTATTCTCTCCTCACGAGGCAAAGGGCCTGAGCGGGATTCTAACTGCCTCTTTCGCCTCAGTCAACGTAGCGAAGTCGCGAGCCTTGACGGGCAGACTACAGGCGCGCCGCAAGTGGGAACGTTGACTTCGCGCGCGGGAAGCCATAACCTTATAATAAAGGGCTTTTCGCCGAGAACCATGTTTCGGAGAATCTAATGGTCACTAGGAACTGGCTGATAAGGCGCGGCGTCAGGAACATCGTTTTTATTTCTGCTCTGGTCTTCCTACTGTTTGCATCCGCTGTGCGAGCCGCCCAGCCCGAAGCGAAGGAAGAGGCGAAGAAACCCAAGAAGCTGACTGCGGAAGGCGTGGTCCGCCGGGCCTTTGACGCCTACCAGGGTTTGTCAAGCTACCAGGACACAAGCAGTCTCTCCCAGAATGTAGAGTTCATTGATCCGCAGAAGGGCGATGTGAAGCAGAATGCGCCTGCGCTCAAGATGCGCCTGAAACTGGAGAACCCCGGCCGACTTTCAGTGGTGATTGAGGGCCAGCAGGCCATGTACTGTAACGGTGAGAAAGTCTGGCTGTACTCCCCCGTAAGTAAGCAGTATATCGTAAAGAACGTGCCTGAGGGCAAGAAGGCGTTGGACATGTTGTCGCCGAGCGTGCCGCATCCCTTGACTGTGAACTCGGAGGCCGAACTGGAAGGGTTGCTGGGGCAGATCAAGTTGGCCGGTGTGAAAGAAGAGAAGTGGCAGAAGCAAGACGGCAAACTGGTCACCGGAAGCGCGGCTATGCCGGACTTTATGGCGGCGAGCCCCATTCAGTTCAAGGCATGGTTCAGCGATTCGGACGGGCTTCTTCGATGGGTGCGGGTGGACATGAAGGATATGATGGCCGCGGTATTCGAGAAGATGGCGGCCGCCGGGCAGAGCCCTGCGGAAGTTGTGAAAGCCGACGCCTTCTTCCTGATAGAGGGCGTCAGGCTCAACGAGGACATCCCGGATGAGGAGTTTACCTTCACGCCCGGCCAGGGGGATAAGGAATACACGCAGCTAAAGGGAACGTCCTCGCCCGAGGCGCTTATCGGCGGGGAGGCGCCCGGGTTTTCTACGCCGACGCTCGGCGGCAAGGCCGTGAGCCTTTCCGACCTGCGTGGGAAGGTGGTCGTGCTGGACTTCTGGGCCACCTGGTGCGGCCCCTGCGGACGCGCGCTGCCCATGCTTGAAAACGTGGCGGAATACTTCGCGGACAAACCGGTCGCTATAATGGGCGTGAACCTGGATCGAGGGGGAACGGACGGAGTGGCCAAATTCGTCCAGAAGAATGGGCTGACTTTCCCGCAGGCGCTGGACAGCGACGGCAGCATCTCCAACCGATACGTGGTGAATGTCATCCCCACCAGCTTTGTGATAGACCAGGAGGGGATCGTCCGCCACGTGCATATTGGATTTGATCCACAGTATGAAGAGACATTGAAAAAAGAGATTGGGGCGTTGCTCAAGTAAGTGAGTCCTGGCGAAAGGGGGGAAGCTATGTCGGAGTGTATTTTCTGCAAGATCGTGGACGGCCAGATACCGGCGGCGAAGCTGATCGAAACGGAGAAGGTCATCAGCTTCCTCGACATCAACCCGGTCAATCCGGGCCATGCCCTGGTGGCGCCGAAACGCCATGTGTCGAGCCTGCTCGACTTGCGGCAGGACGAGCTGCACGTGCTGATGTTCGTGGCGAAGCGGGTGGCCGCCGCCGTGATCAGGGCGACGGGAAGCCCGGCGTTTAACATCCTGCAGAATGACGGCGAGGCCGCCGGGCAGATCATAGATCACGTGCACTTCCACGTGATCCCCCGCGATTCGGAGGACGGTTTCAGGCTGGGCTGGCGCCATCTTAAATACGCAGAGGGCCAGATCGAGCAACTCCAGCAAGCCATACAGCAGAATCTCTGAGGACCATGCAGAGAAGGCGAGTTTAGCTTTGTGAATAGAGAGAAGGAAGCATGGCGCAGTACGACGTAATAGTCATCGGCGCCGGCCCGGCAGGGCTGGCCGCGGCTCTCTACGCCGGAAGGGCATTGATGAAGACAGTGGTGCTGGAAGAGATGATGGTGGGCGGTCAGATCGCGGAAGCCCACGAAGTGGACAACTATCCAGGCTTTCCGGAGGGCGTCGGTGGCGCCGAACTCGGCCAGCGCATGGCCGATCATATCGAGAAATTCGGCGTGGAACTGGCCTACTCGGGTGTGCGCGACATCCGGTTGCAAGGCCCCTTGAAGCGCGTCATCACGGATGACGGGGAATACGTCGCGCCTGTCGTGATTGTCGCTTCCGGGGCCGCGCACAGGAAACTGGGCGTGCCGGGAGAGGAGCGGCTGGCCGGCAGGGGCGTCAGTTACTGCGGCGTCTGCGACGGCCCGTTCTTCCGCGACAAGAAGCTGGTGGTCATTGGCGGGGGCGACGCCGCCATGACCGAAAGCCTGTTCCTCGCCCGATTCGCCTCGGAGATTCTGCTTATCCATCGGCGGCAGGGCTTCCGCGCGCGCGCCGCTAACCTGGAGGCGGCCCGCAAGAGCGAGAAGATCAACTTTCGCCTCGACACCATTGTGACGGAGATACTGGGCGAGGAACAGGTCGAAGGCGTCACCGCGAAGAACGTGAAAACGGGCGAGGAAGCCCGCATAGACTGCGACGGCGTCTTTATCTTCATCGGCCAGACTCCGAACACTGCTTTCCTCGCCACTGTCCTGCCCGAATACGCTGGCAAGGTGGTCCCCGTGGATTTCAACATGGAGACCGACGTGAAGGGCATCTACGCCGTCGGCGACGTCAGGAAAGGCTCCTACCGGCAGGTCGGCACTGCGGTGGGAGATGGGATAACAGCCGCGCTTCACGTCGAACAGCAAGAACAGGGGTCAAGAGTCATGAGTCAGAAAAAACCATCCGTTCCTGGTTCCTGACGCCTGGCCCGCGCGGGATTGGCAGCTTCCTGGCGCTGGCTGCTGCGGCGCTGCCAATGTGGCAGCGCGCCGGGCCGGATTCGCTACAGGGAAAGGACTTCTGAAAGAACAGCCCCGGATGGCAAAGCGTATCTACATGTGTCAAAGGCTTTTGCGGGCACGGGAAGCGCTCTGGCGCCATATTTGCTCCGCCTGTGCATGGGAGCTCTGTGCTGCGTTTTTCACAGTTATTCTCGGAACCTGAGAGGAGGCCTGGCAAGATGGCCAGAGAGAAGATCATAGGAATCGACCTGGGAACCACCAACTCCGTGGTGGCCGTGATGGAAGGCGGCGCCGGGACCGTCATACACAACAAGGACGGGGCGCGGATCACGCCCTCCGTAGTCGCCTTCACCGCGGAAGGGAAGCGCCTGGTGGGCACCAAGGCCAAGCGGCAGGCGGTGACCAATCCGCAGAACACCGTCTTCAGCATCAAACGCTTCATGGGGCGGCGCCATAACGAGGTCTCCTCCGAGGAGAAGATAGTCCCCTACGGCATCGTGGGCGGCCCTGAAGAACTGGTCAAGGTCAAGGCCGGCGATGAAGAGCTGACGCCGCCGGAGATATCCGCCATGATCCTGCGCGCCCTCAAGGAAGCGGCGGAGGACTACCTGGATACGGAAGTCAAAAAAGCCGTCATCACCGTCCCCGCCTACTTCAACGACAGCCAGCGCCAGGCCACCAAGGACGCCGGAACCATCGCGGGGCTCGAGGTGGAACGCATTATCAATGAACCGACCGCCGCGGCGCTCGCCTACGGCCTGGAGAGGGGTGCGGACGAACGGATCGCCGTCTTCGACTTCGGAGGGGGCACCTTCGACATCAGCATCCTCGAGGTCGGGGGGGGCGTCTTCGATGTGATGGCCACCAATGGCAATACGCACCTGGGCGGCGACGACCTGGACGAATACCTGATCAACCACATCGCCGACGAGTTCCAGAAAGAGCAGGGCATTGACCTGCGCAAGGACCACATGGCCCTGCAGCGGCTCAAAGAGGCCGCCGAGCAGGCGAAGTGTGAACTGTCCACCACGCCCCAGACCGACGTTAGCCTGCCCTTTATCACCGCCGACAGCAGCGGCCCGAAACACCTGCACATGACCATAAATCGCGCCAAGTTCGAAGAGCTGGCGCAGCCCGTCTTCGAGAAACTGCGCGAGCCCTGCCTGAAGTGCCTGAAGGATGCCGGAGTCGAAGCCGGCGACATTGACGAGGTCATCCTCGTGGGCGGTTCCACCCGAATCCCAAAGGTGCAGGAAATCGTGGAAGACATCTTCGGCAAACCGCCGCACAAGGGCGTCAACCCCGATGAAGTCGTCGCCATCGGCGCGGCCATCCAGGGCGGCGTGCTCGCCGGCGAGGTGGAAGACGTCGTGCTCGTGGACGTCACGCCCCTCTCGCTGGGCATAGAGACACTCGGCGGCGTGATGACTACCCTGATCGAACGTAACACCTCCATTCCCCACAGCAAGAAGGAAATCTTCAGCACCGCGGCCGACAACCAGACCAGCGTGGAGATACACGTCCTCCAGGGCGAACGCTCCATGGCGGCGCATAACCGCACGCTCGGCCGTTTCCAGCTCGCCGGGATACCCTCCGCCCCCCGCGGCGTGCCGCAGATCGAAGTCAGCTTCGACATGGACGCCAACGGCATCCTGAGCGTAACCGCTCGCGACCTCGGCACTGGCAAGGAGCAGCAGATCGAAATCAAGAGCGACTCCGGGCTGAGCGACGAAGAGGTGAAGCAGATGCGCGAGGATGCAGAAAAACATGCAGAGGAAGACCAGGCGCAACGGGAACTGATCGAGACGCGCAACCGCGCCGACCAGCTTGCCTACAGCACCGAGAAGACACTTCAAGAGCACGGGGATAAGCTCAGCGCCGACGACCGACAGGGCGTGGAGCAGGCTATCGAGGAACTGCGCCGGGTCAAAGATGGTGACGATAAGGGCGAAATCGAGTCCAAGATACAGGCCCTCCAGCAGGCTTCGCACCGCCTCGCAGAGGCCATATATAAGCAGTCCAAAGCCCAGCAGGGCGCCGCCGCTGACGCGGCCCAGACCCCCGCTGAAGAAGGGGACCAGGATGAGGACGTCGTTGACGCCGACTTCGAGGTAAAGGACTAGTGCTCTGTTTGAGAAATCGGCTGTCGCACAGAGAGCGAGCGAATGCAGCCGCTTGAATCCAAGTCCGGTTTTTCAGACAGAGCCTGAGACTAATCGGATTAATGGGAAGCAAATAGCGAGAGGGCGGGGCCAGTGCAGATAGACCGCTACACAGTCAAGGTCAGAGAGGCCCTGGAGGCGGCGCAGCGCGCCGCGCGCGCGCGCAATCATCAGGAGGTCAGCAGCCTCCACCTGATCCAGGCGCTGCTCGAGCAGAGCGGTGGGGTTGTGCGTCCCATCCTTCAGCGGCTCGGCGCGGACACGCACGGCATCGCCGGCGCGCTGGCGGAGGAACTGGACAAGACCCCGCAGGTCAAAGGCGGCGGCGCCGGACAGGTCTACTTGGGCCAGTCGCTGGCCGGCGTGCTCGATGCCGCACAGCAACTCGCTTCTAGGATGCAGGATCAATTCGTCAGCGGCGAACACCTGCTCCTGGCCTTTCTGGAGGTTCCGGACTGTCCGGCCGGTCAAGTACTTCGGGACCATGGCGTGAGCGAACAGGGCCTGCTCGCCGCCCTTGAACACGTCCGCGGCGGCCAGAGCGTCACGGATGACAATCCGGAGGATAAGTACCAGGCCCTGGAGCGCTACACGCGCGACCTGGTGCAGATGGCCCGGCGCGACAAGCTGGACCCCGTAATCGGACGGGATCAGCAGATCCGAAAGCTAATCCAGGTGCTCGGCCGGCGCACGAAGAACAACCCCGTGCTGGTCGGCGAGGCGGGCGTCGGCAAGACCGCCATCGTCGAGGGACTGGCCCGGCGAATCGTTGACGGCGACGTGCCGGAAACGCTCAAGAACAGGCGCCTCCTGGCGCTCGACATGGGGGCGCTCGTCGCCGGCGCCAAATACCGCGGCGAGTTCGAAGACCGCCTCAAGGCCGTGCTCAAGGAGGTCGAGTCCCGCGGCGACGTGATCCTGTTCATTGACGAGCTGCACACCGTGGTTGGCGCTGGCGCGGCCGAAGGCTCGCTGGACGCTTCCAACCTGCTCAAACCTGCGCTGGCCCGGGGCGAACTCCACTGCGTGGGCGCCACCACGTTGGCCGAATACCGCAAATACATCGAGTCGGACGCCGCCCTCGAACGCCGCTTCCAGCCCGTCAAGGTCGGCGAACCCACCGTCGAGGACACCGTGGCCATACTGCGTGGGCTCAAGGAGCGCTACGAGGTCCATCACGGCGTGCGCGTCACCGACGGCGCGCTGATTGCGGCGGCAAAGCTGAGCCATCGCTACATCACCGACCGATTCCTCCCCGACAAGGCCATTGACCTGGTGGACGAGGCCGCTTCTCGCCTGCGGATGGAGATTGACAGCGTCCCCGCCGAGCTGGACCAGGTCCAGCGCGCGATCACACAGCTCCAGGTGGAGCTGGAGGGCCTGAAGCGGGAGAGCGACCCTCAGGCGGAGCAACAACGAAACCGCATTGAAAGCGAACTCGGCAACGCCCGGGAGCGGGAGAAAGCCCTGCGCGCGCAGTGGGAGAGCGAGAAAGAAATAATCGGCGGCATCCGGCAGCTCAACCAACAACTGGAGAAGGCCCGCAGCGAAGAGCAATCCCTTCAGCGGCAGGGCGAGCTGCAGAAGGTCGGAGAGATACGCTACGGCCGCATACCGGAGCTTCAGGGGCGACTCGAGGACGAGCAAAGGCGCCTGGAAGACGTGCAGGCCCACGGCGCTTTGCTCAAAGAAGAGGTGGACGCCGAAGACATCGCCGAGATCGTCTCGCACTGGACCGGCATACCCGTGCAGAAGATGCTGGAGACCGAACGGGAGAAGCTCCTCTACATGGAGGATGCGCTGCGCCGGCGCGTGGTGGGGCAGCCGCAGGCCATCAAAGCCGTCTCCGACACCGTGCGCAGGGCCCGCGCGGGGCTGCAGGACCCCACTCGCCCGCTCGGCTCTTTTATCTTCCTCGGGCCCAGCGGCGTCGGCAAGACCGAGCTGTGCAAAGCGCTGGCGGAGTTCCTCTTTGACGACGAAGGCGCCATGATCCGGCTGGACATGAGCGAGTTCATGGAGCGCCACTCCGTGGCTCGTCTCATCGGCGCCCCGCCCGGATACGTCGGATATGAGGAGGGCGGCCGCCTGACAGAGGCCGTGCGGCGCCGTCCCTACAGCGTGCTGCTGCTGGACGAGATCGAAAAGGCTCATTCGGACGTCTTCAATGCCCTGCTCCAGGTGCTGGATGACGGCCGGATGACCGACGGCAAGGGGCGCACCGTAGATTTCAAGAATACCATCATCGTGATGACCTCCAACATCGGCAGCGAGTGGATCCACGAGATGTCCGTGCGGCCCGCACCAGGTGAGTTTGACCGGGTGGAGGGCAAAATCCTGCAACTTTTGCGCGAGAGCTTCCGGCCCGAGTTCCTCAACCGCATAGACGACATCATCATCTTCAACTCGCTTTCCGAAGACCTGATGGAACAGATCGCCGAGATACAACTCCGACGCCTGCAGGAACGGCTCGACGAGAGGGAAATAGCCCTGGAGGTGACCCAGGAGGCCAGGGCGCTGCTGGCCGAAGCGGGTTACGACCCGGCCTTCGGCGCGAGGCCGCTTCAGCGGGCAATACAGCGGTTGGTGGAGAATCCCCTGGCCGAGGGCATTCTGAAGGGCGACTTTATCCATGGAGCGCGCGTCATCGCCGACGCCCGGGACGGCCACGTCACGCTCTCAGCGGCCGGCGAGCGCGAAAAAGCCCCTTCCACCGAGGAGCAGGCGTGAAAGAGAAACTCCGCGCGGCCGCCTTCCAGATGGCCACCGGCCCGGACGTGACCCGCAACGCCGAGACTATCCTCGACGCCATCGAGCGGGCATCGGCGCACGGGGCGGACCTGCTGGTTGTGCCCGAGTGCGCGCTGAGCGATTATCTGCCTTCGCCCGACTTGGACTTCGAACTCCTTGCTGAAGCGGAAAGTGAAATAGCCCGCCGCGCCGCCGAGCGCGGGCTCTACGTGGCGCTTGGCGTCGTGCGCAGGCAAGGGGGGCGCTGGTTCAACACAGCGATCCTCGTCTCCCCATCGGGCGAGACCATAGGGAGTTACGACAAGACACACCTGTTCGAGGGCGGCAGGGAGATATTCACACCGGGGGATTCATTGCCAGTCTTTCGGTGCGGCCGGTGGACGGTTGGCCTCCAGATATGTTTCGACGTGCGTTTCCCGGAGAACTGGCGGATCCTCCGTGGTAAAGGGGCGGAGCTGGCCCTCCACCTTTCCAACGCATCCCGGGGCGCCCGGTGGAAGCTGCCCGTCCTGGAGGGCGCCGTGCGCAGCCGGGCGGCCGAGAACGGCATCTACGTCGTAAGCGCCAACGACGCCCGAGCTCCCCAGATGATGGTCAGCGCCATCTGCGCCCCGGACGGCACACACCTGGCGCAGGCCCCGCAGGATGAAGAGACTGTCATCTACGCCGAACTGAATCTGTCCGAGGTGAATTCGGACTTTCTGGCGGCGCGGCGAACCGACATCTGGAGGCGCCCCGAAAACCGGCCGTTCCTGCTGGAGTGACGGCGCTGAAGAGCCTGCCCGGTTGGATTGACATGGGGATGGCGGAAGCTGTAATATCTCCGTGCTATAGGAGGGATTCACTCGTTTCGTGCTGTTGGGTTCCGTGACATGCGCGCTGCGGGGCGCCGCGGCGTTTTACTTGTTCATCCCTTACAAGGAGGTCTGGCTATGTCGCCATTGTCAATCGTGTTGGTGGTTGGTGGCGTTGTGCTTCTTGTTATTGTTTTTGCTCTGAAAAAGAAGCAGTCCGGTTAGTGGAAAACATCGCGCCCGCCGGAGGCGCTGAAACACAGCGCGGCCGCACGCCGTTCGACGCGCGGCCGCGGCCACATGCTGTCGGAATCTCTCCGGCAGGCTTCCTGTGGGTTCGCCGTGTACGACGTAGTTAACAGGGAGGCTTTACGAGTAGTCGTCTAGTCGTCGTCCATTTCGGAGTCGACTTCGGAAGGCGGCTCCTCTGGCCCGGCCTTCTTCTTTGAAAGGCGCCATATCAACCCGATCACCACAATCAAAGCCGCCGCCACCAGAATCGTCTCATACTGTCCCAATTTAGCCGCGAGTACCATCGGCCATCTCCTCGTCTGAAGGTAGTAAGAAACGACTACCGTTTGAGCACGGGAATCAGCGTTGATGCAATTCTATCCTGCAAACATTTACGATGCCTCTGCACTTTCTAACCGACTGAGCAGGGCAAAGTCAAGGATCAAAGCCGGTCTGCGGGGGGCCATGTGGCCACGCCGCACGAGCGGACCGCGAAAGTAGCGAAACGCAGGCCGGCGCGTTAGAATGCACCAGACCTTGGATGAAGGGCTCTGCGTTATGAAGATCCTTGTCGCTCCTGATTCGCTCAAAGAATCGCTCTGCGCCCTCGATGCGGCGCGCGCGATCGAGAAAGGGGTCGCCACGGCCATCCCAGGGGCGGAGGTGCTGCTGGTCCCATTCGCGGACGGCGGCGAGGGAACCGTCGCCGCAATGCTTGAAGCCACCGGCGGGCAGCCGCGAACGTGTCAGGCGCCCGGGCCGTTGGGAGACCCCGTCGAGGCGCAATGGGGAGTCTGCGGAGACGGGGAGACGGCCGTTATCGAAATGGCCGCCGCCAGCGGGCTCGAGCTACTCGATGCGCCGGATCGTAACCCCTTGCGCACTTCCACACGCGGCACGGGCGTCCTTATCCGGCACGCCCTGGACGAGGGTGTGAAAAGAATCATCGTGGGCATCGGCGGAAGCGCCACCGTAGACGGCGGCGCTGGAATGGCCCATGCGCTGGGCGTCCGATTCCTGGACGAGAACGGGCGGCCTATCGAGGACCCCTGTGGCGGACGACTCGTTGACATCCGGGCGATCGAGACGGGCGGCCTGGACCCGCGCGTCAGCGACGTGGAAGTGGTGGTCGCCTGCGACGTGACCAATCCGCTGCTGGGGCCGGAAGGCGCGGCGCGGGTTTACGGCCCGCAGAAGGGCGCCACGCCCGGGCAGGTGGAAGCGCTGGAGGACGGGATGCGAAACCTCTCGGAGCGGATTCTGCGCGACCTGGACAAGGACGTGAGCGAGCTGGCCGGGGCCGGGGCCGCGGGAGGGCTCGGGGCCGGGCTGGTGGCCTTCTTAGGCGCTCGCCTGGAGAACGGGGCGCAGACCATTGCCAGACACCTGCGGCTCCGCCAGCGCATGAGCGGCTGTGACCTGGTTATTACCGCGGAGGGCCGTCTGGACGCCCAGAGCGCCTACGGCAAGGCCCCCGCGCGGGTGGCCTCGGTGGCGCATTCGCTGGGGATCCCAGTGGTGGCGCTGGGCGGCGCGCTAAAGGAAGGCTTCGAGGCGCTTTACGAGTTGGGTGTCAGCGCCGTCTTCTGCATTGCGGACGGCCCGCTTGCCTCCGGCGAGGCAATGGGTCGCGCTTCGGAGCTGCTCGAGCGCACGGCGGAATCCGTGGCTCGTCTCTGGTTGGCGTCGAAAGGGGACTTGAAATGACCGAGCGAGAGCTGATTGAATACATCGAGCGGCTCACCGCCTCTCGGGATGTCCCCTGGCTGGAAACCGGCATCGGGGACGATGCGGCGATCATCCGGCCGCCCGGCAGCGGCGCCTCTCTGGCCGTCACGACTGACATGGCGGTGGAAGGCGTGCATTACGAAGAGGAAACGGCCGTCGAACTGGCGGCCAGGAAAGCGGTGGCTCGGGCCCTGAGCGACGTCGCGGCCATGGCCGCCCGGCCGCTGTGCGCCTTTGCCGCTGTGCTGCTGGGGGCCGGGCGGGACGAGCAGACGGGGCGAAGGCTGATGGGCGCCCTGGTGGAGGCGGCCCGGCAGATGGGCGCCCCACTCGTCGGCGGGGACATCGCGGTCGCGAAGGGCGCCACCACCTGCATCACCGTCACCGCCGTGGGGACGCCGGGGCCCGCCGGGTTTGTGCTTCGCAGCGGCGCCATGTTCGGGGACGCCATCTGCGTGACCGGCCGGCTTGGCGGCTCCCTGCAGGGCCGCCACTTGCGGTTCAGTCCGCGGATCAACGAGGCGCTTCATCTGTCGCAAGAGTATGATTTGCACGCGCTTATTGACATCAGCGATGGGCTGAGCACAGATGCCCTTCACCTCGCCGCCGCCTCCGGGAGAGGCATGGCGCTGCGTGCGGCCGACATTCCTATCGCCGCGGCGGCGAGCCGGGGCGAGCGCGAGCCGCTCTGGCATGCCCTCAACGATGGAGAGGACTACGAACTGCTGTTCTGCCTGTCCGCGCGCCAGGCGCAGCGCGCGGCGCGGGAGGGGGCCGCGGGGCTCGAGGTCACCGTCATAGGAACCGTGGAGGAGAGCGAAGAATCCTTCCTTCTGATGCCGGACGGGTCCCGTCAGACGCTCGAGAGCGGAGGATGGGAGCACGAGCTGTGATGCAGTCTGAAGCCCTGGCGCTGGAGACTCGGAGCCCCGAGCAGACCATGGAGCTGGCCGCAGCCAGCGCCGAGGGGTGGCGCTTGAATGACGTTCTCGGCCTGGTGGGCACACTGGGCGCCGGCAAGACCTGCTTCGTGCGTGGGTTGGCGCGCGGCCTCGCGGTCGAAGACCTGCACAGGGTGACCAGTCCCACGTTCGTCCTGTTGCGGGCGTACGAGGGGCGCCTGACGCTCTATCACTTCGATGCCTATCGGCTCGGCAGCGGCGATGAGATGGCCGCTCTCGGCTGCGATGAGACGTTCGAGAGCGGGGGCATGAGCGTGGTGGAATGGGCGGATCACGTGCGAGAGTGTCTCCCCCCGGAACGGTTCAGCCTGCACATCCGGGTCGCGGGCGCCACGCGGCGCAGGTTCCGCCTGGAGGCGGCGGGAGCCGGCCCACAGAGCCGTCTGGAGAAGTTCCGGGAGCTGCTCGCCCCATGGGTGTGTCGAACGGGCCGCGATTAGCGGCAAGGAAGGCGCTCGGGTAAGCGCGACCGGTCGATGTTGCAACGGGGCTCGAAATGCGTTATCCTTCCCGACTGCCTTGACATACAATCCATCGGAAACGAAAAGATCGAAGATCCGAAAGGAAAGCTCCATGGCTGATTACGTGAGCATCATGCCGTGTCTGGATATGAAAGATGGCCGTGTCGTCAAGGGCGTGCACTTCGTAGACCTGCAGGATGCCGGCGATCCGGTCGAGTGCGCGCTGGCTTACGAGGAACAGGGCGCCGATGAGCTGGGTTTTCTCGACATAACGGCCACCGTTGAGAAGCGCAAGACCGTGCTGGACGTCTTCAGATCGGTGGCCGATGCGGTCACCATTCCGCTGACCCTCGGCGGCGGGATTAAGTCGCTGTCCGACTTCGAGCATGCCCTCGACGCGGGGGCCGACAAGGTGAGCATGAGCAGCGCCGCCGTGCGGGAGCCGGAGCTGATCGACCGCGCCGTCAAGGAGTTCGGCGCCGAGCGTGTGGTCGTGGCCATCGACGTGGACAGTTCTGATGAACTTGAGAACGGCTACGAGGTCTACATCGATGGTGGCCGGACGCCCACCGGCATTGATGCAATCGAGTTCGCAGCCGCCGCGGCAGGCCGGGGGGCCGGCACGCTGCTGCCCACCAGCAAGCGCTGCGACGGCGCCAGGGAAGGCTATGACATTCCACTGTTGAAGGGCATCGACGAACGAGTGGATGTTCCCATCGTTGCCAGCGGGGGGGCCGGCGCGCTGGAGCACTTCTACGAAGCGGTCACTCAGGGGGGCGCCGACGTCCTGCTCGCGGCGAGCGTCTTCCACTTTGGCGAGATCGGCATTGGGGAGTTGAAAGATTACCTGATCGGCAAAGGCGTGTCCGTACGCCGATGAGGACGCCCCTGCTCCTCGGTGTGTCCGAGGGGATCAAAGCTCCTTCAACAGGCTGAACAGGCGATCCATGAAATCGTGGCAGTGCCCCGCTTTCTCGGCGTCGTCAAATTCCTTCACCACCTTCAGAGCCCCGATCTTCTGCGCGCTCTCCCTGATGTGCGTGAAGAGCGCGAGCCGGCCGAAGTCCTTGAATCCGTGGCGGCGACACCACAGGGCAAGCGGCTCGCGAATCCCGAGCAGGCCCGCACGAAGCTCGTGCGGGCTCCTGGCGGATTGGATTATCCTTTCATACCTGCGCACGGAGAGCTGGGCCCGCAGGTCATCGAGGAACCTTTCACCGCTTCCGAAGAGCAGCCCTTTCAGCTCACCCGGCTCGCCTGCCGTGGCATCGGAAAGGCCGGCGAGAGCCGCTTCGATCTCTTCTGCGCTGGATTCTTCGTCCATCGCCCGCCAGCCCGAGGCGATCACAGGGCCAAGGCCGGGCAGGAGCCTTTCGGCGAATCCCTCCAGGTCAATGGTCTCCGGCGTGCCGCCTTGAGCGAAGTGGCTGAAGCAATAGATGTGCGGAAGCTGCACGGGATGCGTCTGGGCGTTGCCGAGCCAGCCCTTCGGCGCCTTGATGTGGGTCACGAGCTCGTAAAGCCCCTCGGGATCGTATCTCGTCCAGGGCAGTGAGGGCTCGTTTTCAATCGAGTTATAGCGGAATACGTAGCCCCTGTTCGTAAGATCGAGTTCCTCGACAATCGGCGTCTGCTCGGGCAAGCAGACGTGGATGGCCCACGGCTCCGGATTCATCCGCTTCAGGCCCGAGAGCGCTCTGCGCCAGCTCTCCGCCTGGCCTTCCTGATGAGACCATCCGAACCAGACCCAATATATCAGTTCGATGCCGGGCCGCAGCTCGTCGAGGACCTCCCTGTAGCGGCCCAGAAGCATCACGAACTCCTCCGACGGAGAACCCTCGTAGCCACCGGGGTCGCTGTCGATTACCCAGAACCCATCTGCCTTACTGAGCGGAGCAATGGTCTGCCGGCGCTGGGCGAAGAGCTTTTCGACCTCCGCGGCGTCGCCCGGATTGAGGCGGCGTTCGGTTGTGAAATAAGGCCTGTCCTCAAACTTGTACTGGGGGGCCTCCTCGTTTCCGATCATATTGGCGAGAGAGCCCATAATGACTTTCATGCCGAACTCATCATGCGCCACGTCTATGACCTTCGAGAGGCGCTCCAGGTGCAGACGGTCGCTCTGGGTGAGGGGGATCGGCATGATGTCGAGCATGGGCCAGACCTGCACGAAATTGTATCCGAGTCCCTTCAAGCCGGCCAGGTAACCGCGCCAGTCCTGGATGGTCCAGGTTCGTGCGGCGTACGGGTGATTGTACGACCAGTGCGTGTGCACGTACATGCCGACGGATTCGATCTTCATTCCCTGATCTCCTGTAACGCGCTGTCTGAATGAGCGGGGCTGTCACGCGAAAGAGGACTACGCGCTGAACGTTCACACCTGCTTCTCTGCGCCACAATGCTGGCAGTGTGGAAGCAATGAATGTCTGATGTTCTGGCACGAGGGACACTTCTCGAACAGCGTCGTCCCGCATGACGGGCAGGTATAGGGCTCTTCCCCGGCGTCCTGTTCCTTCGGCATAACGACCTTGTTGATCGTTCTGCGTGTCCAGTACAGGAACTTGCGCGGGCCGATTCGTATAGGATATTCACAAACCGGACAGAGAAATTGTTCGTAGGCCTCACGGTACTGTTTCCTGAGCCATCGGGCCTTTGGGAAGGCCACAGTCCTGATGAAGTGTATGAGCAGCCTGCCTACGGCAAGCAGGAGCACACCGAGGAAGATGTATTTGATGTATCTGGCCGGGAAATACTCGTGTATGACCAAAGCCACTTTGAGAAGTGTGGCGCCCGCGAACGCGAGAGAGAGTGGGGAATATATGCTCCCGCGTTTCTTGATGACAAGGATGACCCCGGCCGCCAAGAGTGGCAAAAGGATCAGGAGTTGAATCCCTGCCAGTTTCAGCCTGTGCGCTTTGCTAAGTCGACGGTACTCTTTCTGCGCTGGCTCGCGCTGCTGAGCAAGGCGCTGCTCAACCGCTCTTTTCTCGTCCGCCAGCTTGCGTTTCTCAGTCATGAGTTGTGAGATGCTGGCATTCACTTCCTGGTATTTCTTCTGGCTCTCCAGGAAGTGATCGAGACTGCTTCCCAGGTTCTTCTGTTCGGATTCGGCAAGGGTAATGTCTTTCTGAATGCTGAGCCTTTGAAGTTCAATGAGCTGGTTAATGGTCCGCTGGAGGTTCTGAGAAGTGTCACCGACTACGCTTTGCTCTTCTTTCCGGTTGTTGATCTTGCGATCCAGCTCAGCAATCTGCTTCTCAAGTGTTTGCGCTCTCTGCGCCAGGGACCGGTCCACGTGCTGTTCTTCGATCACGGAGTACTGTGGCCCTTTGATTGATTTGATGTCCTGCACGAGAAAGCAAAGCAACCAGAAGAGCAAGATGGCCAGAACCAGAGTGAAGAGCCGTGTTGCAAGACGGTTGATCCACGGACCTTTGGGCTTCTGCTTCGGGTTCATTTCGGTTGTCCTGTTTTGGTTCATCGGTCAAAATCTCCTTCCCTGTCCCATGCTAACCGCTTTCGAGGCTTTGTCCAATTCCGTCTGAAGCGACAGAGGCGCCTCTGAGCATCTCATCAAGGCTGGCCAGCAGTTCGTCGTCCAGGGAACGGCGCAGCAACTGGCCGGCGCGGACGTAGAAAAGCGCCAGCTCTACCTCTCCCGGCGCCAGGCCGCAGTGACGGGCCACCATTCCGTAAAGCCCGAGCTGGGACCAATAGCGCGCCGGGGCCACTTCGGCGTCGGTCTTATAGTCCAGTATCAACGTCCGATTTTCGCCCAGGACCACCAGGTCAATGCTGCCCTCCACGAAGCCTGGCTGCTCGGTTTCCGAGACGCCCAGTTCGGCCAGCGGCACGCAGAACTCCACTTCTTGCCGGAGCGCCTGCGCCTCCTCCACCAGAGCGCGGAACTCCTTGTGTTCCAGCGCTTCCAGGGCGAGCCGGGCCGCCTCGCCGGCGGGACCCGACGCCAGATCCAGCTCATCGGCCGCAATCCGCGCAAGCCCCTCCACCATTTTCCGATCCACGCTCTCCGCGCCCAGCGGAATAGCGCTCATAACCCGGTGAAACACCGTGCCGAGCCCCATGCCGCCCTGGCCGCCGCTCTCCAGCGTTGCCTCAACGGCGCCGCCACGTTCATGCGCGAGAGCGCTGGGAGATACGAAGACTTTTCTTGAAGAAAGCCGCTCCACCAGGGCCCGGCGCTGCTGTTTCCATCGGGCTCTCGCCTTCAGCCGGGAGGCGACCTCTTGCGCGTCTTCCCGCGCAAGCGGCTGCCGCACGGGCGCAATTGCGATGTCCCGATGCCAGCCGCGGGTGTCGATATAATGCACGCCTTTGCGCGACTCTCCGGGCGGAATTTCGTTGAGCGGGGAGAAAAGCCCGCTCTCCAGCAGGATCGTATGGAAGCTCTCGGATGCCACGTGCCAGTGGAGAGGCAGGACAAGGAGCCGCTCGGCCCGCGTGCAGGCCACGTAGAGCAGCCTTCGCAACTCGGCCAGCACATTGCCCTGTTCTTCCTCCCGGAGGCGCTCGCAGTTCTCGGTCTGCACCCCGTTCATGAGCCTCAAGCCAACCCTGCCGTCCCTGCGGTTCAGCAGCAGCGGCGGTAAACCGCCCTTATCCGGGAACTTCCTGCCCAGGTCAGGCAGCACAACGACGGGGAACTCCAGCCCCTTCGCCTTGTGCATGGAAAGGATCTGCACGTAATCATCCCCTGGCTCCACAGCCGTGGATTCCTCTTCGGGCAACTCGGCCTCTTCGATGGAACTGAGGCGCCGCACGACGGCCCCGAACGTGGGGACCACCTCCCCGAGGGCGCGCAGGCGGCGCGCAAGCTGGCGCAGGGCCGCCACCCGCTGCCGGCCGGCTGGCTTCAGGGCGTAAGCCTGGAGCGCGCCGGTCTGCCGGAAGACCTTTTCGAGCAGAAGGTGCGGCGCCATTCTGTTGCGCACGCCGTGCCACTGGGCCAATTGATCCATCGCCTCTCGCACGGGGCCTCCGGCGGCGCCCGGCCGCAGGTAGTTCCACTCGGCCCCTTCTTTGCGATAGCGGAGCAGGTCCTCGTCGCTCAGGCCGAAGTATGGGCTGCGCAGCGCGGCCACCACGTCAACCGCGTCCAGTGGATCGTTCACCGCCCGCAGCAGCGCGAGGGTTTGCGCCGTTTGGATGCGGCTGTAGAAGTGTTTCCCCCCGATCGCCCTGTAAGGCACGCCCCACCCATCGAGGGCTTGCTCGTACAGGTTCACGCTGGTCAGCGCCCGCAGTAGAAGCGCGAAATCGCCGTAGCGGACAGGTCCCAGGCCCGGTAGCTCCAGGCCGCCTGTCACTGTCTCGTGGATCATCCTGGCCAGGTATTGCGCCTCGTATCTGCGGCCGGTGTCCGCCTTCCAGCTTGCGTTCTCCTGCTGCGGGTCGGGGGCGAGGACGGCCACGGCTTGTCCTCCGAAGCTTCGCTGAGCAGGGGGAAGGAGGGCGGCGCCGGACGCCTTCTGCTCTTCCATCCCGGGTTCCAGCGGCACGTGTTCGGCCTGGTAAACCCCCTCCGCGCCGGGGCGCCCGAAGACGATCTCAAAGAAGCTGTTGAACCACTCAAGAAGGGGAGCATCGGAGCGGAAGTTGCAGTATATCTTCTCCATCCGCCCGGGGCCGAGAAGCTGCTTGAATTCCTCATACATCTGCACGTCAGCCCGGCGGAACCGGTACACGGACTGCTTGGGATCGCCGACGGCCATCAGCGCGCCGTCGCGGATCTTCACGTCCGTCAGCCGCCTTGCCTGGCGCGGGCCCTTCCGTTCGCATAGATACGCGATCAACTCGGCCTGGAGCGGATCGGTGTCCTGAAACTCATCTACGAAGAAGGCGCGAAACCTCCGCTGGAAGTGGCGCCGCACCTCCAGGTTCTCCCTGAGCAGGCGGGCGGAGAGCAGAAGCAGGTCCTGGAAGTCGAGGACGGAGCGGCGGCGTTTCTGACGGCCATAGCGCTCGACAAATCCCGCGGCCCATCGGAAGACGCGAGCCGCCAGATGCGCGCCGAGCCGGCGCGTCGCCTCGCTGAAGGCCTCCAGGTGGGGCCTGGCCTGGTCTCTGTTCGATTTGAAACTTCCGAGCGCTTTCTCCACGTCCACCCCGGCCGCCTCGTATGCGGCCCGCCGGAGGGCCGCCTCCGTCTTTGCTTCCATTACCTGCTTGGAGAGGCGGAGCAACGCGCGCGACTCGGGATTGCCCCGGGTCATGATCAGCTCCTCGCACGCCCTGGCAGCGGCGGGGGCCGTGCGCCGGATGCCCTCCAGGAGAGCGTCGGGGGAACCCGTGGCGCAAGGCAGTGAGAAGACGTCCATCTCCAGGATTTCGGGCGCTTCGGCCAGATCGAAAGCCGCCCGCTTCAGGTCCTTTGCCTTTGCCCCGGCACGCAGCGCTTCCATCAGCACGGCGTTATCTTCCGACACCTGGGACTCCAGCCAATCCGTCCAGCACTCCTCCTTCAGGAGGGCGGCGGGGGCCTGCTGGAGCACGGTGAAATCCGGGTCTATCCCGGCCTCGGCGGGTTTCGCCCTGAGCAGGCGGGCGCAGAAGGAGTGAATCGTCGAAACCTGCGCCCGGTCAAGTTCTTCCGCGGCCTGCCGGAGCCGCTCCATCTCCAGTTCTGGAAGGTCGGCGCGGTGGCGTTCAGCGCTCAGGCGCTCGCGCAGGCGCTCCTCCAGTTCCCCGGCCGCCTTCTCTGTGAAGGTAATCGCCACGGTCTGGGCCAGGCTAAACGCTCCCTTACGGAGACCGTGTATGATTCTGCGGACTATCAGGTAGGTCTTGCCGGTTCCGGCCGCCGCCTCGACGAGCACGGACCTGTCCACGCCCTTGCGGATGCGGCCTCTTGTATCTGCATCACGCATTCGGTGAGTTCTTATGTCGCCGGTTGCTAAATGTCAAGGATCATGGCTTCTTCGTCGCAGTTGGGGAACTTCGGGCAATTCAGGCAGTCCGCCCAAATCTTGTGCGGCAGTTTTTCCTTCGGATACGGCTCGAACCCGAATCGGCCGAAGAAGGTGGGGATATAGGTCAGCAGGAAGACGCGATCCATGCGCAGTTCTTCGGCCTCCGAGAGGCAGGCCTTCACCAGGGCCGTTCCGATTCCCTTGCCCCGGGCCTCTTGGGCCACGGCCAGACTGCGAATCTCCCCCAGGCCCTGCCAGCTCACGTGGAGCGCCGCGCAGCCCGCCACGTCCTCTCCCTGACGCCAGATGAAGAAGTCGCGCAGGTTCTCGTAAACTCCGTTGAGGGAACGCGGCAGCATCAATCCCGCCTCGGCATAGCGGTTGACGATGGAGACTATTCGCTCAGCGTCTCTGATTCCAGCCTTTTCAATCATGTTTCCTCTCTTGCAGTTCGAGTCGAGCCAACAGGACCATCCCGCGCAGGGCGGCGTCCATGGTCTGGAGGCGTATCACGTTGGCGCCGGGCCACTCGCGAAATCCGCCGGGTGTGTTGCCTGGATCGGGGAGGTAATAGGAGTTCTGGGGTACGAACTGCAACCACATCAGGTATCCGGCCGCGCGCCGCGCCGCCTCACGATACTGCGCGTCGGGCTCCATCATAGCGGTGGAGGCGAAAACCACAAGGTCGTTCGCCGTGTCTTCGGCCTTCGGGGGCAGCCCGGGCAGGGCGCCGCCCACCAGGTCCGGGGCAGGCGCCTCCTTCGGCTGAAGCTGCGTCCTCAACCGGGCTGACGCTATGCGAGTTGCGAATTTGACATGTCGGTCCTCGGGCAGAAAACTGTTCAGCTCCAGCAGCGCCGTGCACAGGCCCTGCGCTTGCCCGGCTGAGCAAGTGGCGGGGATATCTTCATCCGCCAGCAGGGGTTGAAGTCCTTTCTTGGCGCCCATCAGATAGGCCGGGTCCTGAAGCTCTCGATAGGCGAGCGTCAGGCCCAAAATCGCCCGAGTCTGCGCGCGGATGCGGTCGAAACCGCTCGCCGGCGTCGAGCGCTTCCCCGTCTTATCGTCGTATTTCAAGTAGAACAGGCCGTCGTCACTCTGCATGAACAGCAGGAACTCGGCAAGGGACCGTATCCACGGGGCGGCTTCCTCGCGTCCGCTGGCGCGGTGATAGCGGCAAATGGCCCTGAGCGTCTGGGCCGACCCCTCAAGCTCCCACGTGGGATGGCATCCTTCCACTTCTCTGGTGAACGACCTGCCGGGCGCCTGCGGATCGGGATTGGTGATGTCGACTGCCCACGCGATGGCTTTCTGGCAAACCTTCAAGGCGTCCGCCTGTGACTGCAGCTCGCACCATGTTCCGAGCGCGGCGGCTGTTCCTTCCTGCACGACCACGCTCTTACAGCCCCCGTGGAATCCCGCGGCGGGGTCCCAGAACATCAGCAGGCCGCCGTCGCTCCCCTGGATGGCCGCCAGATAACCGGCCGCCTGGCGGATCGAGCGCAAGACCGTGGCAATGTTCACCTGGGCGACGGGTGTCAGGCCCCTCGGGCTGGAGACGGTCCGCCGGCTGCCCGGGGTGTCGTTGACGAATCCCACGGTTTCCAGGCGCCACATCTTCAGCTTGTCGCTGCCGCCGAGACGCCAGCTATTCGCGTCCAGCCCGCCCCAATGGCAGACGGCGCGCAGCATCTCCAGCGGGGTCCCCGCCTGCCAGCCCACCAGGTCTGCCGGCAAGAGTACGCTGAGTTCGCCGCCCGCGCGCGCCGCCAATCCGTACGGGCGTCCCAATGGTTTTTGAGCGAATGCTCTGCGCTGCTGCAGGGGGAAGTCCAATGCCGCTCGGATAATGTCAATTCTAACCCGCAGACTCTCCGGCGCGGCCCATCCGGCCCCGTCCTGGTGGACGAGCCGGGCCGCTGTGCGAACGCTGCGCGCCAGGGACGCTTGCCGGGTCCGAACCCGGAGCATTCGGCCGTCAGGGGAGTAAACCGTGACGAACACAGGCGCGTCCAGCGGCTGATCGCACGCTTCGCAATCCGGGGGCTCCTCTCCCTTGCGAACGGCCTCCAGCGAATCCAGGAACAGGCCCATCAGGTATTTCTGCTCGTCGGAGCCCAGGACCACTTCCCACTGCGCGCCCTCCGGCGGCAGGAAGGCGCCCGGCCCCTGGACGGAAGGGGCGCCCGGGGCTGCTGGCCGCCGGGCGGCATCCGTCGCTCCCAGCCTGCCCCACCCCACCAGGAGCGCCACTATCGCCACGGCCAGCCCCAGCAAGAACAGGGCGGAGAACTGTCTTTGGAAGTTCGACGTCACTTACCTCGTGCCTTTCCCCAGACGCTTGCTGTTGGCGTTGTCTTGGGCCTTAGATTTCATAATTCATAATTCTTCTGATACTCTATGGTCCGGCGGATCCCCTCCTCGAAGCCCGTGTGCGGCTCGTAGCCGATGAGCCGACGAGCCAGCGAGATGTCGGCCAGCGAATGCCGAACGTCGCCGGTGCGGTCGGGGCCGTAATGCGGTTCGACGGGCAGCCCGGTCAGTTCCGCCAGCAGCTGAAGAAGCTCGTTCAGCGTGCGGCGCTGACCGCAACCGACGTTGCACACCGCGCCGGCGGCGCCCTGAGCGCGGGCCGCCAGCAGGTTGGCCTCTACCACGTTGTCGACGTAGGTGAAGTCGCGCGACTGGCCGCCATCGCCGTACACCTGCGGGGAGCGCCCCTCGACGATGCGGCGGATAAAGATGGGAACAACGGCGGCATACTGGCTCTGCGGGGACTGGCGGGGGCCAAAGACATTGAAGTAGCGCAGGCTTACAGTCTCCAGGCCGAAGATGGTGGAGAACATCCGGCAGTAATACTCGCCCGCCAGTTTGCTGACGGCGTAGGGACTCAAGGGGCAGGGCGCCATCTCCTCATGCTTGGGCATCTCGGGGGTGTCGCCGTAAACGGCGCTGCTGGATGCGTAGACCACCCGCCGAACCCCCTGGTCCCGTGCGGCGCACAGCACCTTCAGAGTCCCGCCCACGTTCACCTCGTTGGTGGCGACGGGGTCCTCGACGGATCGCTGTACGCTGGCCAGCGCGGCCTGGTGAAGGACGTAATCGGCCCCGGCAAAGGCATCCTTGAGCAAGCTCTCGTTGCAGACGCTGCCTTTGAACAAGGTGATACTGCTTTCCAGTCCGTGCAGGTTTTTGGCTTTCCCCGTGGAGAAGTCATCAATAACGCGGACCTCTTCGCCGTCGGCAACGAGTCGCCCCACTATGTTCGACCCGATGAAACCGGCCCCTCCCGTAACCGCGTAAGTTGCCATTCGTTAGCCTCTCAACGAACGAGAGAGTAATCGCTGTGCGCCGAAGAACCGGAGCAGTGAGTCTATCGCACCGCAGCCCTTGCGGCAACCAAAACAGTCAGAGCAGCTTCTTTTCCGCGAAGCTGAAGTAGCTGCCGGAGCCCACAATGATGTGGTCGAGGACGGGGATGCCGAGCAGCGCCCCGGCCTTGCAGAGCCTGGTGGTGAGACGGCGGTCCTGGGCGCTTGGCGCGGGGTTACCGCTGGGGTGGTTGTGAACGAAGATAACCTTGGAGGCGCTTTCGCTGATTGCCGTCTTGAAGACTTCGCGCGGGTGGACGACGCTTTCACTCAGTGAACCCATGGCGACCTTCTGCTCCCGGATCAACTGGTTCTTCGTGTCGAGCAGGAGGCAGAAGAAGCATTCTTTCTGCAGGCCGGCCAGTTTTTCCTCCATGTAGGCGGCGACCCGCTCGCTGCCCGTGATGGGGACGCCGGGGGGCATTCTCTGGGCGGAGTAGCGACGGGCGATGGCGAGGGCGGCTTTGATGCGGGCGGCCTTGGCGGCGCCGATGCCGTGAACGTCGGTCAGCTCTGCGATTCCGCATTGGGACAGGCGGCGGAAACTGCCGAACTTGCTCAGCAGACGCGACGCCAGGTCCAGGGCCGTGCCCCGCGAGGAGCCGCCGCCGATGATTATGGCCAGCAGCTCCACGTCGCTGAGACCCTCCTCCCCCGCGTCCAGGAGGCGTTCCCGGGGGCGCTGGTTCTCCGGCAGGTCCTTGATGGTGAGTCGGCGCTCCGGGTAGGCGCAATACTCGTCGAGTGGGCACTCTGCGCACGTGGGCAGCGAACCGCAGACGTGCTTGGGGGACTCGTCGGAGCAGAAGGCTGCCAGTGTTGTCCTGACTTCCTCGGCCGGGACGGCGTGTTCGCGGGCCATTTGTCGTATGATCTGCTCTGTGGCGGCGTCGGCCTGCCGCCGGTTCCAGGACTTAGGAATGGCGCCCAGCCGGCGGAAAAGGCGCGGCAGCTCGCCCGCTTTCGGTTCTACGATAGGGGTCTCCGCGCTGCGGAAGTTGCCGCACAACAGGCGATATATCTCGCCGTAAGGTCTTGACGGCGTTTCTATGGGGTTCTCGTTCATTCAGCCCTTTCGGAATGCCTGGACGGCGTCGAGGGGCTGGCGGTCCAGGTTAACGGGGCGCCATCCGGGGCGCTCAGGGGCCTGGAACGCGGCGTCCGGGATCGGCTTGTTCAGCTTCGGACGGCCCAGTCGCAGCTTTACGCTGGTTTGCTGCCGGGGCCTGTCAATCACGAAACGCCGCGGGAAGAGTATGCCGCCCAGAGGCTTATAACCTGACATGTGCACTTCGGTTATCTTGTGGCCGGCGGCGTCGTAGCGGGTAATGGCGGCGATGGCGCATTTTTTGCGATCCACGAGGACCTGCGCGTAGCGGCTGCCCAGCACTCTTACGTCGAAGCGGTAATACTTGCTGTCCACCTCCATGGTGGTCTCAGTCCAGCTCAGGCCGAGTGTGTCGGGGCCGGCGAGCATGTAGCGCACTTCGGCCGGGCGGATCAAGTGCGGCAGTTTGGCGTATGCGGCGGGGCCTCCGGTGACTACCTCTTGAGTTTCAGGCAGGGCGAGGTTGAAGCGGTCGCCGCGCGCCTTGAGGGTGAATATCTGCCGGCCTATCTTCTCGGCCCTCAGCCACAGGGCCGGCCTGTCGCGGTCGAAGGCGACCACCCCGCTCAGCGTTGGGGACCTGTAGGTTCTGCCTTCTGCGGTTTGCGTGATGCTTAGCGCTATGTCGCCGTCTACCAGTGTGTGAAAGGTTTCGGCCCGGACGCGGAGCGTCTCGCTTAGGTCGGCCCGTTCCATTGGTGGGGGGGGAGGAGATGGGCGCAAAAGCGCGCATCCGCCCCATAGCGCTATGGGACAGAGCAGCAAGAGGTATCGCGCGTGTTTCATGGGCCTTCCCTGTGTGTAGATCAGGCGCCCTTGCCGCAGTCCCGCAGGCGCCGGGAGGGCGCTGTGTATGAGCGTTGGGGCGCAAGAAAGTGGATAATACGGGAGGAAGGCGAGAAGCTCAAGCGGCGGGGGGCTCTCAAGCGGGGGATTTCTCTTTGTCCTCCCGCCGGTATATCTCGGCTATGCGGTTGCGGAAGCGCCGTTCGTTCTCGAGGGCGTCAGTGAACACGTTGACGAGAGCCGGGTCAAACTGGGTTCCCTTGCACTTCTTGAGTTCCGAGATTGTCTCTTCTCGAGTCAGCGCTTTGCGGTAGGGGCGGTCGGAGGCCATCGCGTCAAAGGAGTCCGCCAGCGCCAGTATGCGGGAGAAGAGGGACGCCTCCTCGGCGGCGCATCCATCCGGGTACCCTGTCCCGTCCCAGCGTTCGTGGTGATGCCGCACGGCCTCGGCGATTTGCTCTCCGTTTTCGATGTCCGCAACCACGCGCGCGCCGTCCACGGTGTGACGCTTCACGCGGGCGAACTCATCGTCGGTGAGGGTTCTCGGCTTGGTGAGTATATCGGGGTCAACGCCGAGTTTGCCCACGTCGTGCAGCAGGGCCGCCACTTCCAGGTCGCGCTGATCCTTCTTGCTGAAGCTCATCAGGTCGCCCACCAGCAAGGCAACGGCCGTGACTCGCTCGCTGTGACTGTAGGTGTACTTGTCCTTGATCTCGACCAGGTTGATAACTGTGCGAACGGCGTCACGAAACAGGGATTCGACCTGTCGGGTGAGCTGGGCGCGTCGCACGGCAATGCCCGCCTGATTGGCGATGGTGGTGAAAAGCTTCAGGTCGGACTTCTCGAAAGGGAGGCTGCCCAGCAGACGGTCCACGTAGATCACGCCGACCTGTCCTATCCTGGCCCGCATTGGCACGCACATGATGCTGTGGACGGGCTGTGAGAGGACGCTGTCGGGCATTCCCTTCTTTGTCATGGGGTCGGACAGCAACATGGCGTGTCCCGTTTCATAGGCTTCGGAGACCAGGTTGCGGCTGAAGGTGTTCCGGGCGGACGGGGGCACCGATTCCTTGTGGCGACTCACCATGGGTATGAGGACGTCTCCCACTTTTCTGGATGCGATCAGGTAGCCTCGGTCGGCGTCTGTCACTTCCATCACGTCGTCCATCAGGTCCTCGAGCAACCGATCGAGATTGGGTTCCGCATTGACCTTTTCGATTACTTTCATCACTGCGGACAGATTACGTTTCACGACGGATGTCTCAACGCTGCTGTCCCCCTTCGGCAGGCTGAGAAACATGGAGTTGGCCGTCTTGGCCGGGCTCTTGTCCCGGAACTCGACGTCGAATTCGAACTGGGTCTCGTCGTTCATCAGGAGGGGGCCGGAAGACTCTGAGAGCGCCTCTTCCAGCACGAACCGGAAGTCCGCGTCTCCGAGGTGGATTTGGTCGTGATGGAAAAGGAATGCTTTGCTGACGCGGCGGTTATTGACCCATGTGCCGTTCTTGCTGTCCAGGTCCTCGATTACGTAGAAGCCGTTATCGAAGCTTATTCGGCAATGGGTGCGGGATACCTTGCTCTGGGCTACCAGAATGTCGGCGGACTCGCCGCGACCGATCACCACGGGCTTGCTCGAGGAAAGGACGACCTCTTCCTGGTCCAGTGTGCCTGCAATTGGAATGAGTCTTGCGTCCATACTCGCAAACTCCCCGCCCGCGCCAATTGTGACTGAATGCCGCTATTGTAGCGATTAGCAAGCCCCGGCGTCCACTGCCGGGCCATGTCTACGGGTTGGTTTCTGCGAAGACGAGTTCGCCGTGGTAGCGAAGGTCCAGGTAGCTGATCCCGGCCAGGCGGGGGCGTTCGGCGAGTTTGCTGAGCAGCATTTGCAGTTTCTCATTGTCGCTGAGGCGGGGTGGGCCGGGGTCCAGTCCTTGCACGGCGAAGAAAGCGTCGGATTTGCCCCATTTTATCAGGACTCCGTCTGCGGTTCTCAGCGCGATCTCGGGCTCTGCGCTCTGGCGTCCCACTCCGGTGACGTCTATGGTCTGAATGGAGAGCTCTCGCAGCAGACCGTTGCGCCGCAGGAAGTCGCTCAGCCGCGCTCCCACGGCCATTCTGGGGCCGTCCCAGCGGTCTGTCATGGGTGGCGGTTCGCGCAGTAATCCATCGATTATGGTCGGGCCGGTGGCTCCTTCCCACTCCTTCGGGCGCTTGAAGAGCTCATCGGGCAGCCAGTGTCCATCTTTATCCACGAGGTATTCCCGCTCATTCCACTGCGCAAGGGCCGCCGGCTTGCGGAAGACTGCCCTGACCCGGAGGCTGTTGGGCAGGACGCGCCGCACCTCCTGCACGTCGAGCAGCCAGGGGCAGGCCAGCAATTCGCGCGCGAGCGCCTGGGCAATGTCCCTGCGGAAGATCGAGGCGTCCGGCGGCAGTCCCAGAAGCTGTTTCTGGAGCTGCTGGTTCATCGGCGAGCATCTGACCCATTGCGGGCAGTCATTCAGCTCCAGGGCATGGAGCTGGAGCCGGAACTGCGGCTGTTTCATGATGGCGCGCCAGGCGCTACGGGCGCCCATCCAGCAGGCTACGCATAGAGCGGCCAGGACGAGCGTCCAGGTCCCGACGCGCAGCAGACGTCTGTCGAGCGCAGGTTTCTTCTTCGCTTTCTTCGCCATGTTCGATTCCTATTCAGGCGGTCATCTTCTGTAGTCGCCCGGCCTGACCCTCTTGGAAGGCGGCCAGGACGAGCCGATTGCAAAGGTCTTCCAACTCGATGCCTTCCTCTGCGGCCGCCATGGGCAGGAGGCTGCGCGGGGTCAGTCCCGGTATGGTATTGACCTCCAGCACGGCCAGGCGGCCGTCGTAGCCGTATATCATGTCCACCCGCGCCATGTGGCGGCATCCGAGCGCCTGGTAAGCTCGCAGCGCCGCGTCGTGGACCTTGCGGTAGATTGTCGGCAGCAATGCGACCGGTGTGATGTAATCGGTCTCGGCGTCCTCGTATTTTGCCCGGTAGTCGAAGAACTCCCGCGCGACGCGCATCTCCACCACGGGAAGGGCGCGTCCCTGGAGGATCCCCACGGTCAGTTCACGTCCGCTCACGTAGCGTTCCACCAGCACGGCGTCGCTGTGCTCACGCGCGGCCTGGAGCGCGGCGGGAAGCTCCTCTTCGCTGCGCGCTATCCTGACCCCCAGGCTTGATCCGGAACAGATCGGCTTGCAGATCACAGGATAGCCGAACAGTTCCAGCTGCTCTGCCGCCGCCGTGGCGTTCTTGCTACCGGGCAGAATGAGGTAATCGGTGGTGGGCACGCTGTGGCGGATGAACAGCCGCTTGCTGGCCAGCTTGTTCATTCCGAACCGGCTGGCCTTCGGCCCGCTGCCGGTGTAGGGCAGCGCCATCTTCTCGAGCAGCTTCTGCACGGAACCGTCCTCTCCCCAGGCGCCGTGCAGCGCCACGAAAACGACGTCGGGGCGTATGGATTTCAGCTCCGGCAGGGCTTGCTCTTTCACGTCGTAGGGCAGAACTTCGTGCCCCGCCTGGCGCAGCGCTCTGGCCACGGCTCGTCCGGATTTCAATGAAACGAGCCGTTCGGCGCTTACCCCACCCATCAGGACGGCGACTTTCAACTTCTGTTTCATAAGCTTCTCCTCAGGCGGCCCGTCGTTCGGCGGGCCAGTGTCTTACCTCCAGTTCAAGCTCGATTCCGAACCTGCTGCGAACGGCCTCTTTCATCTCCCGGATGAGTTCCAGCACGTCTCGGCTCGAAGCGGCGCCGCGGTTGAGTATGAAGTTTGCGTGCTCTGCGGAGACTTCCGCCCCACCGATGCGCCGCCCTTTCATGCCGCAGCGCTCCAGCAGCGCGCCGGCAGTGCAGCCGGGCGGATTCTTGAAGATGCATCCCGCGCTCGATATGCCGATTGGCTGGTTATCTCGCCGGGCGCGCGCGCAGTCGCCCATGCGCAGCGCGATAAGCTTGCGGTCCCCGCGGGCCAGCTCGAACTCCGCCTCCATCAGTAATGCTTCTCCGAATTCAGCGTGCCGGTAGCCGAAGCGCAGCTCTTCAGAAGCGCTCACGACGCAGCGCCCGTCCGGGGTCATCGTCCAGACGCGCCGCAGGGCGTCGGCGACGGCCTTTCCTCTGGCGCCGGCGTTGCCCGCTATGGCGCCTCCGACCGTGCCCGGCAGGCCGGCCAGGAATTCCAATCCCTCCAGCTCTTCCCTTCTACAGAAGGCGAGCAGGGAGACGATTCTGGCCCCTGCGCCCACCCGCAGGCGGGTGGCCCCGGTGCGGCGGATCCACGCGAAGGAGGGTTCCTCCATGTGTATGACGGCGAATGGCAGGCGCCCGTCCTCAACCAGGACGTTGGACCCGCCGCCCAGCGCCCGCCAGGGCATACAGAGCCTTCGACACTGCCGCAGCGCTTCACGAAGCTCCAGCGGGCCCTTCGGGCGGAAGTAGCGCAGCGGGGCGCCGCCCAGGCCGAAGGTCGTCAGGTTGCTGAGATGAACGAGATTCTCCATGTTGTCTTACGCCGCGATCTGCCTGCGGCCCTTGTCTTCGATCATGGGAATAATGTCATTAGCGACTTTCCAGATGTCACCCGCGCCCATCACCAGGACCACGTCGTCCATGATGACGTCGCCGACGATCAGGTCCTCGAGTTCTTCGAAGTCGGGGACGTAGTGGCCGAGCAGGCCGATGTGATTCATCTGCCGCACCAGGTCCATTCCGTCCACGGAGCGGCGCTCTTCCTGGCTGTCCCGCGCGGCGTAGATCTGGGAGACGTAGGTGACCCAGGCGGTGCGGAACGAGTCCGCCAGCTCCGAGAGCATCTTGCGGGTGCGGGAGTGCTGGTGCGGCTGGAACAGCACGAAGATTCGCCGTTTTGGAAACTGCTGGTGGGCCGCCTCGATGCTGGCGCGTATCTCATTGGGATGGTGCGCATAATCAGTTATCACCGATACGCCCCAGGGCGTTCCCAGCAGTTGCATTCGGCGCGCCGGGCCCGCAAAGTTCTCAATGGCGCGCTGGATATCTTCGAATTCCATGCCCGCCTGATGGCAGACGGCTATCCCGGCCAGGATGTTCAAGATGCTGTGCGTTCCGTAGAGCCTGGTGCTGAATCGTCCGATTCTCTCCCCATGATAGACCAGGTCGAAGTTGCTGTGCACTTTGGCGCGCCAGAGCCGTTCAGCCCTGTAGTCCGCATCTTTGTCCTCTATGCCGAAAGTGACCGTTGGCGCCCCGGCCGTCTCCACGATCATGCGGGTGTTTTCGTCGTCGGCGTTTGCGACCAGCAGTCCGTCCTCGCCCACGCCCTCGGCGAAGTCAGAGAATGCCTGCCGGATGTCCCATATGTCGTAGTAGTAGTCCAGGTGGTCTTCATCCACGTTCGTGATAACCGCTATCTTCGGCGAGAGCTGCAGGAACGAGCGCTTGTATTCACATGCCTCTACCACGACGTGTCTGCCCGAACCGCACTGCGCGCCGCCGCCCAACTGGGGCACGTCCGCCCCGATCAGGAACGAGGGGTCCAGTCCGCCCTGGCGCAGCGTGAAGGAGATTATCGAGGCGGTTGTGCTCTTGCCGTGCGTTCCCGCCACGCCGATGCCCACCTTATGTTCCATCAGGCGCCCCAGCATCTCGGGATAACAGACTACCTCCAGCCCGAGCTGTCGCGCCCGGCGCAGTTCCCGGTTGTCCTCCGGGATGGCCTGGCTGGCGATGACCAGGTCAACTCCTGCGTCCAGGCCCCTGCCGTCTTGCTCCAGGCTGATGGAGACGCCGAGCTCCTGAAGTTCCTTCATGGCGGGGCAGCGTTGAAGATCGGAGCCGCTGACGCTCGCGCCCGACTGCACCGCATACCTGGCCAGCGAACGCATGCCCGAGCCAAGAATACCGATGAAATGCCACTTCTCGCCCGAAAAGCCCAATTTCTTTGAACGGCTGCCTGATGCCATTTGATCTCCTTCTATGCAGCTTGCAGATGATGTGTTTGAAAATCGTGCGCGTGTTGCGCAAATGGTTTGTTGGCGCTCTGGAATCCCGCCAGTGCGGCCAGGTGGGCGGCGACTTGACCGGCCGCGGCGGGCCGTCCCAGCCGCAGGGCGCACTTGCTCATGCGCCGGCGCAGGGCGGGTCCTGAAGCCAGGCGCTGGATAGCATTCGCCAGCCGCCGGGCGGTCAGGTCGGTCTGGTCGAGCACTACTGCCGCCCCCGCCTTCTCCAGGATGGCGGCGTTGGAGTGCTGGTGCCGCCTTGCGGCGTAGGGATACGGGATCAGGATTGACGGCAGCCCCAGCGCAGTCAGTTCGGCCAGGGTTGCGGCGCCGGCCCGCGAAAGGACCAGGTCAGCCGCTGCGTAAGCGTCGCCCATGGGCATGAAGCCGAACGCGCGGTACCAGGGCGCCAGGCTCAGTTCATTTTTCAATGCCTCCGGCAGGTGAGCGGCCCCTGTCAGATGTATGACCTGGATTGGCGTGCGGACCCGGCGAAGCGCGTTTTGCAGTGCGCGGTTCAGGGACAGGGCGCCCTGCGAGCCTCCCATGGCCAGGAGCGTGACCTTGTCTTCCTCCAGCCCCAGGTTGCGTAGCGCCTCGGACCTGTCAGCCAGGAACAGGTCCCTGCGCACGGGATTGCCCCGGGCCACAATCCGGCGCGCCGTCAGTTCGGCGGCGGCCTCCGGCCACTGCAAGAGCACGCAGTCCACCAGTGGCGCGAGCCATCGGACCACCTTGCCGGCGATCGCGTTCCCCTCGAAGATGGCGGTGCGCAGTCCCATTGCCCGCGCCACGAGCAGGGGGACGGCGCTGTTGTAGCTGCCCAGGCCCACCACCAACTGTGGTCGGAAACGGCGATACAGCGCCGCTGTTTGCGCGGCGGCCACGGCAGAGCGGACGGGGAAGGCCATTTTCTGCTTCAGTCCGGCCCACGGCGTCGCCGGGATGCTGGACTTCTCGAATCCATCTATTGCGCCGCCGCAGATTCGCTCGCTCTTTCTGCCGGAAGTGAGAAACAGGCACCGGCAGCCGGGCGACTGCTCCTGGAGCGCCTGGGCGGTTGCCGCGCCGGGCATCAGGTGGCCGCCGGTTGTTCCGCCGGCGAACACCACTCGGAGCGCGTCTTTGCCGTGTCTTTCGGTCATCTCTCTACCTTGCGCCTCCCATGTTTGCCACGCCGGCCAGCATTCTCCCGCCAATCTGTCTCATCCCGTCCAGGACGCGGCGGATGATGACTTCGTAAGCGGGCGCTTCGTCCTCCCAGGGGCTCGGTTCATATTCCGGATCCTCTCCCGCGCGGGCGATGTTCACCAGAATGCCCGCCGCTATCATGCTGGCGATCAGCGATGACCCTCCCGCGCTGATGAACGGCAGCGCCAGCCCCTTGGTGGGGACCGAGCCGCTGGCCACGGCGATGTGGGCTGCGGCCTGAACGCCCAGCAGCAAGGTGAGCCCGGTTGAGAGCGCGAACGCGAAGGGGCTGCGGCTGCGGCGGATGACCTTCAGCGACTCCCACAAGAGCAGGCAAAAGAGCGCGATCAGCAGCGCCGCGCCGATGAAACCCAGTTCCTCGGCCACCACGCTGAAGACGAAATCGTTGGTGGCGCCGGGCAGGAACGCTTCCTTCTGCTGGCTCATCCCCAGGCCCAGCCCGCGGACCCCGCCAGAGCCGATGGCCACAAGGGATTGAATCAACTGGTAGCCCGCTCCCCGAGGATCATCCCAGGGGTTCAGGAAGACCAGCACGCGCCGAAGGCGATAGGGCACCCCGAACACCAACTGATACGCCAGGGGGAAAGAGGCGGCGGCAATCAGCAGCGCGAAGGTCAGCCGGGCGCCCATCACCAGCAATACACACGCGCAAACGGCGCCTATCAGCACGGCGGTCCCGAAGTCGGGCTCCCAAAGGATCAACATGCAGGTCGCGCCGATCACTGTCAGCGGCGCCAGAAATCCACGGACGAACGAGCCCATTTCCCTGAGATTTCGTTCGCAGTAGGCGGCCGTCCAAACGCAGAGGGAGAGTTTCGCGAACTCCGAGGGCTGCAAGCCCAGCGGAAGGCCGGTATTCATCCAGCGCCGGGCGCCGTTCTTAGCCATCGCAAGCCCGGGCGCAAAAAGCGCCGCCAGCGCCGCCACGGCCACCAGAAGCAGGCCCAGGTGGTGCCGCCGCCAGGTCCGATAGTCTATCCGGGCCGCCATGAGGAAACCCATTATCGCCAGTCCGGTCAGCAGCAGGCGTTTCGCCAGCATGGGCGCCAGCTCGTCGGCCCTTGCCGCGCTGACGCTCATCACCAGCCCGAAGGCCGTCAGCAGCGCGACGATCATCGTCAGGCGCACGCTGCATCTGCGCCACGGCGATGGGACCCGCAGTGGCCGCGTCGCCGCCTGTTCATGGCGGATGGGCCGTTCGCCGATGATGAGCGCTTCGTTCATCTCAGAATCCGATAGTTGTGAAAGCGATCAAGGCCGCGGCCAGTCCGGCCAGGTAGAACCCGCGGACGATGCGCGGCTCCGGATATCCCCGTTTCTGGAAGATGTGATGGATCGGCGCCATGGGGAGAACACGCCGGCCCAGCAGGTGGTAACTGCCGACCTGGAGAAGCGAGGAGCCGAATTCGATCAGGAAGACCAGCCCCGCCAGCGCCATCACGAGTTCCTGCCCGGCGGCCAGCGCCACCATGCCGAGAGCCCCCCCGATGGCCATCGAGCCGGTGTCGCCCATGAAAATGCGGGCCGGGTGGCGGTTCAGCATTAGGAATCCGAGGCACCCTCCGGATAGGGCGCCGCAGAACACCGCAAGCTCCGCGGCGCCCTCCACGTGGCTCACGCCGAGGCGCAGGGCGGCGTCGGGCATGCCTGAGACCCAGCAGGCGGCCCCCAGCACAATCGCTGCCGGCGGCGCAAGGCCCGCCAGCAGTCCGTCGAGTCCGTCCGTCACGTTGGTGGCGTTGCTCATGGTGGCCACCACGAGCCCCGACCATGCGAGAAAGCTCAATGTCGCAAGCGGCCGCATCAGGCCGGAGAGCGCCCACTGCCTGCCGCCCGGGCTTGCCAGCAGCGCCAGCCCCAGCAGCGCCCCCACGCACACCTGCGCCAGCAGCTTGTAGCGCACTTTCAGGCCGCGATCCGTGCGAGCGGACGCGCTGAGTTTCATCGCGTCGTCTATGACGCCAAGCGCCGCCATTGCGCACGCGCAGGCCAGCGCCACCAGCAGGAGGCGGTTGGTCAGGTCGGCCCACAGGACGGTGGCGCCGATAAGGCCGCTCAGCAGGATGAGCCCGCCCATGGTCGGCGTGCCGCTCTTGGCGGCTATGCTGCGCCGGAGATTTTCGTCCTCGATGGGGGTTTTCTCGGTCTTCTCGCGGACGCTGCGGCGCGCCAGCCAGCTCAGGATGGGGCGCGCGCAGGCGGCCGAAATCGCCCAGGCAGTCAGGGCGGCCAGCCCCGCCCGGAGCGCAACTCCGGTCCCGGCGCTTGCGGCGATTCGGCTGAAAAGCATATGCAGCATCAGGCGGCTTTCTCCGTCTGGTCATTCGCAAGGCGTGCGGCGATCTGTTCCACGATTGTTTCCATGCGCAGGGCGCGGGAGCCCTTCACGAGCGCCGCGTCTCCAGGGCGAAGCATCTCCAGGAGGGGCTCGACCGCATCTTCCGCCGAATAGAAGCTCAGGCTGGGGCGGTCGCAGCCGGCGCTCCAGGCGTCTTTCAGATGGCGGGACAGCGGGCCGACTGTGATGAGCGCGTCAATCGGCGAGCGGGCCAGCTCCGCGCCTAGTCGGCGGTGCAGCTCTGCCGCGAGCGGGCCGAGTTCCAGCATGTCCCCGCAGAGCAGTATCTTGCGGCCAGGGCTGCTTTCGAGGACGAAGCTGCGCACGGCGGCCCGAAGCGCCCCGGGGTTGCTGTTGTAGCAGTCGAGGACGAACAGCACGCCGCCGACGTCTCGTTTCTCATACCTGAGCGCGGCCGGGGCGAAGCTCGAGAGGGCGCGGGCGGCCCCTTGCAGGTCCGCTCCGGCGGCCCGGGCGGCGCACAGGGCGGCGGCGGCGTTCAGCAGGTTGTAACGGGCGGCGCCGGGCAGGCGAAAGCGCGTCCCGAGAGCGTCGAAGGCCCAGCCCGTTCGGTCGCGACGAATGCGGGTCGGGCGCACGTCGGCCCCGGCGTTCAGGCCAAAGGTGTGGACCCGTCCCTCGAATCGCCCGGCCAGGGAGGCGCAGCGCTCATCGTCCGCGTTCAGCGCCAGAGCGCCGCTCTGCGGAAGGTGAGCTATGAGTTCCGCCTTGGCCTCGCGGACGGCCTCCAGGTTTCCGAGTCCCTCCAGGTGGACCTCGCCGATGGAGGTTATCAGGCCGATATCTGGTTTTGCGGCGGCCGCCAGTTCGGCGATCTCCCCGGGATGGTTGGTTCCCATCTCTGTGACTACGAAATCATCATCGGGCGCGGCCGAAAGCAGTGTTTTGGCCACGCCGATGCGGTTGTTGAAGCTGGCGGGGGCGACGCAGCAGCCGCCCGCCTCCGAGAGGATGGCGCCGATCATGTCCTTGACGGTGCTCTTGCCCCAGCTTCCCGTGACGGCCAGCAGCGTGGCGCGCAGGCGCCGCCTGTGCCAGGCGGCCAGCTCCAGCAGCGCCCTGGAGGTGTCCGGCGCCTCTACGACGGGCGTGTGACGCGCCAGGGGCATCGGCGCCAGGCGCTGGACGACCAGGACGGATGCCCCTGCCGCGACTGCCTGTGGGAGGTAGGCGTGTCCGTCGTAGGTCGGACCTTTCAGCGCGAAGAACGCCTCGCCGGGCCGGATGGCGCGGGAGTCGGTTGAGACGCCTCTGGCGGCGGCCCCTGCGGGGCCGCGCACGAGTCGCCCCCGGCAGGCGCGGGCGATCTGGGCCGCAGTAACGGGCACTCTGTATGCTTCTTTGCTCAAGGTATCCTCAAGCGGTTTGCTTGCGAGGCGTCGAGATTTTCTCCATCGCCTGTCGGGCGACCACGCGATCGTCAAAGGGTATCTTGCGATCGCCCAGGTCGAGGTATTTCTCACATCCTTTTCCGCATATGACGACCATGGAGTCGGGGCCCTTAGCCAGCTTGAGCGCCAGTTCGATCGCCGCCCGGCGGTCAGGTTCTACGTGGTATCCGGATCGGCGCGACGGGGCGACTCCGTCCAATATGTCCTTGATGATGTCTTCTGTGCGCTCGCTGCGGCTGTTGTCGGCGGTGAAGACGGTGATGTCGGCGTGCCGGGCGGCGATTGCGCCCATGATGGGGCGTTTCTCCCTGTCGCGCTCTCCTCCGCATCCCGTCACGCAGACGAGCTGTCCTTTCACCAGGGGGCGCAGTGTGGTGAGCACTTTTTCGAGGGCGGCCGGCGTGTGGGCGTAGTCTACTGAGACTGCGGGGAGGGCGTCTTCGCCGGGTATTTCTACCTTTTCCAGCCGCCCGGGCACGCCGCTGAGCGCTCGGAGCGCCTCCTTGACTTCCTGGGGGGTGATGCCATAGGCGAAGGCCACGGTGGCGGCGGCCAGGATGTTCTCGCAGTTGTAGGTCCCGATCAGGCGCGTTCGCACGGAGTACAGGTCGGCGGGGGTGCGGATCAGTATCTTCATGCCGGCCATGTTCATGGAGATGATTCTTCCCGAAACGTCGGCGGAGGGCTTCATACCGTAGGTCAGCGTCCGGGCCGCCGTCGCGGCGCGGAACGAATCCGTGAACTCGCCGCCTTCGGGAAGCGCGGCCACCGCCCCGGGCTTCAGTTGCTCGAAGAGCCTGCGCTTGGCGCGGGCGTAGTTCTGCCGCGTGCCATGCGTGTCGAGGTGGTCGCGGGTGATGTTCGTCAGCACGGCGGCGTCGAAGCGCACGTTGGCGACGCGGGATTGGATCAGCGAATGGCTGCTCACCTCGATGCAGACGTCGCTTATGCCGGTGTCGGCCATGCGCCGGAAGGACTCGTGAAGCGCGATTGGGTCCGGGGTGGTGAGCCCGCCCCGCCAGCGGTAGGTTCGGCGCCCGTCAATCCAGTATCCGAGTGTGCCGATGGAGCCTGCCAGGTAGCCGGCCTCGGTGAGTATGCTGCGCAGTATTTCCGTGGTGCTCGTTTTGCCGTCGGTTCCGGTCACGCCGGTGACGCGCAGGCTGCTCGAAGGTTTTCCATAGAAGAGGTCCGCAAGGATGCTGAGGGCGGCGCGCGAGTCCGGCACGCGCACGACGGGGCATTCGGGCAGGGGCGAGGGAGGCTGTTCGCACACGACGGCCGCCGCGCCGTTCTGGACCGCCTGTGGTATGAATCTGTGGGCGTCCAGTTTGGCGCCCTTGATCGCCACGAAGAGGCATCCGGCGGCCACGTCGCGCGAATCATTTGTGATGGAGCTTATCTGCGCCGGGGCGGCGTTGAGCGTCTTCGCGCCCGGCAGCGACGAGACCAGGTCCTGAAGCCTGAGTCGCTGTGTTGTGTTCATGTCGAAACTCCCTCGATTTTCGGCGCCTGGCGTGGAGGGACGTGAAGGTAGTGGAGCGTGCGCCGCAGTATCTCGCGTACGGCTGGAGCGGCGGCGACGCCGCCGTAATACCCGTTTTTTGAAGGCGCTTTGAGGCATACGAGCGCGACCAGCCTGGGGTCGTCCGCGGGGGCGATGCCCACGAAGCTGGCCAGGTAACGCCGGTCGCTGTAGCCGCGACCGTCCGGCCGGAGCAGTTGTGCGGTTCCGGTCTTTCCAGCGACGGGGTATTCCTCCAGTTGGGCCCGTTTGCCGGTTCCCTCGGTCACGACGAGCCGCAGCATTTTCATTACCTCTGCGGCGGTGCGTGCGCTCAGGACCCGCCGCGCCAGCATCGGCTCGGACGCTTCGTAAATTGTCTCGCCGCCGGGCTTGCTCACGCGGCGGATGATGCGGGGCTGAACCAGGTATCCGTGGTTCGGAAAGACGGCGAATGCGCGCGCTACCGCAAGGGGAGTGACGGCCAGCTCCTGGCCGAAAGAGACGCTGACCACGCTGTAGTCGTTCCACGCCGGCAGCGGACGCACTATGCCGCCCACCTCGCCCGGGAGGGATATGCCCGTCGGATGGCCGAACCCGAAGCTGCAAATGCCGTCATGCAGCCGTTCGGCCCCGAGGGCGAGGCCGATCTGTGCGGCTCCGATGTTGCTGGAGTGACATATGATGTCGCTGACGCTGAGCGTGCCGTAAGGGTGCGCGTCGTGGAGCAGGCGGCGGCCGATTCGCCATTGTCCGTTCTGGCAGTTGAACTCGGTCTCAGGCTCTACGACGCCGGCCTCCAGGGCCAGCGCGACGCAGAACGGCTTCATGACGGAGCCGAATTCGTAAGCGCTGTTGACGATGATGTTGCGCTGGTGTGAGGTCGGGCTTTGCGTGGGCGCCCCCGGATCGAAGCCGGGCCAGGAGGCGCAACCCAGGATGGCGCCGTCGCGCACGTCCAACACCAGCGCTGCGGCGGATTGCGGCGCGTGGCGTATGGCGGCGGTGTTCAGCTCTTCTTCGACGATCTGCTGGATGTACGCGTCAATGGTCAAATGGATGTCCAGACCCGCGGACGGCTGCTTGCTGAGCCTGTCCAGGGAAGAGCGAAAGACGTGTCTCCCGCCGTCACAGAGCACGGTTTCTGCGCCCGGCAGGCCGCGCAGCAGGGCGTCCATTGTTTTCTCCACGCCCGCCAGACCCCGTCCGTCAACGTCGGTGAATCCGATGATGTGTGCGGCAAGCGTCCCCTGTGGGTACATTCGTTTGCTCTCGGCGCGCATGTGGACGCCCGGCACGTCCATCGTGCGCACCCTCAGGGCGAGCTGGTCGGAGAGTTGCCTGCGCAGCCATACGAAGTAGGCGTCCTTCTGGAGCTTCGTCTCAACTCGTTCGGGGTCAAGGTCGAGGGCTGACGCAAGGGCTGCGGCGCTGGCGCGAGGGTCGTCGATGGCCTTTGGGTCTGCGAAGACGCTGTTTCTCTGGACGCTGGCCGCCAGGAGGCGCCCCTCCCGGTCGAATATGCGGCCGCGGCAGGCGGAGAGGCTGCGGCTGAGTATCTGCTGCTGGTTGGCGTAACGACGGTAGAAGTCCGCCTGGGCTAACTGGAGGTGGGCCAGGCGGCAGAGCAGCAGCAGGAAGATGAGCAGGACGGCGCCGACGGTGACGGTGGCTCTGGTTTTGAGCGGGCGTCCGGCGCCGGTGATGTTAGTGCTCATCCTAATTGTATCCTTCAGGGCATGGTTTGAGGCATCTCCGCTACTGCGAAGGAGCTGGCTTCTGTGGGGTTGGTCGGTATCCGGGGCCGTTCGGGGGGGCGCGATTCCTGCAGGTCCAGTCCGAGCCAGGCAATCAATCCGACGATGCGACGTGGACTTTTCAGCCTGCTTATGTGCGCCATGTAACGGGCGCGCTCCGTTTGCTGGCGCTCCATCTGCGCCTGCAGTCTCTCGATCCGGTAGCCCATCTGGCGCATCAGCGCGCTTTGCCGCAGGACGCACAGGGCCAGGAGGACCCCGAGCAGCATCACGCATAAGACCTTCGCCGGCGTCATGAGGTCACCCCCGGCTTGCGGGCCGCGCGGAGCTGGGCGCTCCTGACGCGGCGGTTCTGGCGTATCTGCCGCTCGGTGGGCATTATGGGGGAGGGGGTCAGCACGTCAATGATGCCCTCTCTTTGCTGGCGGCGCCAGGTGTGCTTGACCCGTCGGGCTTCGAGGCTGTGGTACGTGATTATCGCAACCCGTCCGCCCGGGGCGAGCAGGTTGGGAAGCTGCGTCAGAAGCTCGTCGAGCTGTTCGAGTTCGTTGTTGACGAATATCCTCAGCGCCATCATCACGCGCGTGGCGGGGTGGATGCGCCAGGTGCGATGGCGCGACGTCCTGCCGGCGGCCACTCGCTTGACCAGTTGGGCCAGTTCGGCCGGCGTATTGATGGGACGTTCCATGCAGATGCGGGAGGCTATCCGGCGGCTGTATCTCTCCTCGCCATAGCGGTGGAAGATGTCCGCCAACTCTTCTTGCGAGGACCGGTTGAGCACTTCCCAGGCGGACGGCCCGGCCGAAGGGTCGTAACGCATGTCCAGGCGCTGCTCGGAATCGAAAGACAGGCCGCGTTCGGCGTCGTCCAACTGGTGCGTGCCGACGCCGAGGTCGGCGATGACGTTGTCGAATGCGCTGACGCGCAGGCGCCCTGCGATCTGGCGCGCCTGGCCGAACCAGCCGTGGACGAGTTGGAACTCGCAGGGAACCCGCCCCCTCAGGCGCGCGTCGGCGACCTGGAGGGCGCCCGGGTCCGCGTCTATTCCGACGATGAGGCCGTCGGGGCCCAGCTTGCGGCCTATTGCGAGTGCGTGCCCCCCTGTGCCCAGGGTGAGGTCAAGCGCCGTCTGGCCGGGTTGGGGGGAGAGGAGGTCGAGGACCTGGGTGACCATGGCGGGCTGATGGATTGGGCCAGAGAGTTCGGCTGGGTTGGAGACAACCATCGTGCCACCCTGTTGATCAAACAGAAACATCTGCATCTGCGTTCGCCCTGGTCCGTGCGTAGGGCCCTACCCCGTTTCGTTGGCGTCGGGTGGGGATTTTTCCGGCGGCGGGTAGGCCGGATTGAGCAGCTCGTCGGCGATCTCGTCGAAGGCCGGCTTGTTGCGCTCGAGATGCTCCTTAGCCAACTCGCTCGGGGTCAATACCAACCAGTGATGGTGGGCCACAAGAGTCACCTGTTTAACGGTTTCGTCAATATCGGCGTGTTCTTTCAGGTCCTCGGGAACGGCCAGGCGGTTCTGTTTGTCGGCTTCCACGAATCGCATGTGCGCGTAGAAGTATTCGCGCGCCCTGCGGATCAGGTCGTGATCAAAACCGGGCGGAGGGTCCTCGAAGCTCTGGATTGCCAGGCCGATGTTCGGCAATGGGTAAAGGAGAATGCGCTTCTCGGTTGCGGGCACGAAGTAGAAGGAGAGCCTGCTGAAGGCGGGAGTCTGGTTGAGGGCGGAAGGGCTCTGGCGCAGGCGTGCGACCTCTTCACGCAGGACCGCCGCCAGTTGATCGGGCAGGCGGAAGCGTCCGCGCTGGTCCAGGCTCAGGACTTCACGGTAGCCGAGGAGGCGAACGAGGCGCCCGTTGCCTGGATTTCCCCATAATGCCCCAAAAGTCGCCATTTTATATCCCTTGAACTGCTTGCATTGCCCACTGATTATCGCCGTTTACTTGCTTTTAGGCCGCAACCCCTTATTTCTAAAGGTGTAACGGTTCAAAAGCGCGGAGCTTTAATTATCAAATCCGTAAGGATAATACAACGCCTCAAGCGGTCTGTCAAGGGGTATTTTCTTTTTTTCTTGCGCTTTTTTTGCACATATCCGCCCGCCGGTTACACCGAAGTGACCGTTGATGCCCCCTGGCGCCGAGCGGGCTTGCGCCGCCAGCGAGGCGTGTTACAATCGGCCCGGTGACGCCAGAGACTGCCGGGGAGGTGAAGTCCTGATTATCATGGCACTGGACTACGGGGAGCGCCGGATCGGGGCGGCGGTATGCGATGAGCTTGAAATCGCCGCACATGCCCTCTCCACGATAGCGTGCGACGGGGGCGAGCAGGAGACGATAGCATCCATTGTCCTGGAGCGGGGAGTTGAGCGGATCGTGGTCGGGCTGCCCCTGCGTATGGATGGCAAGGAGGGTGTGGCGTCCCGAAGGGTAAGGGGATTCGTCAAGAGGCTTCGGCGCCGGCTGCCCGAGGTGGAGATCGCGCTGACGGATGAGCGGCTCAGCAGCGCGCAGGCCCACGGCGCGCTCTCGCAGATGGGGGCTTCGATGAGGCAGCGCCGTAGCAACGTCGACCGGATGGCCGCGCAGATCATCCTGGAGCGCTACCTGGCGCGGCGCAGATCAGCCGCGCGCGGTGACCATGAAGCGGCGGGCGGCGCCGATGACTCCGGCGTCGTCTGAGAGCCGGCTGAAGCAGATGCGCACTCCCTCGTAACAGGCCTGCAGGGTTCGGCTGCGGACCTCTTCCCGGATGGGCTGGAGGAGCATGTCCCCGGCGGCGGTGGGCCCCCCGCTGAAGACGATCACCTCCGGGTTCAGGATGTGCAGTATGTTGGACACTCCCACGCCGAGGTAGCGGCCGGTGTCTTCGAGGTTCTGGAGCGCGAGCGTATCGCCTTCCACTGCGGCCTTGTAGATATCCTCCGCCGTCAGCTCTTCGAGCCGGGAGGAGAGGGTGGTTTGGGCGCCTTGCCGGGCGGCCTCCCGCAGCCTGCGCACCATTGCGGTGGCGCTGCCGTAGACCTCGTAGCATCCCCGGTTGCCGCACTGGCAGCGGGGGCCGTCGGGGTTGATGCTCATGTGGCCGATCTCTCCGGCCGCTCCCGTGGCGCCGTGCCAGATGCGGCCGTCCAGGATGATGCCCCCGCCGATGCCGGTGCCCAGCGTGAGCAGCACCAGTGAGGAGGCGCCCCGGCCGGCGCCGACCCAATGTTCGGCCAGGGCGGCGACGTTGGCGTCATTGTCAAGGCTGCACGGGCGGCCGAGTTCGTCCGCTATCAGGGACCGCAGGGGCACGTCCCGCCAGCCGGGCAGGTTCGGGGCGAAGGCCACGATGCCGTCCTCCAGGTCGATCGTGCCCGGACAGCCTATTCCTGCGCCCGACACCTGCTCGGGGCCGAGACCGGCCGCCGCGAGGCATTCCCTTGCGGCCTGACAGATGCGCCCGGCCACCTGCCGGGGGCCCTCCTCGGGCCGGGTGGGCAGGCGCAGGCGTTGCCTGACCTGTCCCTGGTGGTCAACCAGGCCGATCTTGGTATTCGTGCCGCCCAGGTCAACGCCGAGCGCTGGCAAGTTGTCAGGATCGGGCTTGGAGGATGAAGACGGCCCTTTGCGTTCATCTTTCATCCTTTTGCGTTCATCCTTCTTTAGCGGGAGGGTATTCGCCGCAGAGGTAGTGGCGGGCGGGTTCGTCTTCTTCGATTTCTGGGAAGCGGGGCATGGGCTCGAGGAAGCGGTTGTCGGCGGAGTCGTCATTGACGGAGGAGACTTCGCCGGCCAGCACCGCCCCGCCTTCGGCCCAGAACTCATGGTACAGCCCCCGGCTCAGGCAGATGCTCTGGCCGGGCTCAAGTGAGACGACGCCCCCGGCGGGGACTTCGGTGATAACTGCGTCAACGCTGACCTTGACGGGTTCGCTCATCCGGGGTTGTTCGTTCTGGTCGGAATCCAGCAGGCGGATCACCAGTTTCCCCCCGGCGCGGTTGATGATATCTTCCACCTTCTGCCAGTGGAAATGGGTGGGGCAGCGCTGACCCTCTCGGAGGATCATTATCTTTTCGCAGTAGGGTTTGGTTTTGTACGGGTCCTTCGGTTCCCCGTTGCGCAGGGTAAAGAGGAGCAATCCCAGTTTCTCAAACTGGCCCTTGCCGAAGTCCGTCACGTCCCATCCCAGGGCCCGCGTTCGTATTTGATCGCACCGGGGCCCTTTTTGAGCCCACTTTTCGGGGCTCCAGAAGGCGAAGGGAGGGAGGTGGAAATTACATGCTTCCAGGAACTCGATGCCGTCCTCTATGATCTGGTTGAGTTCGGACCTTTTCATGTGGGGGTTCCTTTGTTACCTTGTGGTGGCGAACTGGAGGCGCTGCTTTTGCACGGGCGCGATTCTACGCTCCAGGTGAGAAGGTGTCAAGGAGTGCGCGCGGTTGCCCATGGTGCGGCGTAATAGCGACAATTCCGACGGCGGCGCGGCATGTTGGGCGCTGGTGGGCCCCACGGCCAGCGGCAAGAGCGAGGTTGCCATCGAGATCGGTCTGCGACGCTCGGTGGAGGTCGTCTCTGTGGATTCGATGCAGCTCTACCGTGGCCTGGACATCGGGACTGCGAAGCCCTCGGCGGCGCAGCGCGCCTCGGTTCCGCACCACATGATAGATGTGTTGGAACCGTGGCAGCGGTGCGACGTGGCCCTGTTTTGCCGCATGGCGCGCGCCGCCATCAAAGAGATCAGGCGGCGGGGCAAGCGGGCGCTGCTGGTGGGGGGCAGCCCCATGTACTTGAAGGCGCTGATATGGGGCTTGATGGGAGGGCCGGGGCGGGATGCCGAGCTTCGCCGCCGCCTGCGGGCGCAGGCGGCCGAGCAGGGTCCGGCCCGGCTGCACGAGCTGCTGGCCGGGGTCGACCCTGAAGCGGCGGGGCGGATTCATCCCAACGATGTACAGCGCCTGGTGCGCGCCCTGGAGTTCTGGCAGTTGAGCGGCCGGCCTATCAGCGCGGACCGGGAGCAGTTCGCCGGCAGGGCCGAGCTATCGTACGTAATGGTCGGGCTGCGGCGAGAGCGCGAGCGGCTGTATGGACGCATCAATGCCAGGGTGGACATGATGATGCGGCAAGGGTTGCTGGACGAGGTGAAAGGGATTCGGGGCCGATTGGGACCGCAATCGTCGCAAGCGGTTGGTTACAAAGACCTTGTGGCTTATCTTGACGGGCAGATGGAGCTGGGAGAAGCCGTGGAGCAGATCAAGCGGAAAACGCGCCGTTACGCCAGGCGCCAGCTCACGTGGCTGCGACATTTCCCGCGGCTGCAATGGGTGGACGCGGCGCCTTCTGAGAGTGCGGCCGAGCTGGCTTTGCGCTGTCTGGCGCTTTTGGAGGCGCCTTGACACTCTATGGGGTTTTCGCTATGATGCGCCCGGCGTGTTCACAGTAAGGAGGCATGTCCTAAATGCCAACAGCGATATGGGGTTTAGACTTCGGTGTCAGCGCCTTGAAAGTGGTGCGGGGCAACTTTGAGAAGAAGACTGGCGCCATAACGGTCGACCTTTTCGATCAGATCGTGTACGGTGAGCTTCCATGTGGCTATGACGCATCGCCCGTGGAGAAGCAGCGGGAAGGGATTATAGAATTTCGGAAGCGCCATCAGATCGAGCGCCAGGACATTCTTTGCGTCTCGGTGACCGGAAGCGAGGTGTTCAGCCGCTTCATCAATCTTCCACCGGTTCCGGGGCGTTTGGGCGAGATCATCCGCTACGAAGCGGGGCAGCAGATTCCGTTCGACCTCAACGACGTGCTGTGGGACTACCAGCCCGTCAAGGATGAGCTCGAAGACGGCGAGGAGATAGAGGTCGGGCTGTTCGCCATTAAACAACGGCGGGTGGACGAATTGCTCGACGTGCTGGGTTCGTGGCGCGACAACCTTCGGGTGGTGCAGAACGCGCCGCTGGCGGTTTTCAACCTGCTGGAGTATGAAAACCGGTTGGAGGAGCCGACAATTGTCCTCGACATAGGGGCCTCCACTACGGATGTTCTTGTGGTGGACCCGCCGCAGTTCTGGGTGCGTTCCCTGCTGGTTGCCGGCAACGACCTGTCGAACGCGCTGGTGAAGAAGTTCGGCGTTTCCTTTGAGGAAGCGGAGCAGATCAAGCCAAAGGTGGCGCGCAGCCGGCATCGGGAACAGATTATGAGAATCCTCCAACCCGTGTTCGGCGAGATCGCCAGCGAGATACAGCGATCGCTGGGTTACTACAAGAGCCTGTCGCGCGAGGTCAAGTTCGAGAAGATGATCCTTTTGGGAAGCGCGGTCCAGATGACAGGCACCCAGAGGATGCTGGCGCGCCGCCTCCAGTACAAGGTTGAAGGCTTCAGCGAGCTTCGCCACATCCAGGTTGGCGACGGAGTTGACGAGGCGGAGCTGAAGGCGGCGTTGCCTGCGCTTGTGGCCCCGCTCGGGTTGCTCGTGCAGGGGGCCGCTCAGGCGCGGGTTCACATTAACATGGTGCCCGAGCAGATCATGTTGAAGGCGGCTATGTCGGAGAAGAAGCCCTGGCTCTTGGGCGCAGCCGTAGGTTTGCTGCTGGTTTCCGGCCTGTTTGTAGCTTCGCAATATCTGTATGGCGAGGAGATCCGCAAGGCGCAGCAGGGCTACGAGCGGCAGTTGGAAGATGTGAAAGGGTTCCAAAAGTGGATCGAGAAGTATAAAGAAGAGCAGAGCCGCGCCAAGAAAGTGAGAGGGTCCGACCTGTTGCTGCTAACGAAGCCCACTATTCGATCGGACGTTTACATCGACGTTCTTTCCGTCCTCTCTCAGACGCTTCCTACGGATGTATACTTGCTGTCGCTGGATGTGGGTTGGTTGGAGCCTGATGAGGTGAAGGATCTGGGGAGCGCCGTTGGCGCCACGGGCGGCGGGATGCCCGCTGATTTCTTCGGCGGGGATACGGAGCAAAGTGGGGATGTGACCAAGAGCGCAAGCTCAGAACTGGTGGCGTACTTCTCAGCTGAGTCGCGAGTCACGATGGAACCAGAGCAGTTCATCGAAAGGGAAGTGATCAGAGCCCTTCAGAAGGCCCGGGCGCCGGGAAGCCAGAAACAGTTGTTCACGGACGTTAGGCAGGCAAGCCCGTTGGGAGAAGTCTGGCGGGATTCAAAGACAGGTAAACGGGTCGATAAGGAGAATGCAGAATCGCCGGCGCGCTTCTTTTCCTTCCGTGCGTATGGGATAGTCAACATTTCCTCCGGCGGGGAATAGGGCGAGGAACATACAGCAATGCTGACGGTGGTTATGGAAGGCGAATAAGGGATGGATTTTCTGAAACAGAACAAGTTCTGGGTTGGGCTGGGGCTGCTTGTTATTGCCGCTGGCGTTTGTTTTGGCGCGCTCTTCTTTCCACTATCCCGGCAGAACTCCGAGCGGCTCGCGGAGCTACAAAAAACAACACAAGCGATCAGCGACCAAAGCGGCGAATCGAGCATTCCGGACCAGCGTTGGGTTGACCGGATCAAGAAGCAGACGAAATTGTGGCAGGCAGAACTCGATAAAGTGCGGCAGACGCTGCGCGGCGAAGACGATCTTATTGAGCAACGCCTTCGCGATCCGAACAATCCAGAGCGCGAAGAGCCGCTTGAGTTTGCGCTGTGGAAACTGGTGTACCAGCGAGCGATGAAGAATTTGGAGCGAGAGGTCGGCGAGCTGTTCCCTCTGGTCACTACCCAGACGCCCCTGGATCAGTATGAGGAGGTTTCCAATCCAGAGGCGCCAGAACTCTCTGACGCGGAGATGCGATTTTACGAGAGGGATTACTGGATACAGAAGTATCTGGTGGATGCCCTTGGGGCTGTCAACAAGAACGCGCAGGAACCGGTGGTCCCGGTGTTTGAGTGGTTCAGATTCACCGAGTCTCCGGAGCGGCTTCTGCAGCCTGCGCATGGTAAGGTTTATGAGCCGGTCGCTTTCAAGATCGAGCTCAGGGCCACGTTCACCAACGTGCCGGTGGTCTTGCGCGCCTTGCTGCAGGGCAAACTGGACGTTTACATTACGGGTTTGAGCCTTCGTCCTTTGGGAAAGGATAAGGCGAGCCAGGCTCCGGGTGGTAAGGAGTTGCCAGCGAACCTCTGCGGCCTTACCATCCGGGGTTACGTGTTGGATTACATCGAGTAAGACGATGCGGGCAATTGAACTATTCTGACTATCTGCCTGATTGGCAGAGGCAGAACCTGATTACGCGCGGAGAAATGGAATGCCAGTTCGGGAAAGCGGTCTTTTATTTCGGTATTTTGACAAAGCGATATGTGTAATCGTGGCGGGGCTCTTGTTGGTGGCTCTCTTCTATGCTGTGACCCGCACCTCGGGAATCGAAAAAGGGGTTGACAAGGAGGAAATCGCGCGGGAAATCAAGCAGATCAAGGAAAGAAGCCACAAGGAACCGCCGGCGATAGAGGAACTGAAGCTTGTGGACAAGGTGCGCCCTCGAACCAAAGAGATCAGCGAAGCGCGTGCGGTCCGCGATCCTATGGTCGTGCCGCTTCCGGTAGTTTACGAACCGCAGAAAGTGGCCACGAATATGAAGTTCGTGCTGCATTTCTCAGCGCCCCTCGATCACGAGACAATCCACAAGGAAGGTGACGAGTTCCTCGTCACTATAGGGCAACATCCTGTGGCGGGAGATTACTCGAAGGTCGAGCTGGAATCCAGTTTGTGGCCAGGCGAGATCTACATCGTGGGCAAATCTGGTAAAGATATGCATGTTTATCCAGTGATAATCGGCAGCAGCGCCGGTAAGACCCCCTATCGGCCCATCGAGCTGACGGTGAGGCAAAGCCTGGGGAGTGTGTTGCTGGCCTTCAAGCCCGACCCGAAGGTGAAAGCGCAGAGAGTGAAGGTGAAGCACTATGAAATATGGCGGCGCGACTGGGATGACCCGTTGGGAAATTTCAAACAGGTAGCCACAGTCAAACCAGGTTCTACAAGCTCTGCCGGCGGCGAAGAACCGAAGCAAGCAGGGCCCCTTGCTCCCCGTGGGCCGCGTCTGCCCGGGCTCGGTGAGTCCGGGCTGAGCGAATTCCAGCGCCGATTGATGCAAGCCCGGGGAAGAACCGCTCCCCCAGGACCCGAAGCGACAGGGGGAAAGGAAGAAACCAAGCAGGAGAAAGATGTCATTACATGGCGCGACTCCTCCTCCACAGTGAAGCCCGGAAGTAAATACGCCTACAAAGTGCGGCTGGTTGGCGCCAATACCTATCCCACGGAGGGCGAGTTCACCGATCCCGTCTCAGCTACTGTGGGCGCCCCCCTGGATATCAGATTCACGCTCACCGGCGCCAACAACGTGCGTTTCGAAGTAGTGAAGGAGATCAATGGCGAAGCGCAGAAGGACAGCTTCTGGGTCTGTGAGGGCGATGAGATAGGCGGCCTCAAGGTTAAGCCGGGAAAAGGGAATGTCAATCTGGCCAGCGGTTACCGTCTGGTGGATTTCCATCCACAGGTTCGTGATCCTGAGACGGGAGCGCGGACGTCTCGGGTGATTTATGCCGACCAGAAAGGCGTTCTGCACGCAATCTATCGCAACCAGAAAACACTGGATTACTTGTGGAAGAAAGCTGCCGTACCCAGCTACGGGGGGCGATGAGAATCTGTCTTCAACGCTGCGGACAGGATGATACGACATTAAAAGAGGAATTCCATTCAAAGTAAATCATTGGATTAATTGCCCATGCGAGGGAAAACCATGGCTCGAATCCAGAAGGCCTTTCTAATACTGCCTTTTTGCGTTTTGTCGGGATTGATCCTGCTGGCCGGGTGCGCCCCCGGGCAGCTAGCAACAATCCCGCCGGCGGACCTTGAGCTAATGCTGACTCAGGCCGACCAGGCCTATCAGAAGGAGGATTTCCAGAATGCTCGCACTTTCTACGACCGATTGAGTCGGCACAAAGAGGAACTCTCGCAGGAACAGCAGGACCAGGTGGAAACCCGGTTGGCGCGGGCGCAGAGTGTGCTGTACCAGCGGAAACTGACGAGCCAAAAAGAAAAAGAGCAGGCGCTTGCGCATTACGACGCCGGTATGGCCGCCTACAAGAGCAAGCAATATGAGGCGGCCGCGAAAGAGTTGAAGGCCGCCGCGGCGTCCGAGGCCGAGCTTGGAGCTAAGAAGGATCAGAAGGCGCGGGACGTGCTGGCGGAGGTGGAGGGAGAGATAAAGGCGGTGCAGGAGGCCTATAAGGCGGGGCAGACGGCCTATGATGAAGGCAAGCTTGAAGAGGCGCGGTCGCAGCTTGAGCGGGTGAAGGGCTCTGAGATCGCCCTTGCGAAGGGGCTGGCGCCGGAGGTGGACAAGATGCTCGCGCAGATTGAGAAGGCGTTTGCTGA
>JAGHAF010000049.1 GCA_021161675.1 Planctomycetota bacterium | reverse complement strand
GGTGGGTTGGGGTTAACCCACCCGCATTATTTTTTTTGCGCTCCCCGTCCCCCGACTCCCGCTGGCTCGGAAAAACGCTCGATCCAGATTCCACCCGCTCTCCTCCAGGCTCAACGAACAGCCCCCTTCGTGAGTTCGCCAGGCCGCCGTTTGCCGCCCTCCCGCTCGATGGCCTATAATCCCCTCCCGAATGCCATCGGAGGACGCGACATGCTCCAGTACCAGAAGGAGTTCGACGTCGTCGTTGCCGGAGGAGGCGCCGCGGGGGTGGCCGCCGCCCTCGCCGCCGCACGGAGGGGCGCCCGCACCGCCCTGATCGAGAAAACAATCAAACCCGGCGGACTGGCCACCAGCGGACTTGTCATCTTCTACCTCCCGCTATGTGACGGACTGGGCCGCCAGGTCACCTTCGGCCTGGCGGAAGAACTCCTGCTGGCAAGCCTGCGATATGGCCCTGGAGAGGTCCCGCTCGCCTGGAGGCGGCCCGGCCCGAAGGAGCCCGGCGCCGACCGCTACGAGGTGCGCTTCTCGCCGGCCTCCTTCGTGCTGGCCCTCGACGAGCTTCTCACCCGGGCCGGGGTGGAAATCTGGTTCGACACCCTCGTCTGCGCCGCGCAGAGCGCCGAAGGCCGGCTCACGGGCCTGGAAGTGGAGAACAAGAGCGGACGCGGCCTGATCCGGGCGCGCTGTTTCGTGGACGCCACCGGCGACGCCGACGTCGCCTTCCGGGCCGGCGCCCCCTGCGTGGAGCAGAGCAACTCGATCGCGCTCTGGGCATTAGAAGCGTCCCTCGACGCCGCGCGCCAGGCCGTGGAGCAGGGCTCGGGAGAGCCATTGTGCCGGGCAGTAATGCTCGGAGCCGACAACGCGGGAGAGGACCGCCAGGAAAGCGGGCGCAAGTTCCGGGGCGCCGTCGGCAAGGACGTCAGCGAATTCGCGCTCGAGTCGCGCAGGCTCCTTCGCCTGCACTACGAGCGCAAGTACGCCGAACTCGGCGAGGGCGCGCGGCACAACCTCTACCCGATCCATCTGCCCTCGATGGCGCAGTTTCGCACGACGCGCCGTATTGACGGCCGCCGCACCCTGTCGGACGGCATGCACGGGCGCAGCTTCGAAGATTCCGTCGGCCTGGTGGCCGCCTGGTGGCGGCGCGGTGAGGTGTGGGAAATCCCCTACGGCGTCCTGCTACCGCGAGGCGGGGTATCGAATTTGCTGGTCGCGGGGCGGTGCATATCCTCCGCGGGCAGCGCCTGGGAAGCCACGCGGGTCATTCAAGCCGCGGCCCACACGGGCGAGATAACGGGCGTAGCGGCCGCCCTCGCCGTCAAGAACGGCGTGCCCCCGGCCGACGTGCCGATACCTGACCTCAGGGCCGAGCTGGCCGCCCGCGGCGTGCAATGGCGCTGCGAGCCCGAGCGCTAACCGCCCATACCGGCAGAGACTCGGCGTGCGCGCCTGGATCGAGCCACCCGGAGGGGATGTCAGCCGGGGTAGGTAAGGTCGAAGTGCGGGGCGCCGGTGATGGGCCAGAGGACGGCACAGTGGTGTACGAGGTCAGAGGCGAGAAGGGCAGCGCCCACGCCAGTATTGTGTCGAGCAAGCCGGGCATCACTTCAGTATGATGTCCGCGCCGCTGACCGTGCGCTCGCAGTAGACACAGCGAAGGCTGGGCGGCGAGGATTCGAGCACGTCGAAGCGCGTGGTGACGGACTGCTTGTTGGTGACGCAGTTGGGGTTGATGCAGCGCACGATTCCCTCCACCTGTTCGGGCAGCTGGACTTTGCGTTTTTCCACGACGCGATAGCCCTTGATGATGTTCACCGTAGCGCGGGGAGCGATAAGAGCGATCTTGTTGACTTCCTCGAGCGTCAGCTCCCGGCCATCAATCTTGATGAGCCCTTTTCGCCCTGCCTTGCTGCCGGGCAGGTTCATCCCCACCAGCACGACTTCCTCTCCGGTGTCCAGGTTCAGGATGTCCGCGACCTTGAACGTGGCCTCGTTCTGGATGTGGTCAATCACCGTGCCGTCGCGGATCGCAGCGACGCTCAATTCCTTGTCGGAGTTCTCAGGCGGCATGTTCATTCCTTCCCGAGCACCAGTGAGAGCAGCGCCTGCCGAACCGGCACACCGTTGCGCGCCTGCTGGAAGTAGACGGCGTACGGCGTGTCATCCAGGTCCGTGGAAAGCTCGCCCACGCGGGGCAGCGGGTGCATTATGCGCAACTCATCCCTCGCCCCGCCCCTTTCCAGCAGCGCAAGGTCCAGCCGGTAGGCGCCCTTCGTGCGCTCGTATTCCAGGCTGTCGGCGAATCTTTCCCGCTGAATGCGCGTGCAATAGAGGATGTCCAGCTTCGAGATAGCGGACACCAGGTCTTCGGACACTTCGTAGCGCACGCCCGCCTCTTCAAGTTCCCGCAGCAGCCCCGCAGGGATGCGGAGTGTGGGGGGCGAGACGAATATCTGGCGGCAGTCGAACCGGCTCAGGGCCGTCGCCAGGGAGTGGACTGTGCGGCCGTATTTCAGGTCGCCGACGAATCCCACGCTCAGCCCGTCTATCCTGCCGCGCACCTTCTGGATCGTGTAGAGGTCGAGGAAAGTCTGCGTAGGGTGCTGGTTGGCGCCGTCGCCGGCGTTGATCACCGGCAACCCGGCGATCTGCGCCGCCAGCCGAGCGGCGCCCTCCCAGGGATGCCTCATCGCGATTACGTCGCAGTAGCCGGACACGATTCGAATGGCGTCGCTCAGGGACTCGCCCTTCTTGAAGGAAGAGTGCTCCGTGTCGCCGAAGTCCAGGACTTCGCCCCCCAGCCTCAGCATGGCGGACATGAAGCTCAGCTTCGTCCGGGTGGAGGCCTCCAGAAACATCGTGGCCAGAATCTTGCCGCGCATCAGGTCGCGGTTGTCCTCTCGCTCCATGCGCGCAGCGACCGACAGAACCTGCTGGATCTCCTCGGAGTCGAAATCCCGAATACTGATTACGCTGTCGCCGCTCTGCAACATAGCTTCTCCGATAGCAAAGGGCCTCGACTATCCGCAGCCGTTCCGGCGCCTTTCACCACGGCTTGTCCTACGTAGCCCTCTATCGGTGGGCAAAGTAGGAAGGCGCGCAGGACGCGGAGGACGACTTACGGCAGAAGTCGTTACCATGACGACACGACAAAACGGCCGCTTCGTTCCAGCCTGCCGTTCTACCGTTGTCTCTGCTTTTGCAGTTAAATTTCATAATTCATACTTCGCTTCTTTCCGCGCTCTCAACCACCAGGTCGCCCACTTCCTGCGTGCTGTAGCCCATCTTGCCCGCCGCCATGCTCTTCATCTTGTTCGCGGTCACCCACATGACGGCCCTCTCCAGGCGGGCGGCGGCGCGGCTCTCCCCCAGTTGGTCGAGCATCATGCCGACGGCGCATATCGCCGCCAGGGGGTTGATGACGTTCTTGCCCGTGTATTTGGGCGCGCTGCCACCGATGGGCTCGAACATCGAGACGCCATCCGGGTTGATGTTGCCGCCGGCCGCGATGCCCATTCCGCCCTGTATCATGGCCCCCAGGTCGGTGATGATGTCCCCGAACATGTTGCAGGTCACGATGGTATCGAACCATTCGGGATTCTTTATCATCCACATGCAGGTGGCGTCCACGTGCGCGTAGTCGCGCTTGACGTCCGGGTATTCCTCTCCCACTTCCTGGAAGGTCCGCCACCACAGGTCGTGCGCGTACGTCAGCACGTTGGTCTTGGCGCACAGTGTGAGCATCTTCTTGTCGTCGCGGCGCCGGCAATAGTCGTAGGCGTAGCGCACGCAGCGCTCCACGCCGGCGCGGGTGTTCACCATTTCCTGGATCGCCACTTCGTCCGCTGTGCCCTTGTGGCTGAAGCCGCCGCTGCCCGTGTAGAGGCCCTCGTTATTCTCGCGGACGACGACGAAGTCTATCTCCTCCGGCCCCTTGTCCTTCAGCGGGCAGCGGACGCCGGGGTATAGTTTGATGGGGCGCAGATTTATATACTGCTCCAGCTCGAAGCGCAGCTTCAGCAGCAGGCCCTGTTCCAGAATGCCGGGGGCCACGTCGGGATGCCCGACGGCGCCCAGGTAGATCGCGTCGAACGCTCGGAGCTCCTCCAGCGCCGAGTCGGGCAGCGCCTCGCCGGTCGCCAGGTATCGCTCCCCGCCCAGATCATACTCGACGGTTTCGCAGTCGAAGCCCTCCAATTTGCTGACGGCCTCCAGGACCTTCAGTCCCTCTCGCACGACCTCCGGGCCCGTCCCATCACCGGGGATAACGGCTATCTTATGCATCGCGAACCATTCCTTGTGCCATGTGTGTGTAGTATCTCAAACAAGCTGATGTAGAGCCTACAGCCGCAGGGGCGCGAAGTCAAAGAAACTCCGG